>JBQCJG010000162.1:0-3876 GCA_051952955.1 Lysobacteraceae bacterium | reverse complement strand
TGGCCCGCGACGATGCCGAGAAGCTGGCCGCCGGTCCGGGCGGCGACGCGCTGGAGCCGCTGCTGCCCCGCGGCGCGGACGACGACACCTTGTAAACTGCCGGACGCGCCCGCATCCCTGCGGGGCACATCGGCTTCGGAGCGGGCATGGCCTGGAACACCCCCGGCAAAGGCGACAACCGAGATTCCTCGTCCGGCGGCGGTCGCGACCCCTGGAAACGGGGCGGCGGACGCGGCGGCAACGACCTGTTCGCGAAGCTGCGCGGCTTCTTCGACGGCGGCGGTGGTGCAGGCAGCCCGCTGCGCTGGCTGCCGGTCGTGATCGCGCTGTGGCTGATCTTCTCCTGCTTCGTGCTGGTGACCGAGCAGGAGCGCGGCGTGGTCCTGCGCTTCGGCGCGTTCTCTCGGATCATGTCGCCGGGCCCGGGCTTCAAGCTGCCGTGGCCGATCGAGACCGTCGAGAAGGTCAACGCCACCCAGATCAAGACACTGAGCGATACCGTGCCGGTGCTCACGAGCGACGAGAACATCGTCAACGTCGAGTTCAACGTGCAGTACCGCATCAGCGATGCCCGGCAGGCGCTGTTCGGCACCCGCGACGCGGAAGTCGTGCTGAAGGAAGCGACGCTCAGCTCGGTGCGCGAACAGGTCGGCCGCTCGCCGCTGGACACCGTGCTCGGCGCGCGCGACGCGCTGGCCGTGGCCGCCCGCGCGCGGCTGCAGAAATCGCTGGACGCCTACCGCACCGGTCTGGTCGTCACCGAACTCAACCTGCCCAACGCGCGTCCGCCGGATGAAGTGAAGCCCGCGTTCGACGACGTCAACAGCGCGCAGCAGGACAAGGACCGCCTGATCAGCGAGGCCCGCGCCTACGCCGCGAAGGTGGTGCCCGAGGCGCGCGGCGAAGCGGCGCGCACCCGCACCGTCGCCGAAGGCTACAAGACCGCGTCCATCGCCCGCGCCACCGGCGACGCGCAGCGCTTCAGCCTGCTGCTGCAGCAGTATCGCGGTGCGCCCGACGTCACCCGCAAGCGCCTGTGGCTGGAGACCGTGCAGCAGGTGCTGGCCGAGAACCGCAAGGTGGTCGGCGGCGACAGCCGCCAGGTGCTGTACCTGCCGCCCGCGCCGGCACGGGCGCCGGCCGCCGCGTCCGGCGCCGCACCGCCGCCGCCGGAGATGGTCGCGCCGATGGTCACCGCCACGCCGGACGACGACGTGCGCAAGCCCCGCGGCACCGATCGCGAAGGAGACAGCCGATGAAACCCTCGCTCTGGGTCCCCGCCGCGCTCGCCGCGCTGTTCCTGCTGCTGACCACGACCTTCACCGTCCCCGAAGGCCACACCGCGATCGTGCTGAACCTCGGCAAGGTCGTGCGCAGCGACCTCGGCCCCGGCCTGCACTTCAAGGTGCCGCTGCTGGAGAGCGCGCGCATCTACGACGCCCGCCCGCAGGTGCTGCCGGACGAACCCGACCGCTACCTCACCTCCGAACGCAAGGACGTGAGCGTCGACTACTTCGTGATCTGGCAGATCCGCGACACCCGCGCGTTCTACCGCGCCACCGCCGGCGACGAGGACGCCGCGGTGGTCCGCCTCAAGCCGATGATCAAGGACGCGCTGCGCAGCGAGATCAACACCCGCACGCTGTCGCAGGTGGTGTCGGGCGAGCGCAGCACCTTCGCCGGCACGCAGCTGTCGACGATCAACAAGGGCGCGGCCACGCTGGGCGTGCGGATCATCGACCTGCGGATCAAGCAGATCGACCTGCCGACCGACAGCAAGGTCATCGGCGACGTCTACAACCGCATGCGCGCGCAGCGCCACCAGGTCGCCAGCCAGCTGCGCGCCGAAGGCGCCGAGCAGGCCAACGAGATCCGCGCCCGCGCCGATCGCGACCAGGCGGTGATCCTCGCCGAGGCCGAACGCGACGCGCAGAAGCTGCGCGGCGAAGGCGATGCCGAGGCCGCGCGCCTCTACGGCACCGCGGCCGGTGCAGATCCGGCGTTCTACGCCTTCCAGCGCAGCCTCGAGGCCTACCGCGAGTCGTTCAAGGACGGCCAGGCGGTGATCGTGCTCGACAAGGACGATCCGTTCCTGCAGTACATGCGCAGCGATCGGTGATCCGCGGCATTCGATCCACTCGACGGCGAGGCATGGCATGCCTCGCCGTTGTCTTGTGTGGATGCTGAGCATGTCGTCGACTCCGCCATGACCGACCTCTGGACCGCGCTGTCGCTCGCCGCCGTGATCGAAGGCCTGCTGCTGTTCGCCTTCCCGGGTGCGTGGCGGCGCACCGCCGAACACCTGCTGTCGATGCCGCCGACGCGCCTGCGCGTGCTCGGCGGGTGCGTGATCGCCGCGGGATTGCTCGGCCTGTACGCCATGCGCGGCTGATCGAACGCACGAACCTCATCGAATCGATCGATCGCGCGCCGGCAGCGCCCGCGCCGAGCCCGTGCAAACAGCCCGAAACCGCGATCCCGGTCGCGCGTGCGCTTTCAATTTCCATCGCCTGTGATGAAGATGCGCGGGCGGGGTACGGCGTCGCTGCCGAAGGAATCGGAACACGGCGCGTCGTACGTCGCCACGTCGTCGGCATCGGCCGAGCGGCTGGCCGACGTTCCATTCGCACATGCTATGGAGAGGCTTGTCATGAAAGACACGAACCACGCTCGCCGCCGCAGCCGGACGCTGCGCCGCAGTCTCCTCGCGCTCGCCCTGCTGTCCGTCGGCGCCACCGCGCAGGCCGCGACCTGCGTCGCCTACAACCCGGGCAACAAGGCGAACAAGCTCTACCTCGTGTATCCCACCGCGCCGCTGGCGTATCCCTCGTTCGGGTTCTCCGCCGGGTCGGTGACCAATCCGGCGGCACCGTTCAGTGCGGCCGACCTGCCGAGCTACACCGGCACCACCACCGCCCTGCGCGATGCCGTGACCCATGTCGTCGAACTCGACTACTGCGAGTTCAACGTGCAGGTGATCCCGACCTCGACGCTGCCGCCGACCACGTTCGCGCGTCGCAACACGGTCGCGGTGACGACGAAGTCCGACATCACCGACGGCCTGTTCGGCCTGGCGCAGAACGTGGACACCGGCGACTCGATCGCCGTCGACTACGCCTACGTCTGGGGCAAGACCTACCAGGACTGGACCGGCGGCCCGGGCGGCGCGCTCAACGGCGCCAACTCCACGCTCGACCGCTGGGCGAACTCGATCGGCGGCACCGCCGCGCACGAGGCCGGCCACAACTACGGCCTCGCGCACAACACCACCGTCGCCGCCGGCGAGGACACCTACAAGCACCACGTGATGCCGGCCGGCGGCAGCCTCACCGCGGAAGACCGCGCCGGCTATCGCCGCCATTTCAGCGACGGCGAATTCTCCACGCTCGCGGCGAACGTCGGCCTGTCGCTGCAGACGATGTGGAACTGGGACCTGGTGAACCCGAATGCGGCCGCGGCGTACAGCCTCGACATGACCATCCTGTATCCGTCGACCACGCCGCCGGTGGTCGCATGGTCGTACGCCGGCTGCAACAGCCCGTGGCTCAACCCCACCGTCATCGGTCCCACCGGCGGCGCGCAGACGTTCCAGGGCAGCACCTACTACCCGTACACGCTGCGCTGGAGCGCGCCCAACGGCGGCAGCTGCGTCGGTGCGCCGGGGCAGGCGCCGGGCGGCGTGCTGTTCCACATCGGCGCGACGTTCACCACGGTGAACTTCAACCTCAGCACGCCGAACCCGATCGTCATCAAGGACGTGATCCTGCGCGACACCGGCGGCACCGCGATGACGCTCAACCCGCGGCTGCACGCCTTCGACGCCGGCACGCTGGACACCATCAACGGCACGCTCAACCTCGGCGTGTTCAACGCCAA
>JBQCJG010000161.1:0-5745 GCA_051952955.1 Lysobacteraceae bacterium | reverse complement strand
GGGCAGCCTCAGGACCCAGATCGGCGTCTTCGACGACCAGCCCTAATCGTTCAACACCCGCTTAGAGTCCGAGGCAGGCAAGGCCGGCACCAATCCCGAGGAACTCATCGCCGCGGCGCACGCCGGCTGCTACGCGATGGCGCTGAGCTTCATGCTCGCCGGCGCCGGCCATCCGCCGGAACGGCTGGACGTGTCGGCGCGCGTCGAGATGGACAAGATCGACGGGCACTTCGCGATCACCGGCATCCGCCTGTCCGTCGACGCCGCGGTGCCCGGCCTGGCCGAGGCCGAGGTGCAGGCGCTGGCCGCGCAGGCCAAGACCGACTGCCCGGTGTCGCGCGCACTGGCCGCGGTGCCGATCGCGCTGGAGGTGCGCGTCGCCTGAGTCCAGGCGGCCGCATCGTTGCGAACCGGTCGACGCGGCCCGCATCGGCCGCGTCGATCGAGATCGAGTAAGGTCGATCCAGGTCGATCGATTCCGCGCCGCGACCGTGCCGCGGTGCGGCTTGACCCGCATCGACGAACTTCCGATGCTGGGCGGGCGCCCCCACAGGCGCCCCGCCATGACCGCCCGCCGAGCACCGCTCGGAAGGCCGGGCTCCCACCGCGGACAGCCATGACGGCATTCCTTCACCGCCTTCGCGAAAGGAGCGTCGCTCATGTCCTACAGCACAGCACAGATCCGCAACGTGGCCCTGGCAGGCCACCCCGGCGCCGGCAAAACCACGCTCTTCGAAGCCCTGCTGCATGCCGGCGGCGCCCTCCAGACGGCAGGCACGATCGAACGCGGCACCACGGTGTCCGACTTCGATCCGATCGAGAAGGAACGCGGCCACTCCATCGACGCCGCCATCGCCAGCACCGATCACTCAGGCATCCACGTCAACCTGATCGATACCCCCGGCTATCCCGATTTCCGCGGCCCCACGCTGTCCGCGCTCGCGGCGGTGGAGACCGTCGCCGTGGTGGTCGATGCCGACGCCGGCATCGGTTACGGCACCCGACGGATGATGGAATACGCGCAGGCCCGCCGGCTCTGCCGCGTCCTCGTCGTCAACAAGATCGACCACGACGGCGCCGACCTCCGCGCCCTGCTCGACGACCGGCGCGAGACCTTCGGCAACGAAGTGCTGCCGCTCAACCTGCCCGCGAACGCCGGCAGCGCCGTCGTCGACTGCTTCGGCACGCCCACGGGCGACAGCGACCTCGGCCCCGTCGCCGACTGGCACCAGCGCATCATCGACCAGGTGGTCGAGATCAACGAGCAGGTGATGGACCACTTCCTCGAAGTCGGCGAGGAAGGCCTCGCCGGCCAGGAACTGCACGACGCGTTCGAGCAGTGCCTGCGCGAAGGCCACCTCGTGCCCGTGTGCTTCGTGTCCGCGCGCAGCGGCGCCGGCGTGAAGGAACTGCTCGACATCGCCGAGAAACTGTTCCCGCATCCGGGCGAAGCCAACCCGCCGCCGTTCGTGAAGGGCACCGGCGACGCCGCCGAGCCGATCGCGGCCACGCCCGATCCCGCCGCGCACGTCATCGCCGACGTGTTCCGCATCGTCAACGACCCCTTCGTCGGCAAGCTCGGCATCTTCCGCGTCTACCAGGGCACGGTCAGGAAGGACACGCAGCTGTTCGTCGACGACGGCCACAAGCCGTTCAAGGTCGGCCACCTGTTCAAGCTGAAGGGCAAGGACCACGTCGAGGTCGAGCACGCCATCCCCGGCGACATCGCCGCCGTCGCGAAGGTCGACGAGCTGCACTTCGACGCCGTGCTGCACGACAGCCACGACGAGGACCAGATCCACCTCGCGCCGCTGGATTTCCCGAAGCCGATGTTCGGCCTCGCGGTCGAGGCGGCGAGCAAGGGCCACGAACAGAAGCTCGCGATCGCGCTGCACAAGCTGGCCGAGGAGGATCCGTGCTTCCACGTCGAGCACGAGGTCGAGACCAACGAGACCGTGGTCCGTGGCCTGTCCGACCTGCACCTGCGGATCCACCTGCAGCGGCTGAAGGACCGCTTCGGCGTCGAGGTGAAGACGCGTCCGCCGCGCATCGCGTTCCGCGAGACGATCGCCTCGAACGCCGAAGGCCACCATCGCCACAAGAAGCAGACCGGCGGCGCCGGCCAGTTCGGCGAAGTGTTCCTGCGCATCGAACCCCTGCCCCGCGGCGGCGGCTTCGAGTTCGTCGACGAAGTGAAGGGCGGCACCATCCCCGGCCAGTTCCTGCCCGCGGTCGAGAAAGGCGTGCGCCAGGTGCTCGCCGGCGGCGCCGTCGCCGGCTACCCGATGCAGGACGTGCGCGTGATCGTCTACGACGGCAAGCACCATCCGGTCGACAGCAAGGAAGTCGCGTTCATCGCCGCCGGCAAGAAGGCCTTCCTCGACGCCATCCTCAAGGCCCGCCCGCAGGTGCTGGAACCGATCGTCGACCTCGAGGTCGCCGCACCCGAAGCGCACATGGGCGACATCAGCGGCGGCCTGTCGTCGAAACGCGCCCGCATCAGCGGCACCGACACGCTGCGCGGCGGCGAGATCGTGGTGAAGGCCCAGGTCCCGCTGTCGGAACTGGAAGGGTATGCAGCGGAGTTGAAGTCCATCACTGCGGGGCGCGGGCGCTACTCACTGGATTTCAGCCACTACGAGCCCGTGCCCCCGCAGGTGCAGGCGAAGCTGGTGGATAGTTACAGGCCGAGGCATGAGGAAGATTGAGGATCATCCGCACAACGGGCCGATGGCGCACGACTTCTCGGGCAGACACGTCGCGGGACAAGATTGAAAGCGAGGCATTGAAGCACGCATTCAGGAAGCACCATCGATGTAAGACACAGTGAACGCAGCGTCGAATGCGTACGGCGCCGCTTCCCTTTCAATCATCGTTTGCTGAAGCACAAGGAAGGACACGATGAAGGCCACAATGCATGTCATGCCATCCCTGGCCTGCGCCGGGATTTTCCTTGCCTCCATGCCGTCGATTGCACGCTCGCAATCGACCATCGACCGGATAGGCGCAATCGCGGAAGCGTCGTCGTGCGCCCGTGTGGACTGGGCGGATCGCGGCCGCGCACCCAAGGCCTACATGCGGGGCATGGCATTGGTCTATGCCCGTGCGGTCTGCCAGCCGGAACGCGCCGACGTCGCGGTGGTGTCATCGGCGAGAGCTGCCACAGGGCCCGTGGCGAACAAGAAGGACGCGCTCACGTGGTACGAATCGAAATTCGCCGCAGTCGGCATGTCGAATGCGACGAATGGCGTCGACACCCTTCGCCATGCCTACACGCTGCTGATCGGACTCGGCATGCGCGAATCGTCCGGGCGCCATTGCGTGGGCAGGGACCTGAGCGCCGACTTCACTACGGCGAATTCAGCCGAAGCGGGCCTGTTCCAGACCTCGTTCGGCGCCCGTACCCAGCACCCCACGCTGTCCGCGCTTTACCAGCAATACAAGGCGGACCCGAGCGGCTGCATGCTCGAAACATTCAGCAAAGGCGTGTCCTGCAAGGCGTCCGACGCGAAGAACCATGGGGTCGGCGAAGGCGTCCTGTGGCAGCAACTGACCAAGTCCTGCCCGGCCTTTTCAGCCGAATATGCCGCCGTCCTGATGCGCGTTCATGGGGGGAGCCAGGGCGAATTCGGGCCGCTCCGCAAGAAGAAGGCAGAGGTGATCCCCGCCTGCGACACGATGCTGAAGCAGGTCGAAGACTTGGTGCGGTCTAATCCGGCGATGTGCTCCGACCTGTGAAAACTCGCAGGATGGATCCTTGCCGCTACAGCCGAGAAAATCCGTAAGACGGGTTGGCAATCCGAAACGTTGCTGTCGCACCCCGCACGGCGGGTCAAGACCCGGCCCTACGGCAGCTGCCGTTTCCAGATTCGCCAGATGGTATGAACCTGCCCTGCGGATCGTTGCTGTCGTAAGGCGGGTCTTGACCCGCCATGAGCGGGGCGTGAAGCTGGTCGGGGGAATTCATGGGGGAAATCCAGATCGCGCGAGCGTCGCGAGGTGGACTCAAGCTCGCCGGACAGGATGCGCGCATCGCACATCGATCCGTTTTTTCGCAACGAGAGGAAGCGCTTGCAGTGCCATGGCGGGCCAGAGCCCGCCCGACTGACTGACTGCGACGAGGCGACGCGCCTCGTTGCGGATGAGCGTCAGCGTCGAGGTCCCGTTCGCCACCACACAAGGAGTCACGCCATGCAAAGCATTGCCCGCAACAGCACCGCGCGTCGCGTTGGTGCCGCCATCGCCACGCTGGGTCTCGGCGTCGGCCTCGTCGCCGCCATCGGGCCCGGTTCCGCGCTCGGGAAGAGCGCGAAGGCGGCGCCGCCGAAGCCGCCTTCCTTTCCGTGCGGCGGGCTGAATCCGATCGGCGTCCAGCTCGCGCCGATCCCGAAATTCTCGAATGCGGAGTTCACCAACCCCGGTGCGGACTGCGCGATGTGGCAGACCTTCATCTACCTCAACTGGCCCGCGAAGGCCGGTCAGCGCGGGGTGCCGGATACCTCTGCGAAGTTCGGTGCGCCGGGGGTCACGGTGTGGGAGAGCTTCCTGACGGCGGATCAGGTCTTCCTGCCGAACGGTGCGACGCCGCAGCCGTGGAACACGTCCATGGCAACCGCCGCCGGCGTGCCCGACGCACTCAAGGGCACTGTCGCCTCCGGCGCCATGCGTGTGCTGACGCGCACCTCGAAGGTGTCGCCCGCAGTCGCCAGGCTGCGCGCCACGATCCCGACCTACGGCGCGACCGACATCCCGCTGGACGAAATCGAGCAGGCGGACGGCAATGTCCTCTACGACCAG
This sequence comes from Lysobacteraceae bacterium, assembly GCA_051952955.1. Classification (GTDB taxonomy): domain Bacteria; phylum Pseudomonadota; class Gammaproteobacteria; order Xanthomonadales; family Xanthomonadaceae; genus Lysobacter_I. Next base: position 948 of record JBQCJG010000161.1, on the reverse strand, counting down.
CAGGGCAATCCGGTCTATTACGACATCGCCCTCAACAAGACCCAGTACGACTACATCACGAAGTACCGGCTGTACAACGCCGATCAGCAGGCGACGTTCGCGAAGACCACGAACATCGTCCTGCCCTCCGGTTCGATCGAGGTCAAGGCGGCGTGGAAGGTTCTGACCGCGACCGAAGCGGCGTCGGGTCGCTTCCACATGGGAAAAGGCTATGTACCCGCTGCGAGCGGACCCGGCAAGGTCGTCCCGATCGGCCTCGTCGGACTGCACGTGTTCGCGAGCGGCGGCACGAAGAACGCCGGCCTGTGGGCCACGTTCTACCAGATCGACAATGCGCCTCTCGCAGGCTACACGGGCAGCAATGCGTACAGCTTCTTCAAGCCCGGCAGCACCACGCCGGTCAACACCAAGGGCACCAACCCGACCCAGGTCGTCCAGGTGTTTCCCGACGATCCGCAGGCGGCCGCCATCAACGGCAACGCGAAGAAGATCATCATCGAGGGAGATGCCGCGTCCCCGTGGCAGTACTACGCGATGATCGACACGCAGTGGTCCAAGACCGTGCTGGATCTGAAGACGCCGGTGCCCCTCACCGTCCCGGTGTCGCCCGGCAAGCCCGGCGACATCAGCACCGCCACCCTGGTCAACCCGGTCCTGGAAACCTTCATGCAGAGAAAGGACAACAGCTGCATGGGCTGCCATGCCTACGCCACGACGGCGCAGGCCAGCAGCACCACGGCGACGGGCTTCAGCTTCATGCTCGGGAACGCGAAAGCGCCTGCATCGCGTCAGAAGTGACGGCAGGCGGCGTTTCATCCGGAAGGGCGCGGCCTGGCCCCCCCCGCCCGGGCCGCCCCCCCCAACCCCCATAGCAAAACCCCCTCCTTGAGGGCAAAAACATTTTTTGCTAAACCCCCCCCCCCAGGTGGACCCCCCCCCCCCCCCGGG
>JBQCJG010000160.1:0-2077 GCA_051952955.1 Lysobacteraceae bacterium | reverse complement strand
CATGCTGTACACGCTGATGACGCCCGACCGCGGCAACGTCACCGTCGATGGCATCGATACCGCGCGCGACCCGGTCGCGGTACGGCGTGCGCTGGGCGTGCTGCCCGATGCGCGCGGCGTGTACAAGCGCCTGACCGCACGCGAGAACATCGCCTACTTCGGCGAACTGCACGGGCTGGACGCGAAGACGATCGCCGAACGCACCGCGGCGATGGCGGCGACGCTGGGCAGGGAGGATTTCCTCGACCGCCGCACCGAAGGCTTCTCGCAGGGCCAGCGCACCAAGACCGCGATCGCGCGCGCGCTGGTGCACGATCCGCGCAACGTGATCCTGGACGAGCCGACCAACGGCCTCGACGTGATGACCACCCGCGGCCTGCGCGAATTCCTGCGCCAGCTGCGCGCCGAGGGCCGCTGCGTGATCTTCTCCAGCCACATCATGCAGGAGGTCGCCGCGCTGTGCGACCGCATCGTGGTGATCGCCGCCGGCGAAGTGAAGGCCGACGGCACGCCCGACGAACTGCGCGCGCGCGCCGGCCACGACAACCTCGAGGACGCCTTCGTCCAGCTGATCGGCTCGGAGGAGGGCCTGCACGCATGAAACCCTCGGCCTTCACCACCTTCGTCGCCGTGTTCCGCAAGGAGCTGCGCGACTTCGTCCGCGACCGGCGCACGTTCCTGATGGCGCTGCTGCTGGGCCCGCTGATGTATCCGCTGCTGATGCTGGGCATGGGCAAGCTGATGGAATCGCGGGTCAGCACCCAGCTGGAGAAGCCGCTGGAGATCCCGGTCGTCGGCGCACAGTACGCGCCGAACCTGGTCGCGTTCCTCGGCACGCTGGACATCCACCCGAAGACGCCGCCCAAGGACCTGGTGGCCGCGATCCGCGACCAGAGCGAGGACGTGGCGCTCGTGATCTCGCCCGACTTCGCCGAGCAGTGGCGCGCCGGCAAGCCGGCGAAGGTCGAGATCGTCGCCGACACCACGCGCACCAACACCGACGTGCCGGTGCAGCGCCTGCGCAACGCGCTGGAAGGCTACGGCCGCCAGGTCGGCGCGCTGCGGCTGGTGGCGCGCGGCGTGAGTCCGCTGGTGGGCACGCCGGTCGCCGTCACCCAGCGCGACGTGGCCACGCCCGAGGCCAGGCAGGGCCGGCTGATGTCGGTGATCCTGCCGCTGATCCTCACCCTGTTCGCGTTCATGGGCGGCGCCAACCTCACGATGGACGTGACCGCCGGCGAGCGCGAGCGCCAGTCGCTGGAACCGCTGCTGGCCACGCCCGCACCGCGCGGCACGCTGGTCACCGGCAAGATGGCCGCGGCGGGCCTGATCGGTATCGCCAGCGTCGTGCTGACCCTGCTGTCGTTCAAGCTCAGCGCGGCGATGGCGCACACCGCGATGGCGGCCTCGCTGGACGTGTCGTTCCCGGCGATCGGGCGGATGCTGCTGGTGCTGGCGCCGCTGGTGCTGATCGGCACCGCGCTGCTGACCTTCATCTCCGCAGGCGCGAAGAGCATGAAGGAAGCGCAGAGCCACATGGTCTGGCTGATGTTCATGCCGATGCTGCCCGGCTACGCGCTGATGGCGTATCCGCTGAAGGACCAGGACCTGTGGCAGTACGCGGTGCCGTTCCTGTCGCAGAACCAGATGCTGGTGAAGGCGACCCGCGGCGAAGCGGCGTCGACCGAGCAGTGGGCGATCTACCTCGTCTGCGCCTTCGCACTGGCCGGCGCGCTGTGGCTGGCCGCGATCTGGCGCTACCGGCAGGAGAAGCTGGCGATCTCGGCCTGATCCCCTCCGCCTGGTAGAGCGGCCTGACCAGCCATTCGGCTGTTGAACACCAGGCCACCGCTTGTCGGGTAACTCGAGGGGCAGCGGCCTGAAGGCCGCTCTTGTACCTCGACGATTCCCGGTCGGGTATCGTCCCCGGGGACGCTCGGGGGAATGGGGCCAGGCAGTGGCCGCTCCGAGGCTTCGAGCCTACAAGGTAGATCCTGCCCCTCCATTCCGGCTTGCCCGATAGACCGAACGGTATCTGAGGCCGCGCATCACGCCGAGCCTGCGTTGACAAGGTCGG
>JBQCJG010000159.1:0-29095 GCA_051952955.1 Lysobacteraceae bacterium | reverse complement strand
ACGCCCGGATCCTGCTCGCTGCATGTGTCGTCATCGCCAGCGGCGCGGTGGTCGTCGATGTGACCCGATACAGCCGCGACGACCGGTGGTCGCTGGCCCGCGTGCGACTGCAGCAGATCGCGTCGGCCGTCGCGCTGTACCGCAGCGACACGGACCGCTTCCCGGCTTCGCTGGACATGCTCATGCGCGCCGATGGCCCGGGACTGGGCCCGTACCTGCACCCGGACCAGCGGTTGGATCCGTGGGGACGCGCGATCTTCTACCGGGTGGATGCCGACGGCCGCGGCTTCGTCGTCTTCACGCCGGGACGCGACGGGCGCCTCGGCGGCACCGGTGCGGATGCCGACATCCAGCGCGGAGTGCGCGATCAGATCCCGCGGAAGTAGATGTCGACGTAGTCGGTCGCGCTGTCGCAGGGGTTGTCCATTTCCTGCAGGCGCCAGTACTTGCGGCCCAGCGTGGTCGCGAAATGGAAGGTGCCGTGGCGACGGCATTCCTCCCCGCCGGCGATGTGCGAGACGCGGGTGAGGACATCGCCCTCGAAGGTGAATCCGCTGCCGGTGGCGGCGACGATGCGGCCGTCGATGCGGACGTAGTCGCCGGCGCTGTCGTCGCGGCCGGTCTGCTCACCGCGGATCGAGAGCGTGCCGCCGCGATCGCTGACGATCACCCGTCCCGCGTCGGCCAGTTCGCCCCAGCTGATCCACTGCAGCGAGAGGCGATGGGTGCCGACGAGGCGTGCACGCGCCGCGGCATCGATCTTCGATGAAGGCGCGGCCGATGCGACGGCGACGCAGGCGCAGAGCAGGGCCGGCCAGAGACGGACGATCGGGCGCATCACGGAGTCCGGGCAGTGCGGGAGCCGCCATGATCCGTCACGCCGGCAGGCCGATCAACGTCCCGGCTGCCGCGCTTCGCCGGTTTCCGGCGGCACGCGCGTGGGCCGGCCGCGCGCGCCCCTGCGCCACAGCCACAGGCCGAGCGCCGACAGGGCGACCCAGGTCGCGCAGTAGCACCACGCCGCCGGCCCGGAATGCCCCATCGACTCCAGCCCGGTGGCGGCTTCGATCCACGACCACAGCGGCGACAGCACGGCCGCGACGACGAACGCGAACGGTGCGGCCGCCATCAGGATCATGACCACGACGATGAGCGGGCGGATCGGGCGCATGCGGGCGTCCTCGCGGCGATCACGGCTTCCGGCCGTCGGGTTGCAGCAGGTTCTGGCCGGTGGCGTCGGCGCGGGCCGCGGCGACCTGCGCGTCGATCTCGCGGTTGACCGACGTGTCGCTGCCGCCGTTGTGCTCGGACTCGGGCACCGGCGGTCGCCGCTCGCGCCGCCGGGCGATGTACTGCACCGCCCGCGGCCCTTCGATGCCGGCGTGCGCGAACGCCGCCTTGGTGCTGCGCATCGCCTCGCTGCGGGTCTTCGCCAGATCGCTCTGGCGCTGGTCGATCCAGCCGTAGAAGCGCAGCACGATCCCGTTGGCGCCGTTCTCGACCACCTGCCACGACGGTGCGGGCTCCTCGATCACGCCGTCGACGCCGGCGATCGCCGCCATCGCCAGCGTCTGCGACTCCCGGATCGACTGGCTGCCGTCGATCGCCATCGTGAATTCGAAGCGGCGCTTCGGGTTGCGGCTGTAGTTGAGGATCACCGACTTGAACACGAGGTTGTTCGGGATCTGCAGGTGGTTGCCGTCGAAGGTCATCAGCACCGTGGCGCGCGAATTCACCGAGATCACCTTGCCCTCGCGACCGTCGATGTTGACGGTGTCGCCCGGCTCGAACGGCCGGCGCACGCTGAGCAGGATGCCGGCGATGTAGTTTTCCGCGATGTCGCGGAACGCGAAGCCGAGCACCAGGCCGACGACGCCGGCCGACCCCAGCACCGCACCGACGACCGCGGTCAGCCCGATCAGGTCCAGCGCGATGACGATCGCGACCAGCATGATCGCGGTGCGCACGACGGTGCGCACGAGGCCGTCCATGTACGGATTGCTGGAACGCAGGTGCAGCAGGTGCATGCGCTTGCTCACGAAGCGCGAGAACCACGTCGCGAACAGCACCACCAGCACCGCGAGCACCAGTTGCGGGATGCGTTCGATCAGCCGCAGCAGCGAGTGGTTCGCGTATTCGACCATCGCCCGCGCGCAGTCGTGCAGGCCGTCGAACGTGCACTGCGGCGGTGCTGGCGTCTTGTCCGCGGGCGCGGTCTTGGCGGGCGTGAGCAGGGCGGCGAGGGCGGCGGTCGGGTCGGAGCTTTGCATCGTGCGGTGGCGAGGGTCGGGAGAAGGGCGTCAGGAGAGCGTCAGAGGAGCGTCAGAAGGACGTCAGAAGAACCAGGCGATCAGGAACAGCCCGATCATGGCGAAGGCGAGCGCGAGTTTCAGCACCACGCCGAACAGGATGCCCAGCCAGGTGCCGAGGCCGACCTTCGTCGCGTGGCCGAGATCGGCACCGGCGAGCTTGCGGTGGTGGATCAGTTCGCCGATCACCGCGCCGACGAATGGCGCGACGAACACGCCGACCAGGCTGAAGAACAGGCCGACGACGGTGCCGATGGCCGCGCCCAGCAGCGCCAGCCGGCTCGCGCCGACGCGTTTCGCGCCCATCGCGGTGGCGGCGAGATCGACCGCCAGCGACAGCGCGGTCAGCAGGCCCAGCGCGACCAGCGTCCACGTCCCGATGCGTTCGAACCCGTCGGCCCACGCGGCCAGCAGCATGCCCGCGTAGACCAGCGGCAGGCCCGGCAGGGCCGGCAGCACGACGCCGATCAGGCCCAGCAGGATCAGGGCCGCGGCGAGCACGTAGAACAGGATCTGCGGGTCCATCGGGCGTCCGGTCCGCGGGAACGAAGGGCCGCGGCGGCCGCATCATGGCATGTCGGCGGATGCGGGGGATGACCCCGAAGTGACCCTCGGCGGAGAACCCGATTGGCGTGTGCCGCGCCCGGAAAGGAAACGGCCCGCCGAAGCGGGCCGTTCGATGCAGCGGAGAAGCGGGCCGATCAGTTCTGCGCCGGGGTGTTCTCGGCGAAGTACTCGTGGTTGTCGGCGTTGTCGAGCGCCTTCGTCGGGTTGCTCGTCGCCAGGCTCTTCGCCGCGGACTGGCCGTAGGCCCAGTCGTCCGTGGCGGCGACGACGTTGAAGTGGCTCATCTCGTGGATCAGCGTGCCGGCCTTCGAATCCGTGCCCGTGTTCGGCGCGCTCCAGAACGCCTTGCAGACGTAGATCTGGTACGGCTGGGTCGGATAGACGTAGGCGTAGTAGCTCTGGTTGCAACCGCAGTTGATCGTCACCTGGCCGGCGTTCTGGTCGATGGCCGAGTCGATCGCCACGTAGTGCTGCTTGGCGGTGGCGTAGCGGCTGGAGGTGTAGGCGCCGAACCACGTGGTGTAGCGCGCACCGGTGGTGCCGGCGTTGAGGTAGCCCTTGGCGTTCTCGGAGTACACGCGGGCCGAGTTAACCGCGGTGCCCGCGCCGCTCTGCTGGGTGCTGGTGCAGCCGACGTAGTTCACGCCGTTGACCACGGCGCCCTGCACCGGCTTGGCCTTGGTCGAGAAGCCCATGCGCTGGGCCGGCGTCTGCTGGCCGTTGTCCACCCAGATGCGCAGCGGCGCGCTCTGCGTGAGCAGCGGCTGGCCGTTGGCCTGCTTCAGCATGGTGCCGCCCGACAGCGAGGCGTGCTGCATCGGCGCGGCGAAGGTCACGGTGTAGTCGCCGCCCTGCGAGAGGTCGTAGGCCGCGCCCAGGTCGACGGTGCGCTTCATCGCGCGGCCGGGCTGCAGCACCACGAAGTCGGCGGCGGTCGGCAGGCCGCGCTTGACCATGCGGCCTTCGTAGCGGACTTCGACGCCGTCGCGGCTGATCGAGAACAGGTTCGACTCGGCCATCACCGACGGCAGTTCCCACTTCGGGACGCGCACGGTCTTGCGGCTGGTGTTGGTGACGGTGACTTCGACGATGCCGTCGCCGAGCGAGAGCATGCCGACGCGCAGCGGATTGGAGGTCTGGACGGCCGGCGTGGCCGCGGTGGAACCGAAGGCCGCGGCGATGCCCGCGACGAGTGCGGTGGTGGCGCCGAGCGTACCGATAGCGTTGAGCTTCATTCCTTGTATCCCCGGATTGGAAAAAGCCCGCGGTCTGCGGGCGATCCGATCATACGGGGCTTTCCGCCCGTCGTGCACGTTGCCCTGCAGCAGCCTGCGGGCGAGGTGCGGCGGGCCTGCGGACGGCCCGCCGCGCGCGTCGTGTCAGCGGAAATCCTGGTGGCAGCCCTTGCAGCTTTCGCCGATCCTGGCCGCGACCGCGTTCACGCCTTCGCAGTTGATCGGCGGCGACGCCAGCGCGGCGTCGAGCGTGGCGCGCATGCCGCTGGCCTGCTTCGTGAAGCGCTCGTCGTCGGCATCGCCGGGGAAGGCGCGTTCCAGGTCATCGGCCATCGTCCGCAGGCCCTTGAGGTGCGGGATGATGTCGGTGGCGTTGCAGCGGTTCGCGGCCGCCTTCTCGCCGAGCTGTTTCATGTGCCATTCCTGCACGAACATCACGCTTTCCGGGAAGTGGTCGCGGCGCTGCTGCCAGGTCCGCATCAGCATCACCACGGCGATCGCGCCGACGGCGAGGCCGAGCAGGAAGACGAAGAAATAGCGGCTGAAGGCCGAGGATTTGGGCTTGGCCGGATCGGGCGTGGTCGACATGGGCGTCTCCGTGACGGATGTCGAAAACATAGCACGACGGGCGTCGCCGCGTGCCGGGCCGGTACACTGTCGCGATGACCACCGACGCCCCGCACATCCGCACGGAAACGCCCGCCGACGCCCTCGGCGCGGACTGGACCGATCGCTTCGCCGGCATCGATCGGCTCTACGGCCGCGGCGCGCTCGCGACGTTCGCGCGCAGCCGCGTCGCCGTCGTCGGCCTGGGCGGCGTCGGCTCCTGGGTGGTCGAAGCGCTCGCGCGCAGCGGCGTGGGCCGGCTGGTGCTGATCGACGCCGACGACCTCTGCGTCTCCAACACCAACCGGCAGTTGCCGGCGCTGGAAGGACAGTACGGCCGCGGCAAGGCCGAGGCGATGGCCGAACGCTGCCGCGCGATCAACCCGGCGATCGAGGTCGAGGCGATCGCGAGTTTCCTGACGCCGTCGAACCTCGAAGCCTTGCTGGGCACCGGCCACGATCTGGTGATCGACGCCTGCGACAGCTTCCGCACGAAGGTCGAGGCGATCGCCTGGTGCCGCCGGCGCAAGCTGCCGATCGTCACGGTCGGCGCCGCCGGCGGCCGGCTCGATCCCACGCTGGAGCGCGTGCGCGATCTCTCGCGCACCGAGCACGACGCGATGCTCGCGCTGATCCGCAAGAAGCTGCGCGCGGAGTTCAACTTCCCGAAGAACGCGCAGCGCTATTTCGGCGTGCCCGCGATCTATTCGCTGGAGAACGTCCGCTATCCGCAGGCCGACGGCAGCGTCTGCGGCCTGCGTCCGCAACTCGGCGCCGATGCCGCGCTGAAACTCGACTGCGGCGCGGGACTCGGTGCCGCCACGCACATCACCGGCGCCTTCGCGTTCGCCGCCGCCGGCAAGGCGCTGGAGATGCTGCTGAAGCCGAAGCGGACAGCGCCGTCGCCGTGATCCTTGTCTGGTAGAGCGGGCTTCAGCTCGCTTCCTGATGTCCCGGCATGGGTCGGCAGCGGGCTGAAGCCCGCTCTACCGATGCGGTTGCAGGCGGAACAGCCGCTCCGCATTCGCCGTCGTGGCCGCGGCGACTTCGGCGGGCGCGATGCCGCGCAGTGCCGCGACGGTGTCGAGCACGCGCACCAGCCGCGCCGGCTCGTTGCGTTGCCCGCGATGGTCGCTGTCGGGCTGGTCGGGCGCGTCCGTCTCCAGCAGCAGGCATTCGATCGGCAGCGTCGCCGCCAGCGTGCGCAGGCGGTTCGCGCGCTCGTAGGTGACCGGCCCGCCGATGCCGACGAGAAAGCCCAGATCGAACAACCGCTTCGCCTGGTCGGCGCTGCCCGGATAACTGTGGATCACGCCGCGCAGCGGACCGAAGCGGCGGATGGCCGCCAGCACCGCGTCGACCGCGCGCCGCGCATGCACCACGACCGGCAGCTCGAAATCGCGCGCCAGCCGCAGTTGCCCGTCGAAGAAGCGTGCCTGCCGCGCGGGATCGAGCCCCTCGACGAAGAAGTCGAGGCCGCATTCGCCGACGGCGACCGGGCGCTCGCGTTCGATCCAGTCGCGCAATGCGACGAGGTCGGCGTCGCGGTGCTCGTCGAGGTACATCGGATGCAGGCCGTAGGCCGGCAGCAGGCCGGCCTCGTTCGCGCACAGCTCACGCAGCTTCGGCCAGCCGGCGGCGTTCACCGCCGGCACGATCTGCCGGGCCACGCCCGCGGCGCGCGCGCGGGCGAGGACCGCGTCGCGGTCGCCGTCGAATTCGGGCGCGGCGAGATGCGCGTGGCTGTCGAGCAGCATGCGCGGTCAGGAACTGCGCTGGCCTTCGATCGGCGGCTTGGTCGACTGCACTTCGGGCGCGCGGCGCTTGCGCAGGCTGGCCAGCAGCAGCGTGCCGATGCCCAGCAGCAGTTCGTCGATGAAGGGAATGAAATCGGGAATCACCATGTCGATCGCCCACAGGGTCGCGGCGATGACGAACAGGCGCGGGAAACTCAGGCGGCCCAGGAAGCCGAGGATCGGGGCGACGAGCGGATTGGCCACGGCAACGACTCCGGAGAGGTGCGAATGCGCGAACGCTATCACGCTGCCTGCCGCTTTCGGGACGCGATTCAGGGTTTCGTCACGCGTCGGCGGCCGGGATCGGGCCGGGTTCAGCTTTCCGATGCTGCAATCCGCCTCGAGCGGGGGAATCCACCGAATCCCATTCCTGAGGAGGACCGCATGAACCAGCAGAAGACCACCATCGCCGTCGCCATCGGCGCGCTGCTCCTCGGCGGTGTCGCCACCGCCGCCTATCTCGGCAACCGTGCGCCGGCGCAGGCGGACGCCTTCGTCACGCCGACCGACCTCGCCCGTCCGGCTTCGCTCGCCGCCGACGATCATCCGCTGGACGACAACCGCATCCCGGCCGCGGGCGGCCTCGAATACGCCGACGTGGTCGCGGTGAAGCCGGTGACCGAACGCTCGCCGCAGTACGCGACGGTGATCGGCACCGACCCGATCCGCGAGACCACCCCCGCCAGCGCGCCGCGCGAAGTCTGCGAGGACGTGGCCGTGCAGCAGCGCCTGCCGGAACGCGACGGCAACGTCGGCGGTACGGTCGCCGGCGCCCTGATCGGCGGTCTCGTCGGCAACCAGGTCGGCAAGGGCGACGGTCGCAAGCTGGCGACCGTGGCCGGTGCCGTCGGCGGCGGCTTCGCCGGCCACGAGATCGACAAGCGCCACGTCGGCGGCAAGGTCGTGACCCGCACCGAACGTCAGTGCCACACCGTATCCGACACGTCCAGCAAGAGCCGCACCGTCGCCTGGAACGTGACCTACCGCAATCCGGACGGCAGCACCGGCACGATGCGCACCGACCGCAAGCCCGGCAGCCGCATCCCGCTGGGCGACCGCACCGACGTCGTTGGCTACGACGTGACCTACCGTTATCGCGGCACCGAGCAGCACCTGCGCATGGACGACAAGCCGGGCGACCGCCTGCCGATCGTCGATGGGCAGGTGGTGACTTCGGTCGCCACGGCCGGGGCCCCGGGCCGCGGCTGACGCACTCTGCAGGCATCGCGATCGACCCCTCGGACGATCGCGCCAGGCGGGGCCGGAGCGATCCGGCCCCGCCGCTTTTGCGGGGTCTGGCGAAATCGCCGGGTTGGCGCCCGAAGTCGGCGTTTCGCCGACACGGTCCTTCCGCTTCGCAGGTATCGATTGCGCAGGTTGCCCCCGTACAATTGCGTTTTGCCCGCCCACGACACCGACGCCATGGCCCTGCATCCCTACGATCTCTACGACGTCCGCTCCCTGCTCAGCGAAGAAGAGCGCGCCGTCCAGGACACGGTCGCCCGTTTCACCGACGAGCGCGTGCTGCCGATCATCGGCAAGGCCTTCGACGAAGGCCGCTTCCCGAAGGAACTGGTCCCGGAGATCGCCGAACTCGGCCTGCTCGGTTCCTCGCTGCCGGAGCAGTACGGTTGCGCCGGCCTCAACGGCGTCAGCTACGGCCTGATCTGCCAGGAACTGGAGCGCGGCGATTCCGGCATCCGCAGCTTCGTCAGCGTGCAGTCCTCGCTGTGCATGTACCCGATCTACGCCTACGGCTCGGAAGAGCAGCGCATGCGCTGGCTGCCCCACATGGCCGCGGGCAAGGTCATCGGCTGCTTCGGCCTGACCGAACCGCACGGCGGCTCCGATCCGGCGAACATGAAGACCCGCGCCGTGCGCGACGGCGGCGACTGGGTGATCAACGGCTCGAAGATGTGGATCACCAACGGCAACCTCGCCGATGTCGCCATCGTCTGGGCGATGACCGACGACGGCATCCAGGGGTTCCTGCTGGAGAAGGGCATGCCGGGCTTCACCGCCCAGGAAATCAAGCACAAGATGAGCCTCCGCGCGTCCGTCACCAGCGCGCTGTTCTTCGACAACGTGCGCGTGCCGGACGCCAACCGCCTGCCGAACGTGAAGGGCCTGAAGGGCCCGCTGGGCTGCCTCACGCAGGCCCGCTACGGCATCACCTGGGGCCCGATCGGCGCCGCCATCGCCTGCCTCGACGAAGCGCTGAAGTACACCAAGGAGCGCATCCTGTTCGACCGCCCGGTGGCCGCCAACCAGGCCGTGCAGCTCAAGCTGGCGGACATGGCCCGCCGCATCACCACCGCGCAGCTGCTGTCGCTGCAGCTCGGCCGCCTGAAGGACGCCGGGAACATGCAGCCGACGCAGGTGTCGCTGGCGAAATGGAACAACGTGCGCATGGCGATCGACATCGCCCGCGAGGCGCGCGACCTGCTCGGCGGCGCCGGCATCACCACCGAGCACTGCCCGATCCGCCACGCGCTCAACCTCGAGTCGGTCATCACCTACGAAGGCACGGAAACCGTGCACCAGCTCGTGGTCGGCCGCGAGCTGACCGGCATCAACGCGTTTTGACCGGCGCGGGGGCGCGATGCGCATGGACATGCCGGTGCTCGAGACCGAACGCCTGATCCTGCGCGTCCCGCGGGTCGAGGACTTCGACCGCTATGCCGGATTCTTCGCGCACGACTCGTCGCGGATCATCGGCGGCCCGCACGCCCGCGGCGACGCGTGGCGGCGGTTCCTGCAGATGCCGGGCGCGTGGCTGCTGCAGGGCTTCGGCATGTTCTCGGTGATCGAGAAGGCCAGCGGCCAGTGGGTCGGCCAAGCCGGGCCGTGGCAGCCGGACGGCTGGCCCGGCACGGAAGTGGGCTATGCGTTCCACCAGGATGCGCGCGGCAAGGGCTACTGCACCGAGGCTTGCGCCGCCGCCATCGACTGGGCCTTCGACGCGCTGGGCTGGGACGAGGTGATCCACTGCATCGCCCCCGAGAACGCCGCATCGCAGGCGGTCGCACGACGGCTGGGATCCCGCAACCGCGGCCCGGGCCGGTTGCCGCCGCCGCTGGACGCGCACGCGATCGATGTCTGGGGCCAGAGCCGCGAGGAATGGCGCGTCAACCGGGAGCGCCTCGCATGATCACGCTGTACGGCATGTCGTCGTCGGGCAACTGCTACAAGCTGCAACTGTTGATGGCACAACTCGGTCGCGAGTACGACTGGGAAGAGATCGACGTCACCCGCGGCGAGAACCTGTCGCCCGAATTCCTGGCGATGAACGATCGCGGCAAGGTGCCGGTGATGCGGCTGGCCGACGGCCGCACGATGTCCGAGTCGAACGCGATCCTGAACTTCCTCGCGCAGGGCACACCCCTCCTGCCCGACGATCCGTGGGATCGCGCGAAGACGCTGCAGTGGATGTTCTTCGAGCAGTACAGCCACGAGCCGTACATCGCGGTGTCGCGTTTCATCCGCAAGTTCCTGCCGCCGGACCATCCGCGCCGCGCCCACCTCGACGCGCTGAAGGCGTCGGGCGAGGAAGCGCTGGCGGCGATGGAACGGCACCTGCGCCGGCTGCCGTGGTTCGGCGGCGCGCGTTACACGATCGCCGACATCGCACTGTTCGCCTACACCCACATCGCCGAGGACGGCGGCTTCGACCTCGGCGGCTATCCGCACGTCGAACGCTGGATCAAGCGGGTGATGCAGCAGCCCGGCTTCGTGCCGATGCGCGACGTCGACCGCGTCGAAGACTGAGTTCCGAATTCCACCACCATCGTCCGGCTCCCGCCTCGCGGGAGCGGGGGAGAGCGCCATGTTCGCGACCGTTCCGAATCCCATCCCGGCCCGCATGAAGGGTCTGAACCGCGCCGAGATCTGCGACGTCAATTTCCAGGCGTTCGTGAAGGACTGGGATGGCGCCGCGCAGCCGAAGCCGGCGCCGGACGAATCGATTCTGGAAGGCAGCGCGCTCGACGCGCAGGGCTTCCGCGAACTGTTCGAATCGCAGCTGATCTCGCGCCACCTCGACCTCATGGCCCGCGTGCTGCGCGTGCAGAACAAGGTCTTCTACACGATCGGGTCGTCGGGCCACGAAGGCAACGCGATGGTCGCGCGGCTCACGCGCCACACCGATCCGGCGTTCCTGCACTACCGCTCCGGCGGTTTCATGGCCGAGCGTTTCCGCAAGCTGCCAGGCATGGATCCGGTGATGGATTCGGCCTTGTCGTTCGCGGCCAGCGCCGAGGATCCCGCCAGCGGCGGTCGCCACAAGGTGTGGGGCAGCAAGCCGCTGTGGGTGCTGCCGCAGACCTCGACGATCGCCTCGCACCTGCCGAAGGCGCTGGGCACCGCGATCGCGATCGAGCATGCGCGCCGCATCGGCCACGCGCTGCCGATCCCCGACGACAGCATCGCGATCTGCTCGTTCGGCGACGCCTCCAGCAACCACGCCACCGCGCAGACCGCGTTCAACGCCGCCGCGTGGACCGCGTACCAGAAGCTGCCGGCGCCGGTGCTGTACGTGTGCGAGGACAACGGCATCGGCATCTCGGTGAAGACGCCGGACGGCTGGGTGGCGCGCAACTATCGCCATCGCGAAGACCTCGACTACTTCTACGCCGACGGCCTCGACCTCGCCGCCGGCTACGGCCAGGTGCAGGCCGCGGTCGAGCACTGCCGCCGCACGCGTCGACCGACCTTCCTGCACCTGCGCACCACGCGGATCATGGGCCACGCCGGCACCGACTTCGAGATCGAGTGGCGCAACATCGAGGAGCTGTGCGCGGTGGAGGCGAGCGATCCGCTGCTGCGCAGCGCGCAGATCGCGCTGGAATCCGGGCTGATGTCGAAGGACGAGATCCTCGGCCTGTACGAGGCGACGCGCGCGAAGTGCTTCGCCGCCGCCGAGGACGCCGACCGCCGTCCGCGCCTGACGACGCTGGAAGACGTGATGAAGCCGCTCGCGCCGTACACGCCCGTCGCGGTGAAAGCCGAAGCCGAGCGCTTCGACTACGCCGACAGGCGCCTGCAGGTGCTCGGCGGCGAGGCGAAGCTGCCCGAGCGACAGCCGGCCAAGCACCTCGCGATCCAGATCAACCAGGCGCTGCACGACCTGTTCTGCAAGTATCCCGAGACGATGCTGTTCGGCGAGGACGTGGCGCAGAAGGGCGGCGTCTACACCGTGACCAAGGGCCTGCACAAGGCATTCGGCCCGAAGCGCATCTTCAACACGCTGCTCGACGAGACGGTGATCCTCGGCCTCGCGCAGGGCTACGCGAACATGGGCATGCTGCCGATGCCCGAGATCCAGTACCTCGCGTACTTCCACAACGCCTGCGACCAGATCCGCGGCGAGGCGGCCAGCCTGCAGTTCTTCAGCAACGGCCAGTATCGCAATCCGATGGTGATGCGCATCGCGTCGCTGGGCTATCAGCGCGGCTTCGGCGGCCATTTCCACAACGACAACTCGATCACCGCGCTGCGCGACATCCCGGGGCTCGTCGTCGGCTGCCCGTCGCGCGGCGACGATGCGGCGACGATGCTGCGCACGCTGATGGCGCTGGCGAAGGTCGACGGCCGCGTCTGCGCGTTCCTCGAACCGATCGCGCTGTACATGGCCAAGGATCTGTACGAGACCGGCGACGGCCTGTGGCAGACGGAGTATCCGTCGCCGGAACAGGCGATGCCGTTCGGCGAGGGCCGCGTGTATGCGCCGGAAGAGGGCGGCCGCGGCGACGACCTGGTGATCTTCACCTTCGGCAACGGCGTGCCGATGAGCCTGCGCGCGGCGCGGCGCATCGAGGCGAAGCACGGCTGGAAGACCCGCGTGGTCGACCTGCGCTGGCTGGTGCCGCTCAACGAGGCCTTCATCCGCGAACAGGCCGCGGGCGCGAAGCGCATCCTCGTCGTCGACGAGGGTCGCCGCAGCGCGGGCGTGGGCGAGGGCGTGATCACCGCGCTGGTGGAGGGCGGGTTCGGCGGCGTGCCGCTGCAGCGCGTCGTCGGCGCGGACACGTTCACACCGCTCGCGGGCGCAGCCTTCCTGGTGATCCCGGCCGACGACGACATCGTCGCCGCGGCGGACGCGCTGGCCGGCTGAACGACCGTCAGGTTTGTCGTCCGCAGGGTCGTCCACGGCATGTCGCCCGGGCAGTCGGCCGCGGTTGGCCCGTTCCGGGGCGCGGTGTAAGATCGGGCCCGTTCCGCCGCAGGCCATGAGGAGTCCGTGATGCAGTACGCACCCCAGAACCCGTCCGATCCCGGTCATCCCGACCACGACCGCTACATGAACATGCGGAACATGGTCGAGCGGATGCATGGCGAGAGCGGCATCGCCGCCACCGGCGACATGAACGACCGCGCCACCGCCGCGATGCTGCGCGCCTAAAAGGCAGAGGCGACCCGCGACAATGCGTCGCTGGACCCGCGGGCCGACGTCGACGGGGTCGTGCTCAGCCGCGGCGACGTGCCGGGCCGCTACGCGATCATGTACCAGGGCGACCCGAACAATCCGACCGTGCGTACGCTCGCCGTCCCGACCCAGGACCTGACCCAGCCCGCCGAGCGCAATTTCGACGAGGTCAACCGGCTCAACGCGCAGCACGCGCCGCAGCTGACGCAGACCCAGGCCCAGGAGCAGGTCCGCCAGCAGGGCCAGGAACAGGCGCCGGCGCAGATCGGGTCGCGCTCGCTGTTCTGAACGGCGTCCAGAACCCGCGTCGCCGACGTCAGCGCGCCAGCCCCTCCCGGAGCGGCGCGAATCGCCAGGAAGCCCCGCCCGCCGCGGGGCTTTCGTCGTTCCGGGCGGCTGCCGAGGCCGCGTCGAGCGGCACCACGGCCAGCGCGTGCGTCCCGGCAACGGAGACGATCGTCCCGGCCTGCGGGTCGGCAGCGTCCACGGCGGCGCCCGGCGTGAGCGGCTCCGCCGAGGCGATCAGCGCCAGTCCGCGCTTGGCCTGTCCGAGGAAATGCGTCCGCGCCACGATCTCCTGGCCGGGGTAGCAGCCCTTCTTCACGCTGAAGGCGTGCAGGCGTTCGAGCGAGAGCTGCTGCGGCGTCCACTGCTCGGACTGGGCGGCATCGAGCCGCGGCCAGCCGTGTTCGAGGTCCTGGCGACGCCAGGCGGCGAGCGCGGCGGTCTCTTCGTCGGCCGCCACGGCCGGGCCGATGCGCAGGCTGCGACCCGCATGACCACTGTCGAGATGGCCCGAGAGGTCCAGTTCGATGGCATGGACCGGGTCTCCCGCCCAGTGGTTGCCGGATGCGAACTCGGACGCCCGCAGGCGGCCGGCGATGCCCAGATCGTCGCGCACCGCGATCGCGACCTTGCTGCGGAACACGAAACGGCGCAGCCGGTCGGCGAGTGCGTCCGCATCTGCATCCGGAACCACCATCCACACCGTATCGGGGGCGATGCGCACCAGTCCGAACAACGCGATCACCCGGCCCTTGGCCGTCAGCCAGCCGTTCCACTGCCAGCGGCCGTCTTCCAGCGCGGCGACGTCGTTCATCGTCTGCGCCTGCGCGAACGCGACGGCATCGCGTCCCGTCAGGGACAGTAGACGATGGTCTGAGAGACGGAACCAGCCGTCCGGGGCAGCTTGCGGGTTGTCCGGCATGGGGGCGGGACTTAAACTTCACGGTTCAGGAATCCCGACATGATAGGCGAAACCGTTCTCATCACCGCGACCGAGCCGGTACTCCCCGCAACCGAACCGGCGCCCGCGCAGCGGCCGCCCGTCCCGGCGAAGGAGATCGGCGGCCGCGAGGGCCCGGACCCCACGCGCTACGGGGACTGGGAGAAGAACGGACGCTGCATCGATTTCTGATGCGCTTCCTTGCTTCGATGCCCCGGCTTTCCGGGGCGCTGTTCCTTCCTTGACCGACCAGGGCGCCATTCGAATGACCCAACGCGCACGTCCCCTGTCGCCGCACCTGCAGATCTACCGCAAGCAGATCACCAGCGTGATGTCGATCCTGCATCGCATCAGCGGCATCGTCCTCTCCCTCGGCGCGTTCGGCCTGGCCTGGTGGCTGCTGGCCGTGGCCCGCGGCGGAGAGACCTACGCCAACGCCGCGGCCCTGCTGGCCTCGCCCTTCGGCAAGCTCGTGCTGTTCGGCTTTTCGCTGGCGCTGATGTACCACCTGTTCAACGGCATCCGGCACCTGCTGTGGGACCTCGGCTGGGGTTTCCGCATCCCGCAGGTCTACCGCTCCGGGTACACCGTGATCGTCCTCACCGTCGTGCTGACCGCGCTGATCTGGGTGATCGCACTGGGAGGCAAGGCATGAGCACGTCCACGAACCGCGATTACCGCTCCCCGGTGGGCCGCGCCCGCGGCCTGGGGTCCGCCAAGTCGGGCACCGGGCATTTCTGGTGGCAGCGCGTCACCGCCGTGTTCCTCGCCCTGTTGACGCCCTGGGTGATCGGCATGCTGGTCGCGCTGGCCGGCGCCGACCAGGCCCAGGTGCTGGCGGCGCTCGCGAAACCGGTCAACGCGATCGCGCTGGCGCTGTTCTCGCTCAGCCTGTTCGCGCATGCCCGCATGGGCCTGCAGGTGGTGATCGAGGACTACGTCCACCACCGCGCCACCGAACTCGCGCTGCAGGTGCTGGTGCTGTTCGCCTGCGCGCTGGGCGCCCTCGCTTCCCTTTACGCGATCGGCCGGATCGCGCTGCTGGCCTGATCGACATGACTGCCTACAAGATCACCGAACACAAGTACGACATGGTCGTGGTCGGCGCCGGCGGCGCCGGCCTGCGCGCCACCTTCGGCCTCGCGCAGAAGGGCCTGCAGACGGCCTGCATCACCAAGGTCTTCCCGACGCGTTCGCACACGGTCGCGGCGCAGGGCGGCATTTCCGCCGCGCTGGGCAACATGGGCGAGGACGACTGGCGCTTCCACTTCTACGACACCATCAAGGGCTCGGACTGGCTGGGCGACCAGGACGCGATCGAGTACATGTGCCGCGAGGCCATCCCCGCGATCATCGAGCTCGAACACCAGGGCGTGCCGTTCTCGCGCACCGAGGACGGCCGCATCTACCAGCGTCCGTTCGGCGGCATGACCACGCACTACGGCAAGGGCACCGCGCAGCGTACCTGCGCCGCGGCCGACCGCACCGGCCACGCGATCCTGCACACGCTGTACCAGCAGTCGCTGGCGCACGACGCGCGGTTCTTCATCGAATACTTCGCGCTCGACCTGATCATGGACGCCGAAGGCGCCTGCCGCGGCGTGCTCGCGCTGGACATGGCCGAAGGCACGCTGCACCTGTTCCGCTCGCAGGGCGTGGTGCTGGCGACCGGCGGCTACGGCCGCGCGTACTTCTCGGCGACCTCGGCGCATACCTGCACCGGCGACGGCGGCGGCATGGCCCTGCGCGCCGGCCTCGGCCTGCAGGACATGGAATTCGTGCAGTTCCACCCGACCGGCATCTACGGCGCGGGCTGCCTGATCACCGAGGGTGTGCGCGGCGAAGGCGGCATCCTGCGCAACAACAAGGGCGAGCGCTTCATGGAGCGCTACGCGCCGAACGCGAAGGACCTCGCCTCGCGCGACGTCGTCTCGCGCTCGATGACGCTGGAGATCCGCGAAGGCTGCGGGGTCGGCGAGCACGGCGACCACATCCATCTCGACCTCACGCATCTCGATCCGAAGGACATCCACGAGAAGCTGCCCGGCATCGCCGAGAGCGCGCGGATCTTCGCCGGCGTCGACGTCGAGAAGCAGCCGATCCCGGTGATCCCGACCGTGCACTACAACATGGGCGGCATCCCGACCAACTACCACGGCGAAGTGGTGCAGCTGCGCAACGGCAACCCCGACGCGGTGGTGCCGGGCCTGTACGCGATCGGCGAAGCGGCCTGCGTCTCGGTGCACGGCGCCAACCGCCTCGGTTCGAACTCGCTGCTCGACCTCGTGGTGTTCGGTCGCGCGGTCGCCAACCGCTGCGCCGAGACCATCAAGCCCGGCGCCGCGCACAAGGCGCTGCCGGCCGACGCCTGCGACCAGGCGCTGGCCAACCTCGACCGCGCCCGCAACGCCCACGGCGGCACGTCGACCGCGGACCTGCGCCTGCGCATGCAGCGCATCATGCAGAAGGACGCGGCGGTGTTCCGCACGCCGGAAGGCCTGAAGGACGGCGTCGAGCGCATCCGCGAGTGCGTGAAGGGCTTCGAGGACGTCCGCGTCAGCGACCGTTCGCTGGTCTGGAATTCCGACCTGATCGAAACGCTGGAGCTGCAGAACCTGCTCGGCCAGGCGCTGGTCACGATCGTGTCGGCCGAGAACCGCATGGAGTCCCGCGGCGCCCACGCCCGCGAGGATTTCTGGTCCAAGGACGAGCAGGGCAACCTCGCCGACGAGGGCATCCGCGACGACGAGCACTGGATGAAGCACACGCTGTGCTGGACCGACGGCGCGGGCAACACGCAGATCGACTACCGCCCGGTGCACATGTACACGCTGACCGGCGATGTCGACGTCGTTCCGCCGAAGAAGCGTACCTACTGAGCATGTCGGCCATGGCGCGCGAAGGCGGATTGCTGGGATGGCAGTGGCGGACGTACGAACGCAACCATTGCGATCGTGCGAATCTGCTGCTGCATTTCATCGCCGTGCCGCTGTTCATCGCCGGCGCGCTCGCCACCGTGCGCAGCGTCGTGGCC
The DNA here is from genome assembly GCA_051952955.1 of Lysobacteraceae bacterium. Classification (GTDB taxonomy): domain Bacteria; phylum Pseudomonadota; class Gammaproteobacteria; order Xanthomonadales; family Xanthomonadaceae; genus Lysobacter_I. The sequence continues at coordinate 11,899 of JBQCJG010000159.1, read as the reverse complement.
GGCCAGTGGGTAGCCGCGGCGATCTCGGCCGCGACCTTCGTCTTCGCCTTCGCGCTGCAGGCCATCGGCCACAAGCGCGAGGCGGAGGCGCCGGTGCCCTTCGATGGTCCGTCCGATTTCGTCGCGCGCGTGTTCGCCGAACAATTCATCACGTTTCCCCGTTTCATCCTGAGCGGCGGCTGGCTGCGCCAGCTGGCCCGGGTCGAGCACAATCGAGGGCCGCATGGCTGAGTTCACCCTTCCCAAGAATTCCAAGGTCCACAAGGGCAAGCGCTTCTCGGCGCCGGCCGGCGCCAAGCGGGTGCGCGAGTTCAAGATCTACCGCTGGAGCCCGGACGACGACGAGAACCCGCGCACCGACACGTACGAGGTCGACCTCGACACGTGCGGGCCGATGGTTCTCGACGCGCTCATCAAGATCAAGAACGAGATCGACCCGACGCTGACGTTCCGCCGGTCGTGCCGCGAGGGCATCTGCGGCTCGTGCGCGATGAACATCGACGGCATCAACACGCTGGCCTGCACCAAGGCGATCGACGACTGCGGCGGCAAGGAGGTCCCGATCTACCCGCTGCCGCACATGCCGGTGATCAAGGACCTGGTGCCGGATCTCACGCATTTCTACGCGCAGTACGCGTCGATCCGCCCGTGGCTGCGCACGCAGACCCCGGCACCGCCGGATCGCGAGCGCCTGCAGTCGAAGGAAGACCGCGCCAAGCTCGACGGCCTCTACGAGTGCATCCTCTGCGCCTGCTGCAGCACCAGTTGCCCGAGCTACTGGTGGAACGGCGACCGCTACCTCGGCCCGGCGATCCTGCTGCAGGCCTACCGCTGGATCATCGACAGTCGCGACGAAGACACCGGCGCGCGCCTCGACGACCTCGAGGATCCGTTCAAGCTCTATCGCTGCCACACGATCATGAACTGCGCGCGGACCTGCCCGAAGGGCCTGAACCCGGCGCAGGCGATCGGCGAGATCAAGCGGCTGATGCTGGCGCGGCAGGTGTGATCCGCCGGGGCGGGGCGCCCGCGCGCGTTGCACGCCTCGGAGCGCTCGTCCTGTGCGCGGCCGCGTCGATCGCGCACGCAGCGCCCGCGATCGACGCGACCGCCGAGGCGCCCGTCGATCCGCGGCGGCTGCAGCGCATCGAGGCGCTGGTCGAGGTCTCGCAGTTCGCGAAGATCTACGACGCCACGATGCAGGGGGTGGGCGATGCCGGTGGCGACGACGACAGCGGCCGGCTCATGCGCCACGTGATGGGCATGATCCAGTGGCCGCGTTCCCGCGATCTGTGGCTGCCGTTGATGGCGCGCACGCTCGCCGACGACGTGCTCGACCGGGCCGAGGCGTTCTACGCCAGCGCGGCCGGGCACGCCTTGGTTGCGTGCATCCGCACGGCGCAGGGCATCGACGCGATCAAGGCCTGCGCGTCCGCCCCGGGCGTCGGCGATGTCGACGCGGGCGTCTATGCCGAGGGCGAATTCCTGCGTCCGCAGCACCAGGATGCCGCCGTCGAGCGGGTGATGAGCCAGGCATTCTGCAGCGCGCTCGCGGACGACCGCCCGACGCTGGAACGCTTCGCGGCGAACTGCGCACGAGCGGCCACTTCCCCGGTCTGCGCCGCGCTGATCCACGGCGACGACGGGACGACCCTCGACGCCGATCGCTGCCTCCGCGACCTCTCCCGACCGTGACCGCCATGCACGCCAGTACCGCCATCTTCCTTCCCGGCCTCGCGATGGTCGGCCTGACCTTCGTCGTGCTGGCGGTGATGTTCCGTCGCCGGGTCGCGCAGATGAAGCGCGACCGCATCCACCCGCAGCAGGTGGCCACCTCGCAGCAGGCCTCGGCGCTCTACACCGACATCGCACCCGCCGACAACTTCCGCAACCTGTTCGAGATGCCGGTGCTGTTCTACTTCGCGCTGGCGACGGCGGCGATCACCGGCCAGACAGGTCCGCTCGTGCTGGGCCTGGCGTGGGCCTACGTCGCCGCGCGCATCGTGCACAGCGTGATCCAGTGCAGCGACAACCGCGTGATGCATCGCTTCCGCGCGTTCGCCGCCAGCGTGTTCGCGCTGCTCGCGCTGTGGTGCGCGCTCGGCTACGGGCTGCTCGCGGCATGAGCGATGCGCGCGACGACGCCGAACGCCAGCGCCTGCGCTGGCGCTGCCGTCGCGGGATGCGCGAGCTCGACCAGCTGTGCGTGCGTTATCTCGATCGTGCCTGGGGCGACGCCTCCGCGGACGAGCGCAAGACCTTCGAGCGCCTGCTCGCCTGCGAGGACGATCGCCTCTGGCGCTGGTTCCTCGGCCACGACACCCCGGACGACACCGAGCTGCATGCGCTCGTCGAACGCATCCGCGCCCTCCCGGTTTGAGCTGCGGCCGTCGCGCTGGGCGATCGGCGGCGTGCTCGCGCTGTCGGTGCTCGCACCGCTGGCGGTCCTCGCCTCCGAAATGCCGCGCGTCTTCGCCTGGCCGTTGGCGCTGCTGGCCTGCGCGGTCGGCGTGTGGTCGGCGCGCACCGAGGCCCGGCGGCCCGTGTGCCGGCTCGTCGTCGACGGCGACGGCCAGACCACCGTCGACGGCGTCGTGGTGACCGACCTGTGCGTCGACTGGCGCGGGCCGCTGGCCTTCGTCGCCTGGCGCGACGCATCGGACCGGATCGCCCGCGGCAGCTTCTGGCCGGACACCCTCGACGCCGGCGGTCGCCGTGAACTGCGACTGGCCGTCGACCGCATCGATGCTGTGCGTCGGGCAGGGCGGATGGCACCATAGCCGGATTCAGCCCGCGGGTCGCCATGTTCAAGCCCCTGTCCGTCGCCATCGGCCTGCGCTATCTCCGCGCCAAACGCCGCAACGGCTTCATCTCCTTCATCTCGCTGGCGTCGATGCTGGGCATCGCGCTTGGCGTCGCGGCGCTGATCACCACCCTCGCGGTGATGAGCGGCTTCCAGCGCGAGATCCGCGACCGCATGCTGCAGATGGCCTCGCACGCCACGGTCAGCGCCGATGGCCAGCCGCTGCAGGGCTGGGCCGAAGCGGTGAGCGAAGCGAAGCGCGATCCGCGCGTCGCCGGCGCCGCGCCCTACATCGAACGCCCGGTGATGCTGCAGGGCCCGCAGGAAGAGGGCGCGCTGCTGCGCGGCGTCGACCCGGCGATGGAAGGCAATGTGTCGGTATTGGCGAAGAAGATGGTCGACGGCACCTCGCTCAAGTCGCTGGTGCCGGGCGAATACCACATCGTCCTCGGCCGCGAACTGGCGCTGTGGCTGGGCGTCGGCGTCGGCGACTCGGTGATCGTCTATACCCCCGAATTCCAGAGCACGCCGCTGGGGGCGATGGTGCAGACCAAGCGCTTCAAGGTCACCGGGCTGTTCGAGGCCGGGCACCAGGAGTTCGACCGCAACCTCGCGGTCATGCACATCGCCGACGCCCAGCGCCTGCTGCGCATGGGCGACGGCGTCACCGGCGTGCGCCTGCGCATGCACGACATGGACCAGGCCTGGGACGTCTCGCGCGAACTCGCCCGCCGGCTCGCGGCGCGCATGGACGAGACCTTCCGGGTCAGCGACTGGTCGCACGAGAACGCCAACATGTTCCGTGCGCTGAAGCTGGAGAAGACGATGATGGCGATCCTGCTGTCGCTGATCATCCTGATGGGCGCCTTCACCCTGGTGAATTCGCAGGTGATGCTGGTGACCGACAAGCAGGCCGACATCGCGATCCTGCGCACGCTCGGGCTGACGCCGGGCGGGGTGATGCAGGTCTTCATGGTGCAGGGCTCGATGATCGGCACCATCGGCACCGTGGCCGGCGTGGTCGGCGGCATCCTGCTCACGCTCAACCTGCAGTCCATCCTGGAAGCGATCGAGCATGCCTTCCACGTCGAGCTGCTCCCGGAAGACGTGTACTACATCACCGGCCTGCCCACCGAACTGCGGGCGTTCGACGTGACCGTGATCGCGCTGGTCGCGCTCGCCATGGCCTTCCTCGCCACGCTGTACCCGGCCTGGCGCGCGGCGCGCACCGCTCCGGCGGAGGCGCTGCGCTATGAGTGAGCCGACGATGCCGGGCGCGGTGATCCGCTGCGAGGACCTGGCCATGACGTATGCCGAGGGCCGGCTGCACACGCCGGTCTTCGAAGGGTTGCGGTTGTCGGTGGCCCCGGGCGAGACGGTCGCGATCGTCGGCGCCTCCGGCGCGGGCAAGAGCACGCTGCTGCACCTGCTCGGCGGCCTCGACCGCCCGACCCGCGGCGAGGTCTACGTCGCCGGCCAGCGCATGAGCGACCTCTCCGATGCCGACCGCGGCCGCCTGCGCAATCGCGCGCTGGGCTTCGTCTACCAGTTCCACCACCTGCTGCCCGAATTCTCCGCGCTGGAGACCGTGATGCTGCCGGTGCTACTGAACGGCACGTCGATCGCCGAAGCCGACCGGCGCGCGCGCGGCCTGCTCGAAGCGGTCGGCCTCGGCCATCGGCTGGAACACAAGCCGGGCGAGCTGTCCGGCGGCGAACGCCAGCGCGCCGCGGTGGCGCGGGCGCTGGTGAACCGGCCCGCCTGCGTGCTCGGCGACGAACCCACCGGCAACCTGGACGAGAAGACGGCGGCCACCGTGTTCGAGCTCATGCTCGGGCTCAATCGCGAGCAGGGCACCAGCCTCGTGCTCGTCACCCATGACCGGGGGCTGGCGGCGCGGCTGGACCGCGTGCTCGAACTCCACGAAGGCCGCCTGCGTCCCGCATCCTGAGCCGCATGCCGCACGCCGCACGCCGCACGCCGCACGCCGCACGCCGCACGCCGCACGCCGCGGGCCTGGTCGAGCCCGTGCGCGATGTCCGTCCACGCAATCGATGACGGATGCAAGCGCGATGCCCCGCATTTCCGGAGCGGATGTGTCCGCGTTGCCCCCCGCGCATGGGCAGGCCGCGGGAATGGTGCCGATCCCGCCGGGATTTCTTGACCAATCACGTGGGAACGGGCTATGTTCCCCGGACGCAGCCAAGGATGCGTTCCAGCCTGCCGCCCCGTGGACCCGGTCCGCAGGGTGCGGGGTGCGGGGGGCACACTGGGATGAGCAGAAGGACGCCGCAGCAGTTCGGGGAACGACGGGCGGCGATGATCGGTGCGAGGAGGGGGCCTGATCTTTCGTGACAACAGGGAATCCGCCTATCCGCATCCGGCCGTACCGGGTCCGGTGCCATTTGCCCATCGACGTTCCGCCCGAGGCGACCTTGGTCGGCTTCCGCGTGCGGGGTCGTTTCGTGCCTGCGTCCAAGCCGTCCATGCCGCATGCGGCCGGGGCTGCCGTTCCATCCTGTGTTTCACTCAATTTCTCCGATCTTCTCCCGGGTGGCGTGTGAAATCTCGAATCTCGATCCTGACCAAGCTCCTGTTCGCCGTGCTCTGCGCGGTGGCCCTCTCCAGCTGCGCCTCGCGCCCGGCACCCGACTTCGGCGGTCGCTGGAAGACCGTCAACCGCTTCGCGGAAGAGACCCAGGCGCTCCCGCTCCAGGACACCTATCTCTACTACGCCTCGCCCATGGACCGCACGCTCAAGAACATGCTCGAGCGCTGGGCGGACGATTCGAAGATGACGCTGACCTACCGTCACCCGATGGACTACACCCTGTATTCGGCCGTCGCGGACATCCGCACGCCGAGCCTGCAGGAGGCCGTGTCCCAGCTCAACGCCGCCTATGCGGCGCAGCAGGTGTCGATCGCCGTCAGCGGCAACGAGATCGTCGTCCGGATCGCCGGCGGCGGGAGTTCCGCGCCCTGACGCGCGCCGGCGGCGGCGCCGTGGTGCCGCCCGCCGGATCCGGAACCTTTCCAATCCATTCGGGACTACAGGCTTCAGAATGCTAGGCAAGAAAAAAGAATCGCCGCAGATCGACAACTCGGTCGCCAAAGGCGTCAACTTCGAGGTCAGCATCGCCGACCTCGCCCGGCGCAGCGAAAAGCGCGCGTGGATGATCGCGTGGACCTGCCTCGGCATCGTGCTGGCGATGGTCGGCGGGTTCATCTACATCCTTCCGCTGAAGAAGGAAGTGCCCTACCTGATCATGGCCGACGCGTTCACCGGCCAGGCCACCGTCGCCACCCTGCGCGGCGACTTCAACAGCCCCAACAGCATCACCCAGAGCGAAGCGCTGGGTCGCAGCAACGTCGCCCAGTACATCATCGCCCGCGAGTCCTTCGACGTGGCGATGATGAACCTGCGCGACTGGGACCTGGTGAACGTGATGTCCTCGCCCAACGTGCGCAACGGCTACGCCGCCATCCACGCCGGGAACAATCCGGACAGCCCGTTCAAGAAGTACGGCAAGGAACGTGCGCTGCGGGTGAAGATCCTCAGCATCCAGCTGGACAGGAAGGGCTCGGGCGAGAACGCGCGGAACAGCGCCACGGTCCGCTTCCAGCGCGTCGAGTACGACAAGAAGACCGGCGACACCAAGCCGGTCGACAGCAAGATCGCGCGGCTCGAATACACCTACAAGCCGAACCTGTCGATGGACGACAAGCAGCGGTGGAACAACCCGCTGGGCTTCCAGGTCACCGAGTACACCGTCGATACCGACTACGCCGCGTCGCCGCCGGTCGAGAATCCGGTCTCCGCGCAGCCGCAGGTGCCTGCGGGCTATCCGCAGCAGCCGTATCCGGGCCAGCCGTATCCCGGTCAGGCGATTCCGGGCCAGGCCATCCCCGGCCAGCCGGTGGCGCCGGGCCAGGCGATTCCCGGCCAGCCCGTTCCGGGCCAGCCGGGCCAGGTCCCGGCCGGACAGGGGCAGGTCTATCCGTCGGCGCCCGACTTCGGCACCCCCGGCACGGCGCAGCCGCAGTATCCCGCCGGTGCCGCTCCGGCCGCCCCGCAACAGGTTCCGGCCGCGCAGGCCCCCAATCAAGTCAATGGAGTAGGCAACAGATGAGTCGCTTGCATCGCTCTTGCTATGCGGTCCTGCTGTGCGTGCTGGCGTCGATGGCGCTGGTGCGGCCGGCGTTCGCGCAAGCCATCGTCGAGTACGAATACGAGCCGGACCGCATCTACGAGGTCCGCACCGGCCTGGGCATCACCACCCAGATCGAGTTGAGTCCCAGCGAGGAGATCCTCGACTACAGCACCGGCTTCAATTCGGGCTGGGAGCTCAACCGCCGCGACAACGTGTTCTACCTCAAGCCGAAGAACACGGACGTCGACACCAACATGATGGTGCGCACGGCCACGCACTCCTACCTGTTCGAGCTGAAGGTGGTGGCGACGGACTGGACGGCGTTGGAGCAGGCCAAGCGCGCCGGCGTGAACTACAAGATCACGTTCATCTACGGCAACAGCACGGTGTTCTCGGCAGCGGCGGCGGCCGAAGCCAAGGGCGCGCCGAAGCCCCGCCAGAGCGAGATCGACACGGAGCTGGACAAGACCAGGACGTACTACTTCGACTATTCGTTCTCCACTCGGACCAAGAACAAGTGGCTGATCCCGGTGAACGTGTACGACGACGGCCAGTTCACCTACATCCGTTTCAACAACGTCAACCGCTTCCCGTCGGGCGACTTCCCCGCGGTGTACGGTCGCGATCGCGAGGGTGGCGAGGATTTCCTGGTCAACACCACGGTCGAGGACAACACCCTCGTCGTCCATGGCACCTATCCCTTCCTGGTCGTTCGCCACGGGAAGAACGTCGTCGGTCTGCGTAGGAACAAGCAAAAGTGAACCAGAATTTCCCGCCGAATCCGCCGGGACAGTCCGGCGACTACCCCTCTGGCGATCCGTACGGCCAGGGCTACGATCCCAATGCGCAGGGGAGCAATCCCTATTATTCCGCGCAGCAGACGCAGGCGCAGCAGCCCGACCTCGATGCCGCCGCGCCGCAGCTGAAGTCCTCGGAATCCCAGCGCGTCAACCGCAAGATGATCATGATGCTGGGCGGCATCGTGGTGCTGCTCATCCTGATGACGCTCGTCGTGCTGAAGAACGCGACCTCGAAGAAGGAAGACGACGTCAAGAAGCCGAAGGAAGAGAAGGTCGTCATCCCCGACCTGCCGAAGGGCGCGGGGACGCCGGGCGGCCCGGATTTCGCGGACGTCCAGCCCGAACCGCAGCCGGTGCCGGTCCAGGAACTGCCGCCGCTTCCGCCCGAGGAGCCCTCGCGTGCCGCGAACAACAACCGCGGCAACGGGCGCGACGACAACAATGGCCGCGATTACGGTCCGCCGGTGCCGCAGGGTCCGACGCTCGCCGAGCGCCGGATGGGCATCACCGACAGCCGCGGCAGCGGTGCGGCCGGCACTGGCCAGCCCAACGATCCGGTGCTGAACGCGATGCTGGACACCCTGCGCGGCGCCACGGCGCAGCAGACCGGCGGCGCGCCCGGCGCGGATGCCGCGGCTGCCGCACGCAACGGCGGCAACAAGGTCAGCATCGCCCAGTACCAGCGCAACCCCGACACGCTGATGGTGCGCGGCACCTACATCCGCTGCGTGCTCGAGACCCGCATCATCACCGATGTCGACGGCTTCACCTCCTGCATCGTCACCGAGCCGGTGTATTCGATCAACGGCCGCAAGCTGCTGCTGCCGAAGGGCTCGAAGGCGCTCGGTCGCTACCAGGGCGAGCCGAAGGGTCCGCGCGTCGGCGTGGTATGGGATCGCATCACCACGCCGAACGGCCTCGACCTGACGCTGGAAGGCCAGGGCGTCGACAACCTCGGCGGTGCCGGCCATCCGGGCGACTACAACGCGCACTGGGCCAGCAAGATGAGCTCGGCGCTGATGATCAGCCTGATCAGCGACCTGTTCAAATACGAGGCCGCGGAACATGGTCCGGCGACCGACTCAGTGACCACCGGCGGCAACATCGTGACCCAGCCCTTCGAGAGCAACACCTCGAAGACGATGGAGCGCCTCGCCAACCAGGCGCTCAGCAAGTCGCTGTCGCGTCCGGCCACGGTGACCATCAACCAGGGCACGGTGCTGAACATCTATGTCACCCAGGACGTCGACTTCTCCGGCGTGATCCGCCGCTGATGGCGGCCCGGCGCGGCGCGGGGCGTGTCTTCGGGCACGTCCTGGCGCCGCGCCGTCGTTTCCGGGTGCCGCCGCTTCGCCCGCCTGCCATCGCCTCGATTCCGTTCGTGCCCGACGTCCGTCCTGCCCGATCCCCTTCGCATCCCCTCGTGCCCGGCATCGCCGGTCCCGCCGCCTTCCGCAAGCCGAACGCAGCCCCATGGACATCGACAATTCACCGATCGCCAACGTCTCCAACGACTTCCTGGAATACCAGTACAGCGTGCTCGGCATCCTCGAGTACATGTCCTCGCCGGAAGTGACCGAAATCTGCATCAACCGTCCGGGCGAGCTGTATCTGGAAACCACCTCGGGCTGGAAGCACATCGAGGTCCCGTCGCTGACCTTCGAGCGCGCCCGCCAGTTCTGCACCGCGGTGGTGAACGAGAGCAACACCGGCCAGCGCATCACCGACGTCGATCCCGTGGTGTCGCTGACCTTCCCGACCGGGCAGCGTGCGCAGTTCGTGATCCCGCCGGCCTGCGATTCGGGCAAGGTCTCGATCACGATCCGATTGCCGGCCAAGCGCAACTTCACGCTGCAGAACTACGTGGACAGCGGCTTCTTCAAGCAGATCCTCGAAGGCGCGCCGGAAGTCAGCGACCTCGACAAGGAACTGCTCGAACTGCGCGCCGAGCGCAACTACGCCGACTTCTTCAAGAAGGCGGTGCTGTACAAGAAGAACATCGTCGTCGCCGGCGCCACCGGCAGCGGCAAGACCACCTTCATGAAGTCGCTGGTGGGCCACATCCCGCACGAGGAACGCCTGGTCACGATCGAGGACGCCCGCGAGCTGTTCATCGACCAGCCGAACATCGTGCACCTGCTGTATTCGAAGGGCGGCCAGAGCGCGAGCAACGTCACCGCGAAGAGCTGCATGGAGGCCTGCCTCCGCATGAAACCCGACCGCATCATCCTGGCCGAGTTGCGTGGCGACGAAGCGTTCTACTTCATCCGCAACTGCGCGTCGGGCCACCCGGGTTCGATCACCAGCTGCCACGCCGGGAGCACGGCGCAGACTTGGGACCAGCTCGCGCTGATGGTGAAGGCCTCGAATGAAGGTTCGGGCCTGGAGTTCTCGGTCATCAAGCGCCTGCTGATGCTGACGATCGACATCGTCGTGCACATCAAGGCGCACGCCGGCAAGCGCTACATCACCGGCATCGATTTCGATCCGAGCCGTTCGCTGGGCCTCGCCGGCGCGGGCTGATCGAAGCGGTTTGTCCAGAACCGTCAATCGACGAAGGCCCGGCATTGCCGGGCCTTTCGTTTGGCAGCACCCGATTCAGTAGCGTGTTTCGGCCAGCGTCGCGACGCCGTTCGCGGTGATGCGGATCTCGATGCGGCGATCGAACGCGTCCTCGCGCATCGGCGCCACCGTGCAGGCGCACAGCGCGGACGCGATCGCCGGCACGGTGTTGCTGTGGCCGACGACGAGCACCGTGCCCGTGGCATGCGCTGCGCGCAGTTCGGCGGCGAACGCGTCGGCCGGCACGCTCGCCTCGTAAGTGCGCACTGGCAGACCATGCCTCTCCGCCGTCGGCTGCGCCGTGGCCTGCGTGCGCCGATAGCCGGTGGCGTACACGGCCACGACCGGCCTGCCGTCGAACGACGCCGCGAGCCGCATGGCGCGGGCGCGTCCCGCGTCGCTGAGCGACGGGTCCTTCGGATCGTCGGTCGCCTTCTCGGCATGGCGGACCAGCACGAACGTCAGCGGCGATGCCGCGGGTGCGTCGTGCGTGGCGACGCGCGGCGTCGCGCAGCCCGCGATGCACGCGATGCACGCCAATGCGGCGATCAGCACGCCGGGAAGCCGCGTTCGCCTCATGACGACGGCGCCAGCGTGGCGAGCAGCCCGCGCGCGGCGCGGATGCGCTCGGCGGGGTCGGGCAGGTCCAGCGTGATCCGCAGCTTGTCCGGGCCGTCCATGCGGTAGTGCTTCGGCTGGCCCTGGATCAGGCGGATCACCGCCATCGGATCGACCGACGGCTTCTCGACGAACTGGATGCGGCCGCCGGCGGGGCCGAGGTCGAGCTTGCGGATGCCCAGCGCGGTCGCCGACAGCTTCAGTTCGGCCACCGCGAACAGCAGCTTGGCCGGATCGGGCAGCAGGCCGAAGCGATCGATCATCTCCACCTGCAGCTCGCGCAGGCGATCGGCGTCGCGCGCGCTGCTGATGCGCTTGTACAGGGTCAGGCGCGCGTGCACGTCGGGCAGGTAGTCCTCGGGGATCAGCGCCGGCGCGTTGAGTTCGACCTCGGCGCCGCGCTGCTCGTCCAGCTCCAGACCGAGCGCGTCGACGCCCGGCAGCTTGCCCTGGCGGATGCTGCGCACCGCGCGCTCCAGCAGCTCGGTGTAGAGCGAGAAGCCGATCTCGGCCATCTGTCCGCTCTGGTCCTCGCCCAGCAGTTCGCCGGCGCCGCGGATCTCCCGATCGTGCGTCGACAGCGTGAAGCCGGCGCCGAGTTCGTCCATCGACGCGATCGCGTCGAGGCGCCGGCGCGCGTCGTCGGTGATGTTGCGCCCGTCGGGGATGACCAGATAGGCGTAGGCGCGGTGGTGCGAACGGCCGACGCGGCCGCGCAGCTGGTGCAACTGCGCCAGGCCGAACTTGTCGGCGCGGTTGATCACGATGGTGTTGGCGTTCGGGATGTCGATGCCGGACTCGATGATCGTCGAGCACAGCAGCACGTTGAAGCGCTGCTTGTGGAAGTCGAGCATCACCTTCTCCAGCTCGCGCTCCGGCATCTGGCCGTGCGCGATGCCGATGCGGGCCTCGGGCACCAGCGCTTCCAGCTCGCGCTGCATGCGGCCGATGCTCTCGACGTCGTT
>JBQCJG010000158.1:0-10674 GCA_051952955.1 Lysobacteraceae bacterium | reverse complement strand
GGGCGTTAGCGGTGTCGGGTGGGAAGCGCGGCGCGTTCCCCGTTTTTTTGCGGGCGCGCCATCCGCAGGGGTTTCGGATCCCGCGATCAATCCCCAAACGTCCAGGTCTCCGCACCGTCGAAGCGCCGGACGACGACGGCGTCCAGCAACGCAGGCTCGAAGTTCCGCAGGTTCACGCCGTGGCGCGCGCCGGGTTCGGGATCGATCGGTTCCCAGTGCGTGACGATGCCGCAGGTCCTGCAGCGGAAGTTGCGCAGCGTGCGATCGCCCCACTCGTAACTTTCCGTGTGCTCGGGGTGCCCTTCGATGACGACCGTGCCCAGCGCGTAGTACGCCCAGACGCCCCCCGTGCGCCTGCACAGCGAACAGTTGCAGCTCGTCGTCGTGTCGGGTGCCGCAGGCAGCGTCAGCCGGACGGCGCCGCAGTGGCAGGCGCCATGCAGCGAGATGGCCGGTGGATCCTTGTGCATGGGACATCCTTGGCTGTCTGGAGTCATCGGGTGCCCGCGCCGGGCGAGGCGTGAAGCAGTCTGGACGGATCGTCAGCCGCGGGTGCGCCCCACATTTGCTCATAGAGCGCTCGAACCGGCGCTGCAATATGTGGCCAGGCCCAGACCTTTTCGGCTGCATCCGATCGCCACAGGAGGTGCTCGGCATAGCCGACATCGATGAGGCGCTTGACCTCATCACCGCCTTGCAGATAGCCACGGGCCATGTACTCGGTGTGCCTGATGACCGTCGCGCTGTCGCGACGCGCGATGGCATCGTTCGTTTGCTCCGCGAAGGCCTCGAGCCAGGTATGCGGCGATTCCTCGAGGAAGTCCTGTTCCCAACCGCGCTCTATCAGCCATTGGTCGGTTGCGGCAGCTTCCGTCCCGAAGCCCTGACGAAGCAGGGCGATGAATTGCCTTTCGTGCAAGTCTCGATCCATTCCGGCCACTACTAACGTTTGAATTTACCGGCCGCCGAAGGCGGTCCGGTGGAATGAAGGGTTAGGCAACTGCATACCCAGACGCCTTCAGATCCTTGATGACGCTGTACGCTACCTCTTCGATGCTTCGTTCATAGCGCTTGTAGATCATTCCGCTGACATCACTTGGCAAAGATACGTTTCCCGTGTACAGGCAACACACACGAGAACGGCCGAGCTTGCCAACGAAATAGCCGAACTCAAATATGACGTTCGGTCGTGCTCGAAACTCCTTGCTTCGTTCATCGTCTGCTCTGCTCTCGTCAGAGGCAAGATAGGCGACTTCATCTGGCGTAAGAAGAATGAAGGCATAGCCCACATCACTGTGCTTTTCAAACTTCTCGATGATCGTCATTCCCTCGTCCGCTTGACGGTGCAGGACGATAGGTTCAAGCCCAATCTCGTGCAGAAAGACTTCGAGGTTTGTCTTCGCTACTTCGTCGCGGCCATGGACCACAAACACTCGCTTTGTTCGAACTTGGACAGCAGGGGTCTCCGCTGCCGGTGCGGCAACACTGGACGCGGCTGGACTCAGCGGAATTAGTTCGAGTCGTTCGATGATCGAATCCAGGCGATGGATCTTCTTGTCAACGTCTTTGTAGACCTCCGCGATCTTTTCTCCGAGAGACGGTTCTCGCATTGAGATTGCCATTGCTCCCCAAAAGTCGTACTCCTTAGCAAGCTCATCAGTTGTGAAGGTGCGCTTTAGCAACTCCGAGTTGAAAGAGTCCCACTTGCTGTAGTCGTTCGATAGGGACTCGAAAGCTTCTCGTGTATCAACCCCTCTCTGCTTTAGTTCAAGCCCCTTCTCAATGCGCGCTTGCAGCCTAGACTTCGCGTCCTCACGTGAGACCAGCAGTTCCAGTAGTGCCTTCGGCTGCTGTACGGGTGCCTTTCTAGTTGCCACTCTTCGCTCCTAAGTTGCCTAACACCTGAGTTAGCCGCGCCGCGAAGCGGCGTCGGCTTGGACGAATTGTTAGCCGCTGGCCGGCATACCAACGAACGCGGCCAGCATTGCACGGGTTTCCTTGTCGGGCCGCAAAGTAGTGGTGCCCCCATTTGATGTGTGGACGTGCACACGCCAAGTGAAAACTTGCCACCGGGAAACAGGGAACTTTTCGGCAAGCTCACGCAGCCACTTGTTGTCTGGGCCAAGGGGCACGTTCCAATGTGCCGTTTCGCCATCCGATAGCGGTTTCGGAATGCCCTGACTGAACTGGTCTTGCATAAACGTAATGATGCCGTGGCGCTTCCAGCGCCACCAGCCAAAAGTAAAGCCAACGTTTGTAACAACAGTCGGGCGTTGGGAGATGTTTGTAACTGAAACCGCGAAGACATCAATTCGTGGCTGGCCGGGGCCAATGATGAGCCTATGACCAGCATAGCCTCGGAGCTTTACCTTCTGCGCCGAGAGCGCGACGTAGAGCGCTACTACGGCGGCGGCTAGCGATCCGATGCCCGACACCCAGTCAGCGACGGAACCCCATTCAACAGACGCCACGATTGCCCCCCAAAGCGGCTAACACCTGAGTTAAGCCGCGCCGCGAAGCGGCGTCGGCTTGAATGATTTGTTAGGACTTGGCATCACGAAGGGCGAATACTGCGGCCTTTGTTGCCTGCCTGGCGTTGAGTAAGATCAACGTGAGCAAGTCCCGTGGCTCTAAGCTCGCTGGGCCTGTGAACTCTCCGACGCCCATTGCCTTGTAGGAGGCTTTTAACCCCAGCCGGATGCGGTCTGAGAGAGAGTTGTATAGATCAAGTGAGAGCTTGGCAGAAATGGATGAATCAAGCTGGTGCGCAAAACTGTTGCGAATGGAGCCTATGCGCTCCAAGAGGGACTTGATGTCGGCAGGAAGTCCAGCGGCATGGGCTAGCTCAACTTTTGCGCGGTAATTGACGAAGCTCCAATCGCAGCGATCCGAGAAGTGCAGGGTCTCAGAGAGGAGCTCAATGAGTTGGTGCTCGATGTGCAGATGCCCTCGGAGGACAAGACCGATGTCGTCCTCGCGCTGCATGTCTGCGATGAACTGCTGTTCTGTGTCAGTCACGGACCAAGTCCTAACACCTGAGTTAAGCCGCGCCGCGAAGCGGCGTCGGCTTGGACGAATTGTTAGGCCACAGGCCCTGCAGCTTGGCCACCTAGCCCCCTCTGTAACGAGCCGCCTCGCGCCAATTACCGAGTGCCTGAGTCTCGGAGCGCCCGGTGACCTCCACTCGCTCTCCCATGTAAGAGCCGACCGCAACCCAGACAGACTTTGACTTCTGGTACACGGTGACCTGCTGGGGCTGGTTCCACACTTGAACCGTATGCTCGCGTTCCACGGCCTGCCCTCTCTCGTAACCTACTTGCTCCAGTGGCCCAGAACCCATTCCCACTTATGGGTGGAGTAGTCCCAGCGCCAGTGAGCGCGAACCCACTTGGTCTTGCCGAGGGGCTTGAGTGTTTGCATGTTTTGCATGCGGTCCGGCGGCTTAGGCGGTTTCGGCGGATGGATCTTCTTGATCACCATGCCCTCTCTCCTGTGGCCTAACTACGATTAGACCCCAAAGTGGGGTGTAGCGCCGATTCTGCTCTCGCGTGCGAGACAGCGTCAATCGGGTTTTCCCTATCCAGATCAGTGGCTTCCGCCTATGCGAATGCTTTTTCGCATCCGGAAGATGTGGGCATTATCCCGCATGGCTGCAGCCCAATGTCGCAAGCAGTTTCCGATATCGTGATAAAGCGCGCACGGACAAGCCCGCAACGCTCCAGGCTGTTGGACGAAGTTCGCAAGCGATTGAGGCTGAAGCATTACAGTTTGCGTACGGAACAGGCCTGTCTGTACTGGATTCGCCGCTATATTCGCGACAACCATCTGCGCAATCCGCGTGAATTGGGCGGTACGGACGTGGAAGGTTTCCTCAGCGCCCTGGCAACACGCTGCCGTGTAGCGCCCAGTACGCAGAACTAGGCGCTTGCGGCACTGCTGTTCCTCTACAGGGAGGTGTTGGCGCAGGACTTGCCGTGGATGCAGGACATCGTGCGGGCCAAGCGTGCGCCTCGGCTGCCGGTGGTGCTGTCGCGGACGCAAACGGCGGCGCTGCTGGCAGCGATGCATGGGCGGGAAGCGCTGATGGCGGGCTTGTTGTATGGCAGCGGCTTGCGCTTGATGGAATGCCTGCGACTGCGCATCAAGGACGTCGACCTCGCGCGAAATGAACTGATCGTTCGCGAGGGCAAGGGCGGCAAGGACCGCCGTACCGTGTTGCCCGGGGCGCTTCGCGATGCGCTGCGTGCGCAGATCGAACTGGCGCGGGCAGGCCATGCTCGCGATCTGGCATCGGGGTTCGGCGCTGTTTTGTTGCCCGGGTTGCGGTCGCCCTGGACCTGCAGAGCACGTCGTTGCGGGCGCGTCCGGCGGATCGGCTTGGTGCCACGCGATCAGCGTCGAGAGTAGCCCCATGCAGGCCGGCGAGCTGGAGATGATGACGATCTGGCTGCAGGTGTCGGTCAGCGCCAGGTCCGGCTCGTTCCGGCCGGTGATCGGGTGCGTGCTGCCTTATGGCGAATTCAGTTCAAGAGCATCGGTTGCATCTCGGCAACGAGGGCACCGTCGCGGAACAGGCCGTAGAAAGACTGACCGGCGTGGTCGCCGCGCCGGACCCCCAGGCAGTTCACCAGGCGCAGCTGGTCGGTCGGGCGTGCCATGGCGACCAGCTTCTTCCAGGAATCCAGCGCTTCGGGATGCGGATGGCCGGAGGCTCGTGCGCGTTCGAGGGCATCTTCCTGGCTCAGCGGCACGGAGACGATGCAGCCGGGGAATCCCAGAGCGCGGGCGATGGCCGCGTCGGCCCGTTCGGGTCCGGCCACCGCGTGCACGCACGCCGGCAGTGCCGACACAGCGAACAGGCCGAGTGCGACGAGGCGAAGGATGCGGCCAGCGGCTGCGGTCATCGGAAACCTCCTGGCATGGAGAATCTTCTGGAAAACGATTGGCGATCCGCGACGGGATCAGGTCGCGCCATGCGGCGTCGGCGCGGCGCGCTGGCCGGGCGCCGCGCCCGGGTACAGCAGCATCTGGGTGCAGCGGAACATCGCGAGGACGCGGCCCGATTCCTTGTGCGAGACGGTCGCGTCCCAGACCTGCGTGGTCTTGCCTGTGTGCGCCGCTTTCGCGACGCAGACGACGGTGCCGTCGCGGGCGGTGCCCAGGTGGTTCGACTTCAGCTCCAGTGTGGTGAAGCTGGTCGCGCCTTCGGGAAGGTTGGCGACGCAGCCGTAACCGGCGCAGGTGTCGGCCAGGCTCACGATCGTCCCGGCATGCAGGAAGCCGTTCGGCGCCATCAGCGCGGGGCGTACCTGCAGCTCGGCGGCGAGCTCGAAGGTCCCCACGTGCGTCACGACGATGCCGAGGTGGCCGGGAAGATGGCCTGCGCCGAGTCGATTGAAATCATCCGTCGTGAGCACGCTGCACCTCGATCTGGTAGCCGATGGGCGTCGAGCGACGCGGGCGTCGCTGGGCGAAGGGTCGGGACCTAACCGCCGCACCGGCCGCGCTTGGTCGCGACTTCGTACGCATAGTGGCCTTTCCGCGCGTGCCCGGTCACGCAGACGATCGCGTCCCCAACCGCGGCGGACGCGACCATGCCGATGCGGAAGGCGGTCTCGCTGCTGCCCGGCCGGATCGAATTCGCGCACGAGAGGCAAAGCGACAGTTGCCGGTCGGCGAACTCCGGGTAGCGCTCCCGCACCGTATCGACCGCGAGCGCGTACTCCTCGGAGTGGCGCAGCATCGCGGTACCGCCTGCCCAGAGCACGAAGGCGAACCCGGCGATCGCGATGCACCACAGCGCCTTGATGATCTTCATGGGTTCCCGGAAAGCGCGGACGTCCGAATCGCTGCGTCGAAGCGGACGATGCGACCGGCGAGCAGGATGCCACACGCCCCGGGGGCGGCCAAGCGACGGCGACCGGTCGGCGGCAGGACAGGTCGGCGTCAGTCTGAGCCCGGTCGGTCGTCCGTCTTCGGGCATCGTTGCAGCGCGACGTTCCAGCAGGACGCGCCCGTGCACTCCTCGAACGAGATCGTGTCGGCCGAGGTGCGTTCGATCCTGAGGGCCACCGGCGTTTCGTCCTCGTATTCGACGTGCCGGGCGCTGAGCCGGATCGCCTTGCCCGATGCCGAACGCAGCCGCAATTCCTGCCAAGCCACCTCCCAGGCATCGATGCGGCGCTCCGAAAGGAAATAGTTCCCGTCGGAATCCTGGCCGCAATACTCCAGCCGCGTCGACCACGCGCCGTGCAGGTCGGCGGGCATCGCGGATGCGGCCGGGGCGGCGCCGGCGGCGGTGGCCCACGCCGCGAGGAAAACCGACGCGGCGAAGACATGTCGCGGAAGGCCGCGGATCGATCGGAGATGGAGGGTCGTCATGGGCTTGCTCGAAGGATGAAGTCCCGCCTCCTGCGGGTTCGGTGTCGACGGACGTCGACGCGTCTTGCGCGGCTGCTTCGGCCTTCGCCGTTTCATGTCCCGAGGCGTTTTTCGTATTCCTTCCGCGCGGCCCCCTCGAAGACGATCTACCCGCAGTAGACATAGCCCAGCTTCGCCAGGATGTGCAGCATCGGCGCATTGTCGAAATTGGTGTCCAGCCTGATGCTGCGGATCCCCTTGTCGAGACAGGACGCTTCCAGGCGTTGCAGCAATCGCGTGGCGGCGCCTTTGCTCTTCGCCGCATCCGGCCGCGCGAGGCGATGCACCGCCGCGTAGGGCCCGTCCGTGAGCCATCGTCCGTCGATCGAGGCATAGGCCGGATCCGCGCCGAACAGGACGGCCGCATACGCGAGGATCTCATCGTCCTCGACGAGGACATGGGCGTAGCCCTGCGCGATGTCGTCCCGGATCGTCCGCTCGTTCGGGTATCCGTTCTGCCATTGCGTGCTTCCGTCGCGGCGGCGCTGCTCGATGGCCTGCTGCACGATGTCCCATATCGCGGGCAACTCCGATGCCGTCGCCGCTCTCAGTGTCGCGTTCTCCAAAAGTGGGCTCCTTTCTGTTCGACAGACATCCCGACGCGGACGTGCAGGCCTGCGGCGGAACGCGCCGACTTCATAGTGTGGTCGGGACCGCTTCGCAAGCGCCGGGCGATCGTCGCTGCCCGGTACGCACGAAAAACGCCGGCGGTCTCCCGCCGGCGTTTCCGTGTCGCATCGCGATGCCGCGCGATCAGTTCAGGATGCAGGTGCCCGGCTTGGCCGAGGTGAACAGCGCGCTGGTGGCCCATTCGGGGTGGTCGACGAACGGGTTGCGGTTGCCCTGGAAGCTGTAGATCACTTCGTTGCGGGCGCGTTCGGCGGCGTCCGGCGGATCGGCCTGGTGCCAGGCGATCAGCGTCGACAGCAGGCCCATGTAGGCCGGCGAGCTCGAGGTGATGACGATCTGGCTGCGGGTGTCGGTCAGCTCCAGGTCCGGCTCGTTCTGGCCGGTGGTCGGGTGCGTGCCGCCTTCGTAGCGGATGGCCATGTACATCACGGCGCGGGCCATGTCGCCCTTGCGCTGGTTCCACACTTCGAACGAGCCGCCGTTGCCGTCCGGGCTGATCACCCAGTTGGAGTTGCCGGGATACACGCCGCTGCCGCCGCCGGTGCCGTTGTTCACTTCGGTGGTGCGCTCGCCGCAGCCGGAGGTCTTCGGGCAGTTGGCGTACGGCTTGTTGCCGCGGTCGGCGTTGTAGACCGATTCGGTGAGGTAGAGCATGTGGGTGTCGGTGTACGGCGCATTGGGCAGGCCGAGGTTGCCGGTGCTGTTGCCGAAGCCCAGCGAGTTCGGCCAGGTGTGCTCGCGGTTGTAGACCAGGCCCGAACCGGTGCCGGCGCGGCTGCTCACCTTGGTGAAGCTGTGGTTCAAGTACGCGTCGAGGATCTTGCCCGAGTTGTTCGGATCCTCGTCGGCGATCTCGAGGATCGTCCACGTGTTGGTGGTGCCGCCGCTGTACGGATACGAGGTATGGCCGCGGATCGTCTGGTTGAGCGAGCAGCGCAGCTGCGACGGGCTGCTGGTGTTGACGTGCTGGTAGTAGCCGGTGCCGCCACCGCCGCCGGAAGCGACGTTGAAGTTCACCACGGTGTTGGACGCCATCGTCTGGCCGCTGGCGTCGGTGACCTTGCTGCCGACCACGGTGAAGGTGCAGGCCTCGCCGCCGACCAGCGCGGTGTTGGTCGAGATGCTGGCGGTGTTGGACGCGGACGTCGGATAGGTCAGCCCGGTGATCGTGCCCGAGGTGGCGCAGGACAGCGTGAAGGCGCCGGCGGCGATGGCGACCGGTTCGCTGAAGACGGCCGAGAGGTTGCCGGCGGCCGGGAAGTCCGTGGCGCCGCCGGTCGGCGTGGTCGAGCTGACGGTCGGGCGCGGATCCGGGGCGACGAAGGTCTGCGCGTTGTTGCAGGCGCCGAAGGTCTGGGTGGCCGCGGCCTTCCAGGTGAAGTTGGAATACACGGTGCCGGTGCCGCCGAGCTGCAGCGACTTGCCAGCGGCATCGGCGCCGGTCTCGGACACGGGCAGGTTGACGCTGGTGCGGCCGGCCGCGGGGCCGTCGCTGGCCTTGATCTGGCCTTCGTAGCTCAGGAACTGCACGACCTGGCCGGCGCCGTCGACCAGCGCGATGCCGTCGGCCGGACCGTTCTGGAGGCCGTTGGTGGCGTAGGCGAGGGTGGCGATGCGCACCTGCGCGCCGCAGGTGACCAGGCTGCCGGCCGGCACCGGATCGTTGTCGTACATCACCGCGGCGGTGGCGGTGGCGCCGTTGTAGAGGTAGACCTTGTAGTTGCTCAGCGTTTCGCCGGCGGTGGCGACGACTTCGATGCGCTCGCCGGTGTCGCCGGTGGAGGTCGAATCGTCGTAGTGGAATTCGTTGATGAAGACTTCGGCATGGGCGGCACCGGTGGCGAGCAGCAGGGCGCACGCGAGCGGCGACATCGTGGACAACACACGCGACATAAGCAGATCTCTCGGTTGGATGGATGGAACGGGCACGTCCCGGGCCTGTTCCGGCGGCGGCCGTCGATCCCTGGCCGCCGGCGTTGCGTCCGCGGCTCCCCCGGGCCCGGCGCGGCCCGCCGGGGCACGGGCGCACCGACGGGGATGGGCAATCTAGCCGACGCGTGTGACAGGTGCCAACGGTCGCCCGGCACACGTCCCGCCCGGCCGACGGGCGGCGGCCCCCGTGCGGCGGGCTGCTAGCCTGTGCGCATCATGTCGACGCCGTCCCCTGCCTTCCCCATCGCCGCGCTGCTGCCGGCCCTCCGCGAGACCCTGTCCACCGGCACGCGGCTCGTGCTCGAAGCCCCGCCGGGCGCCGGCAAGACCACGCAGGTGCCGCTGGCGCTGCTCGATGCGGCGTGGCTGGCGGGGCGGAAGATCGTGATGCTGGAACCGCGCCGCGTGGCCGCGCGCGCCGCGGCCGGGTTCATGGCGAAGCAGCTGGGCGAGGCGGTGGGCGAGACCGTCGGCTACCGGATCCGCTTCGAGAGCAGGATCTCCGCGCGGACCCGGATCGAGGTGGTGACCGAGGGCATCCTGACCCGGATGCTGCAGGACGATCCCACGCTGGGCGAAGGCGGGCTGGACGCCGTGGGTGCGCTGCTGTTCGACGAATTCCACGAGCGCCACCTCGCCGGCGACCTCGGGCTCGCGCTCGCGCTGGACGTGCAGGCCGGCCTGCGCGAGGACCTGCGGCTGGTGGTGATGTCGGCGACGCTGGACGGCGAGCGGCTGGCGACGCTGCTCGACGCGCCGCGGCTGAACAGCGCCGGCCGCAGCTTCCCGGTGGCGATCGCGCACTTCCCCGCGCGCCGCGACGAGGCGCCGGAACACCAGACGCGGCGCGCGGTGGAGCACGCGCTGGCCGCGCATCCGGGCGACGTGCTGGTGTTCCTGCCCGGCCAGCGCGAGATCGGCCGCGTGCAGACACTGCTCGCGGATGCGCCGGCGATGTCCGGCGTCGAAGTCCTGGCCCTCCACGGCGAACTGCCGGTGGAGCAGCAGTCGCGCGTGCTGCAGCCCGCGCCCGATGGCCGCCGCCGCGTGGTGCTGGCGACCAACGTCGCCGAATCCAGCGTCACCCTGCCCGGCGTGCGCACGGTGATCGACAGCGGTCTCGCGCGCGAACCGCGCTACGACCCGAACAGCGGCTTCTCGCGGTTGGACGTGGTGACGATCGCGCAGGCCTCCGCCGACCAGCGCGCGGGCCGCGCCGGGCGCGTCGCCGAAGGCTGGGCGTACCGGCTGTGGCCGGAATCGCAGCGGCTGGAACCGCAGCGCCGTCCGGAGATCGCGCAGGTCGAACTGGCGTCGCTGGCGCTGGAACTCGCCGCGTGGGGCAGCGACGCGCTGCGGTTCGTCGACGCGCCGCCGCCGGGCGCGCTGGCCGCCGCGCGCGACCTGCTGCAGCGCCTCGGCGCGCTGGACGCGGGCGGCGGCATCACCGCGTTCGGACGGCGCATGCTCGCGCTCGGCACGCATCCGCGGCTGGCGGCGATGCTGCTGGCCGCGCCGACGCCGCGCGACGCCGCGCTGGCCTGCGACCTCGCCGCACTCGTCGAAGCGCGCGACCCGCTGCGCGCCGTGCCGGGCGGCGGACGCAGCGATGCCCTCGCCGCGCGCTGGCAGGCGCTGGCCGCGTTCCGGCGCGGGCGCACGCCGGCCGAGGCGTCGCGTTCCGGACTGCAG
>JBQCJG010000157.1:0-6076 GCA_051952955.1 Lysobacteraceae bacterium | reverse complement strand
GTCGGGCTGGTGGTCGGTGGCTCGATCGTCATCCCGCACCTGCGCCGTGCGGTCGATTTCCTCGACCGGCTGGAGCAGGGCGAGGCTGCGCCGGCGCCCGCGCACGATCACGGCTGACCCGCGCCGGGCCTGCGTTACCCGGGTCCGGGCGGTCCGCCGCCGCGCGTCTGCGACCATCGTCTGAACGCACGGTTCGGGCAGGATCGGCGGCGTTCGGGCATAATTCGCGGGTTGTTCCGCCGCCTGCGTCCCCGCGACGCCCTCGCGGCGGTACGCGCCGTCCGCTCAGACCCCCGACGACCGAAGGCCCCCCGCACGCGCGCCGGGGCCCAGCTGGAACAGACCCATGACCCAAACGATCACCGTCATCCGCGGCGATGGCATCGGCCCCGAAATCATGGAGGCCGCGCTGTCCGTGCTCGATGCCATGCACACCGGCCTGACCTACGAAGAGGCCGACGCCGGAATGGTCGCGCTCGAGAAGCACGGCGAACTGCTGCCGCAGGCGACCCTCGACTCGATCCGCCGCAACCGCATCGCGCTCAAGAGTCCGCTGACCACGCCGGTGGGCGAGGGTTTCAGCTCGATCAACGTCGAACTGCGCAAGCGCTTCGACCTGTACGCCAACGTGCGCCCGGCGAAGTCGTTCCCGAACACCAAGTCGCGCTTCCCGTCGGGCGTGGACCTGATCACCGTCCGCGAGAACACCGAGGGCGCGTACATCGGCGAAGGTCAGTCGCTGTCCGAAGACGGCGAAGTCGCCATGCTGACGCAGAAGATCACCCGTCGCGGCTCCGAGCGCATCGTGCGCTACGCCTTCGAACGGGCCCGCAAGACCGGCCGCCGGAAGGTCACGGTGGTGCACAAGGCCAACATCCGGACGACGACCTCGGGCCTGTTCCTGAAGACCGCGCGTGCGGTCGCCGCGGAATATCCCGACATCCAGTGCAACGAGATGATCGTCGACAATACCTGCATGCAGCTGGTGATGCGGCCGGAGCAGTTCGACATCATCGTCACCACCAACCTGTTCGGCGACATCATTTCCGACCTCTGCGCCGGCCTCGTCGGCGGCCTGGGTCTGGCGCCCGGCGCCAACATCGGCACCGAGGCGGCGATCTTCGAGGCGGTGCACGGCTCGGCGCCGGACATCGCCGGCAAGGGTCTGGCCAATCCATGCGCACTGCTGATGGCGGTCGGCCAGATGCTCGACCACATCGGCCAGCCCGAGAACGCCAACCGCTTGCGCGCGGCGATCATCGCGACGCTGGAGGCGAAGGATTCGCTGACCCCGGATCTCGGCGGCACCGGCAACACGATGTCGTTCGCGAAGGCGATCGCCAGCCGGCTGTGAGCTGCGCGATTCCCGTGCGATGAAACGGAACGGGGCGCCATCGGCGCCCCGTTCTGCATCCGCGGATCGGATCGCTCAGCGTCGCTGCAGTTTCGACAGCAGCCGCAGGATCTCGAGGTACAGCCACACCAGCGTGACCATCAGGCCGAAGGCGCCGTACCACTCCATGTACTTCGGCGCGCCGCTGTCGACGCCGCTCTCGATGAAGTCGAAGTCCAGCACCAGGTTCAGCGCCGCGATGACGACCACGAACAGGCTGAAGCCGATGCCGATCATCCCGGAGCCGTGGATGTACGGGATCTGGACCCCGAAGAAGCCCAGCACGAGCGTTGCCAGATAGACCAGGCAGATGCCGCCGGTGGCGGCGACCACGCCGAGCTTGAAGTTCTCGGTGGCGCGAATCAGGCCGGAGCGGTAGGCGAACAGCAGCGCGAACAGGGTGCCGAAGGTCAGCATTACCGCCTGCAGCACGATGCCCTGGAAGCGGGCGTCGTAGATCGCCGAGACCGTGCCGAGGAAGAAGCCTTCCAGCAGCGCGTAGAGCGGTGCGGTGACCGGCGACCATTCCTTCTTGAAGGTGGTGACCAGGGCCAGCACGAAGCCGCCGAGGGCGCCGCCGATCATGTAGATCGACGCGCCGGGCGCGATCTCGCCCGGTGCGGTGAACGTCCGCGACCATGCGAATGCCGCCGTGAGGACCGTCAGCAGGAGCAGGAAGCCGGTCTTGTTGACCGTGCCGCCGAGCGTCATCGCGTCCGTGCCGCCACGGACGACGCGACCGCTGCCGACGTCGAGGAAGGTGGAGTCCGAAAGGACCGGATTGCCGCTGCGCATGTGGGCTCCCTGATGAGATGTGGCGTCTGAAGGGCGCAGCATACCCGCTCGATGTCGTCTTGCGCGTTGACAGCGCGGCCGCTGCTCCCGACAATAGCCGGCCGAACGCACCGGCGGGGTATAGCGCAGTCTGGTAGCGCGCCTGCTTTGGGAGCAGGATGTCGGGGGTTCGAATCCCTCTACCCCGACCAACTCCCGGCGGCCTGGCCGTCGTGTGTCGCTCCGTCCGCCCCGCTATCATGCGCCTGTGCGCCCGTAGCTCAACCGGATAGAGCACCGGCCTTCTAAGCCGGCGGTTGCAGGTTCGAGTCCTGCCGGGCGCGCCATGCGCAGGCATGGACGGAAAAGTTCGATCGCCCGGCGGGGCGCCACGGATCGGCGAAGCGTGCGGTTGCAAATGTTCCAATGGTGGCTGTAGCTCAGTTGGTTAGAGTACTGGATTGTGATTCCAGTTGTCGGGGGTTCGAGTCCCCTCAGCCACCCCACATTCCGAGGTGTCCGCGGTCGCTTCACATCGCAGTTCGCGCGATCTTCCGGCAACGCCGGTCGGCAGCAACGAAACGGATTGCGACGAAGCAGAGAAATGCGGTATCCTTTCCATATCGGGCCGTTAGCTCAGTTGGTAGAGCAGTTGACTCTTAATCAATAGGTCCAAGGTTCGAATCCTTGACGGCCCACCAGTTCCAGCAGCGCCCGGCAATGCCGGGCGTTCTGCTTTCTGCCTTCCGGCGGATGCGCCGGGGCGGCATGCGAGAGTGGCGAAATTGGTAGACGCAACAGATTTAGGTTCTGTCGCCGCAAGGTGTGGGGGTTCGAGTCCCCCCTCTCGCACCACGCCGCAGTGGCGTTGACCCTGCGAACGGGATGAACGCGCCGTCGCGGCGCCGTGTGCAGCCGGCGCCGTGGTCATGGGCGCCTCGGCCGCTGGCCGGCGTCCTCCGGATGCCCGGTCCGGGGCTCCGAACGTGCCCGCTGCCGCCAGCCATCGCCCCAATCTGGCGGGAAGGCCCGTAATCGGACACACTATTCCGTTCCGCCGGGGGCGCATGCCCCGATGGCCGCCCGGACCGGTGGCCAGGATCCCAACCTTTCATCGCCGGCCGCGCAAGGGCGCGGCAGCAGGAGTCGCCAGCAATGCAAGTTTCACTCGAATCCGTGGGTCATCTCGAGCGCCGCATGACCCTGCGCGTGCCGACCGAGAGCGTCGAGAGCCGGATCGGCGGCCGCCTGCGCGAAATCGCGCGCACCGCCACGCTCAAGGGCTTCCGCCCGGGCAAGGTGCCGGCCAAGGTCATCGAGCAGCGCTATGGCGCGCAGGTCCGCGGCGAGGTGCTGGACGACCTGCTGCAGCAGGGCTTCGACCAGGGCGTGCGCGAGAACGAACTGCGCCTGGCCGGCAACCCGCGCATCGAACCGTCGGAAGAGGCGGGCGAGGGCGAACTGGCCTTCGTCGCCACGTTCGAAGTCGTGCCCGACTTCGGCGAGATCGACGTCACCAAGCTGGAAGTCGTGCGCGACACCGCCGAGGTGACCGAGGACGACATCGACCGCATGATCGAGAACCTCCGCCTGCAGCGCCGCAGCTGGACGATCGTCAACCGCCCGGCCCAGTCCGGCGACGCGGTGGACGTCGAGACCTGGTCGCTGGTCGACGGCGAGCGCCTCCCGGCCGAGGGCGCCGAACGCGGCGTGACCATGATCGGTTCCGGCGGCATGTACCCGGAGATCGAGAACGCGCTGGTCGGCCTGAGCGCCGGCGAGGACCGCACCGTGACCGTCGATTTCCCGGCCGATTGGCGCGTGCCGCAGCTCGCCGGCAAGCAGGCCGTGGTGAACGTGAAGATCGAGGCCGTCTCCGAGCCGGT
Source organism: Lysobacteraceae bacterium (assembly GCA_051952955.1). Taxonomy (GTDB): domain Bacteria; phylum Pseudomonadota; class Gammaproteobacteria; order Xanthomonadales; family Xanthomonadaceae; genus Lysobacter_I. The sequence continues at coordinate 2,023 of JBQCJG010000157.1, read as the reverse complement.
GCAGCCGGAGGTCGATGCCGACTTCATCCGCAGCTTCGGCGTGAAGTCCGGCGACATGGCCCAGTTCCGCACCGAGATCCGCAACAACCTCGAGCGCGAGCTCAAGGGTGCGCTGATGGCGCGCCTGCGCCGTGAAGTCGGCGAGCAGCTGATCCTGGCCTACGCCCATGTCGAAATGCCGCCGCGCCTCGTCGAGAACGAAGCGCGCGCGATGGTCGCGCAGACGGTGGAACAGGCCCGCCAGCAGGGACGTCAGGTCGAGGCGCCGGAAGACGCCTGGCGCGACTTCCTCGAATCCGCCCGCAAGCGCATCACGGTCGCTCTCGTGGTCAGCGAGATCGCCCGCCGCAACGGCCTGTCGCTCGATCCGAAGCGTCTGAACGAAACGCTGCGTCTCATCGCCTCCACCTACGAAGAGCCCCAGCAGGTCATTGATTTGTACCGCAGCGACCGCCAGCTCATGGCGGGCCTGCAGAATCGCGTCATGGAAGAGCAGGTCATCGACTGGATCGCGGAGCGTGCCGTCCACACCGACCGCGCGCTCAGCTTCCAGGATGCGATCGCCCCGCAGTAACCTGCTGCGGGCCCTGCCTCCGGGCCGCGGCGACGCGGCCTCCCCCCACGACCGGTGCGACCACGCATGAACAGTCTCCAGACCAAAGCCCTCAACCTCGTCCCGATGGTGGTCGAACAGACCAGCCGCGGCGAGCGTGCCTACGACATCTACTCCCGGCTGCTGAAGGAGCGTGTCGTGTTCGTCGTCGGCGGCATCGACGACTACATGGCCAACGTGATCGTGGCCCAGCTGCTGTTCCTCGAAGCGGAAAATCCCGAGAAGGACATCAGCCTCTACATCAACTCGCCGGGCGGCGTCGTGACCGCGGGTCTCGCGATCTACGACACCATGCAGTTCATCAAGCCGGACGTCTCGACCATCTGCGTCGGCCAGGCTTGCAGTGCCGGTTCCATGCTGCTGATGGCCGGCGCCAAGGGCAAGCGCTATGCCTTGCCGAATTCCCGCGTGATGATCCACCAGCCCTCCGGCGGTGCGCAGGGCCAGGCGACCGACATCGAAATCCAGGCGAAGGAAATCCTGTATCTCCGCCAGCGCCTGAACGAACTCTATTCCCACCATACCGGTCAGTCGGTCGAGCAGATCCAGCGCGACATGGAACGTGACCGATTCCTCAGTGCGGAAGCTGCGCGGGACTACGGTCTGATCGATCACGTTCTGGAGCGCCGCCCCGAAGAGTCGATCCAGCCGGCCTGATCCGCGGGCCAGATTCGTCCGATCGGGCGTCTGGCCGGCGCAAGCCCCTGATTCCAATAGGCATCCTGAATTCAGCCCGGCCCGCTTGCGGCCGGGAGCCCGGATGCTATTCTCCCCCTACCTGCGTCAGAGAACCCCAGCAGCATGAGCGAAGACCGGCAAGGCCGCAGCGGTGATGGCAACAAGATCCTGTATTGCTCGTTCTGCGGGAAAAGCCAGCATGAGGTCCGCAAGCTGATCGCGGGCCCGAGCGTGTTCATCTGCGACGAATGCGTCGAGCTGTGCAACGACATCATCCGCGAGGAGCTGGAGGAGAAGGCGCAGGCCACCCGCAGCCATCTGCCCAAGCCGCGCGAGATCCTCGAGGTCCTGGACCAGTACGTGATCGGCCAGTCGCGCGCCAAGAAGACGCTGGCGGTGGCGGTGTACAACCACTACAAGCGCATCGAGAGTCGCCAGAAGAACGACGACATTGAGCTGGCGAAGTCCAACATCCTGCTGATCGGGCCGACCGGCTCGGGCAAGACGCTGCTGGCCGAGACCCTGGCCCGCCTGCTCAACGTGCCGTTCACGATCGCCGACGCCACCACGCTGACCGAAGCGGGCTACGTGGGCGAGGACGTCGAGAACATCATCCAGAAGCTGCTGCAGAAGTGCGACTACGACGTCGAGAAGGCGCAGCAGGGCATCGTCTACATCGACGAGATCGACAAGATCTCGCGCAAGAGCGAGAACCCGTCGATCACCCGCGAC
>JBQCJG010000156.1:0-6086 GCA_051952955.1 Lysobacteraceae bacterium | reverse complement strand
GGTGGCCGCGGCCTTGCCGCTGAGCTGCTGGTAGAGGATCGCCCGCGCCAGCGCATCGACCGGATCGAACGGCTTGCGCCAGCGCGGATCGGCCGGGATCGGACCGATCTTCTTCATCCACGTGCCGAGCTTGCGGTCGCGCCGGGCGAGATGGTCGCGGGCGGCCTCGACGTCGAATCCACGGGCATGGCGCGGCATGGCGACTCCTCAGCGTCGACGCAGCGCGGCGACCGCGTACAGCAGCCAGCCGACGATCAGCAGGGAGCCGCCGGCCGGGGCGAGCCGGGTCGGCAGCGAGAACGCATGGTGGGCGACCAGCGAACCGGAGAACAGCAACGTGCCCAGCGCCAGCAGCGCCAGCGCGAGGCGACCGATCCGGTGCGACGCGGTCGGCGCGAGCGCCGCCAGCGCGATGCCGTGCAGCAGCGCGAACAGCGCCGCGGTCGACAATTGCGTCGCGGCGACGCCCTGCACCGCATGCGCGGCGTATGCCGACAGCCCGACGCCGAAAGCGGCGCAGAGCGCGCCGAAGGCGACGAACAGGCGTGGCGGCGGATCGAAGGTCATGCGGCCATCCCGCAAACGCGAAGCGCCGCAGGATGCGGCGCTTCGGAGAGGCCCGGACGGCGCGGGGCCATCATCGTCCGGATCGTGGCCCGATCAGCGGATGGCCCAGAAGGCGGTGAACTTGCCGTCTTCGGTGAAGGCGCCTTCGATGCCGCTGTCGTAGACCTCGTACGGACGGTCGGTGACTTCGTAGCCGCGCGGTGCCGACCAGGCGCGCAGGGCGTTGTGCAGGCCCTCGATCTCGTGGATGTAGCCCACGAACTTCGCGGTCACGGCGCGGTGCGCCGGCACGTGCTGGTACTTCACCGGGCTGCCGCCGGCGAAGGTCAGGCCGGTCAGTTCGGCCGCCGGGGTACCGGCGGCGTCGGCCGTGCGGCGCACCGGCACCGCGACGTCGAAGGTGTAGGTGTCGCGGCCCTGCTCGCTGGTCACGATGCGCATCGGACCGGCGGCGGTCAGGCCGTTGGCGGCCAGCGCGCGGTTGATCCACTCCATGTTGGCGCGCATCGACTGCTCGACCACGGCGTCGTCGAACTTCTGGCTGCCGGCGCTGACGTACAGCAGGTTCTCGGCCGGCACGTCGACCACGGACAGGCCGGTGAGGCGCTCGCCGTAGGAGGTGTAGTCCACGTTCGGGATCGAGGCCAGCATGTTGCTGAGCTTGGACAGGCCGAACTTCATGTCGTCGCCGACCTGGCTGCCGACGTACAGGCCGGCGAAGCGGCCGATCAGGTTCCAGCCGTAGTTGACCTTGTAGGTCTGGGTGATCTCGACGTTGCGGTTGTTCTGGCCGGTCGGCTTGAGCTTGAACTCGGTGCGCTTGTCGGAGCCGAAACGGTCGTTCTCGACCTGGATCACGATGTGCTCGTTCGGCACGCTCTCGACGATCTTCCAGGTGCCCTCGCCCACTTCGGACTTCTTCGAGTCGTAGTGGAACTGGGCGCCGACGCCGGAGGCCGGGCCGGAGACGGTCATCTCCATCTTCGGGTCGCGCAGCGGGATCGCGTTCCAGTCCTTGAAACGGCTGAAGCTGTTCAGCGTGTCGAAGACGATCGTCGACTTCCGGTTCGTTTCGACCTTCTCGACGACGAAGCGATTGGAAGGCAGCACGACGCCGACGATCAGGAACAGCGCGGCGACGATCGCGAGGGAAATCAGGATCTCGAGCAGACGGGTCATTCAGGGGCTCTCCGGGACCAATACCCGCTGACGACGGGCAAGACCCGAATCGTAGCAGGGAACTCCGGTGCCGGGCGAGCGCGATCCGCCGCCGCGGCGATGCCGCCGGCTGCACCGACGAGCGGCAGGCATGCGCACGCGCCCCGTCCGACGACGGTCCTGCACGCATGCGCCATGCGGCCCGCCCGGGTCGGGGTCCGGGCCATGCGGAACGTTCGATGGCGTGAAACGGGCCGGGACGGCCCGTCGATCAGATCAGCTGCAGCTCGAAGGCCTTCAGCACCGCCCGGGTGCGGTCGCGCACGCCGAGCTTGGACAGGATGTTCGACACGTGGTTCTTGATCGTGCCCTCGGCCACGCCCAGCGAATTGGCGATCTCCTTGTTGGAGAAGCCGGAGGCCATCAGTCGCAGGATCTCCGTCTCGCGATCGGTCAGCGGGTCGGGGCGGTCGAGGCTGACGAACTCGTTGCGCATGTGTTCCAGGCCCGAGAGCAGGCGCTGGGTCACCGCCGGCTGCACCAGCGACCCGCCGCCGGCGACGGCCTGGATCGCGCCGACGAGCTGTTCCAGCGACACGTCCTTGAGCAGGTAGCCCTTGGCGCCGGCCTTCATGCCGGCGAGCACCAGCTGGTCGTCGTCGAAGGTGGTCAGGATGATGGTCGGGGGCAACTGGTCGGCGCGGGCGAGCGCCTGCAGGGCCTCCAGGCCGGACATCGCCGGCATGCGCATGTCCATCAGCACCACGTCGGGGCGGATCTGCGGGATCAGTTCGACCGCCTGGCGGCCATCGGCGGCCTCGGCCACCACTTCGATGCCCTCGGCCAGCGCCAGCAGGGAGCGGATGCCCTGGCGCACCAGGGTCTGATCGTCGACCAGACAAACGCGGATCATGGGGATTCCTGGGTCCTTGAGGGACGGACGGGGATGCGCGCGCCGGGCGTCCGGGCCGGAGCGGAGGAAGACGAGGGAACGGAAAAGGAAACGGGCATGGGGACGGGGGCAGGCCTGATCATGACGCCCTCGGCAGCGGGAGCGGAGACGACGGCAGGATGCGGGCATGCCCCGGGCCTTCTCCCCCCCGGGCGACCGGAAGACGCAGGGTCAGGCCGAAACCGCCGCCGCTGCGGGTCTCGATGTCCAGCCCGCCGCCGTGCGCCGCCAGCCGTTCGCGCATCCCGCGCAGGCCGTTGCCGGCGGCCGGGGCCTCGGCGCCGCGACCGTCGTCGCGGGCGTCCAGGCGGATGCCGTCGTCCTGCCAGCGGTAATCGAGGGTCAGGGTCGTCGCCTGCGCGTGGCGGACCACGTTGGTGATGATTTCCTGGGTGCAGCGCAGCAGGACGTGGGCCCGCTCGGGATCGTCCAGCAGGAACGGCTGCGGCAGGTGCATGTCGATGCGCAGCCCGGGCACGTTGTCGGCCAGCGGCAGCAGCGTGGCGGCCATGTCGATGTCGTCGCTGTCGCGGATGCGGCTGACCGCCTCGCGGACGTCGCTGAGCAGCAGCTTCGCCAGCGTGTGCGCCTGCGACACGTGCTCCTGGGCCTTGCCCTCGACCAGGTGGTTGGCCACTTCCAGATTCAGGCTGAGCGCGGTGAGGTGATGGCCCAGCAGGTCGTGCAGTTCCCGGGAGATGCGGGTGCGTTCGTTCACGCGGACGCTTTCGGCCAGCAGCGCGCGGGTGGCGCGCAGCTCGGAATTCAGCCGGCGCTGCTCCTCGCGGGCCTGCGCCTGCTGGCGCGCGACCATGCTGGTGGCGTACACGAAGCCGGCGAATCCGGCGTACAACAGGGCCTGCATCACCGCTTCCAGCGCGGTGAGATCGCGGCGCATGAACACCGGGACCACCGCGAGCTGGCTGAGGATCAGCCAGGCCACGCCCAGCCGCAGCGACAGCAGCCACGGCAGCGCCGAGGCGGCGACCATCAGCAGCATGCTGCCGAGGCCGCTCTGGCTGTAGTAGCCCAGACTGATCGCGGCAGGCGTGAGGATCAGCAGCAGCAGGTAGTCGATCGGACCCGGGCGGCGCCGGCCGAGCCCCCGGGCCAGCCAGGCGTAGGCGGCGCCGAACACCGCGTAGGCCACCCAGCCCTGCCAGGGCATCGCCAGCAGCGGCAGGGGCTCGTCGGACTCCACCAGCATGGGCATGACCCAGGTGTAGAGCAGGGGCACGCCGACCGCCGCCCAGGTGAAGAGCCCGGAATAGCTGAGCAGACGGCTGTGGTCGAGGCGGGCGAACATGACCGCAGTGTAGGCGCTCGGCCCCGCGCTGCACCCCACCGGAAGTCATGCCCGGAGCGGTTCGGGCGCACCGGACCGGCGCCCGGCCGAGGTCGCCCCCTCCCGGCCGGCATGCGATAATTGCCGGCCTGATCGGCGCAGTCGCTCTCCCTGTCCGCGCCATCCTTCGCCGGAGCCCCGAGGAATGTCGATTGTCATCCGCGACGTGCGCGAGCACGAGCTGGATTCCGTACTTGCCCTGAACAATGCCGCCGGCCCCACGATCCTGCCCTTCGATCACGCCCGTCTGCGTCATTTTTACGACACCGCGGAATACTTCCGCGTCGCCGAGCGCGACGGCACCCTGGCCGGTTTCCTGATCGGCGTCGGCAGCCATGCCGCCCACGATTCCAGCAATTTCCGCTGGTTCCACCGCCGTTTTTCCGATTTCTTCTACATCGACCGCATCGTGGTCGCCAGCCGCCGACGCGGCGGCGGCCTGGGCCGGATCTTCTACGCCGACGCCCAGAGCTACGCCGAGCTGCGCTACCCGCAGCTGGCCTGCGAGGTGTTCCTCGACACCGCCCGCGACATCACCCTGCCCGACCCGGCGCTGCTGTTCCACGGCAGCTTCGGCTTCCGCGAGGTCGGCCAGCAGGTCATGCCGGAGACCGGCCTGCGCGCCGCGATGCTGATGAAGGACCTGTGCAGCTACCCGTGGGTGCATGACACCTACGGCGACGCCCTGCCCGGCGAGCCGTGGCTGATCGCGCCGCGCCATCCGGTCGCCGCGGGCACTGCCGCATGAGCGCATCGCAGGCGACTCCTAACTACGAACTGGCCGGCGACCTCAAGATCGGCCAGGTCGGCATCGCCAACCTGCGCGTGCGCACGCTCGACGTCGCCCGCCTCGGCGCGGAGATGCGCGATCGCGTGGCGCGCGCGCCGAAGCTGTTCGAACGCGCCGCGGTGATCGTGGACTTCGGCGGCCTGCCCGGCACGCCCGACGCCGCGACCGCCCGCGCCCTCATCGATGCCTTGCGCGACGCCGGCGCGATCCCGGTCGGGCTCGCCTACGGCAGCACCGACAACGAGAAGCTGGCGATCGAACTCGGCCTGCCGCTGCTGGCCAAGTTCCGCGCGCAGTACGAATCCGGGGCCGCCGACGCGCCCGCCGCCGCGCCCGCTGCCGCATCGAGGCAGGCCGCGGCGCCCGCACCGGCACCCGCGCCCGCCGCCGCGTCGGAACCGGGCATGCTGCAGACCGCGCCGATCCGCTCCGGACAGCAGATCTACGCCGAGCAGCGCGACCTCACCGTGCTGGGCACCGTCGGCGCCGGCGCGGAAGTGATCGCCGACGGCAGCATCCACGTCTCCGGCGCGCTGCGCGGCCGCGCCCTCGCCGGCGCCCGCGACAACCCGAAGGCACGCATCTTCTGCCGCGAGTTCCACGCCGAACTCGTCGCGATCGCAGGACACTACAAGGTCATGGAGGACATTCCGGCCGACGTGCGCGGCAAGCCCGCGCAGGTCTGGCTGGAGGACGGACAGATCCACATCGCCGCGCTCGCCTGAGCCGCGGCCCATCACGCATCGGGAGAATAGACCTTGGCAGAAATCATCGTCGTCACGTCGGGCAAGGGGGGCGTCGGCAAGACCACCAGCAGCGCGAGCCTCGCGTGCGGATTCGCGCGCCGCGGCAAGAAGGTCGCGGTCATCGACTTCGACGTGGGCCTGCGCAACCTCGACCTGATCATGGGCTGCGAGCGCCGGGTCGTGTACGACTTCGTCAACGTCATCCACGGCGAGGCGTCGCTCAAGCAGGCGCTGATCAAGGACAAGCGCTTCGAGAACCTCTACGTGCTGGCCGCGTCGCAGACCCGCGACAAGGACGCACTGACGAAGGAAGGCGTGGAGAAGGTGCTGAAGGAACTGTCCGACGACGGTTTCGACATCATCCTCTGCGACTCGCCCGCGGGCATCGAGAAGGGCGCGTTCCTGGCGATGTACTTCGCCGACCAGGCGGTGGTCGTGGTGAATCCGGAAGTGTCCTCGGTGCGCGACTCCGACCGCATCCTCGGCCTTCTCGCGTCCAAGACGAAGCGCGCGGAAGCCGGCGAGCGC
>JBQCJG010000155.1:0-3122 GCA_051952955.1 Lysobacteraceae bacterium | reverse complement strand
CCCCGCGCCGCAGGCGCAGCGCCTGGGCTCCTGGCGCCAGCGCGGCGCCCGCCGCGGCCCGGCGATCGGCCACGACGCCATCGCCGTCATCGGCATGGCCGGGCAGTTCCCGCGCGCGAAGACCCTCGACGCGTTCTGGCGCAACATCGCCGGGGCCCGCGAGTGCATCGACGTCGTGCCGGAGCAGCGCTTCGACATCGAACGCTACTTCAGCGACGACATCTCCATCCCCGGCACCACCAACAGCCGCTGGATGGGCGTGCTCGACGACTGCGACGCCTTCGATCCGCTGTTCTTCAACATCGCGCCGACCGAAGCCGAGGTCATGGATCCGCAGCAGCGGCTGATGCTGCAGAACTGCTGGCACGCGATCGAGAACGCCGCGATCGATCCGCGCAGCCTGTCCGGCAGCCGCTGCGGCGTGTTCGTCGGCTGCGGCGCGAGCGATTACCACGACCGCTCGCGCGAGCATCGGCTGAGCACGCAGGGCTTCACGGGCGCGGCGATGTCGATCCTCGCCGCCCGCATCGCGTACTTCCTCAACCTGCAGGGGCCGTGCCTGTCGATCGACACGGCGTGCTCGTCGTCGCTGGTCGCGATCGCCACCGCCTGCGACAGCCTGGCGGCGCAGAACTGCGACCTCGCGCTGGCCGGGGGCGTGGCGGTCATGGCCGGGCCGATGATGCACGTCAACACCGGGCAGTCCGCGATGCTGTCGGTCGACGGCCGCTGCTATGCCTTCGACCACCGCGCCAACGGCTTCGTGCCGTCCGAAGGCGTGGGCACGGTGATGCTCAAGCGCCTCGCCGACGCCGAGCGCGACGGCGACATCGTCCACGCCGTGATCCGCGGCTGGGGCGTCAACCAGGACGGCAAGACCAACGGCATCACCGCACCCAACCCGGTGTCGCAGACGCGGCTGATGCGCGCGGTGTACGACCGCTTCGGCATCGATCCCGCGGACATCCAGCTGATCGAGGCGCACGGCACCGGCACCAGGCTCGGCGACCCGATCGAAGTGGAGGGCCTGACCCAGGCGTTCCGCCACTACACGGACAAGGTGCAGTACTGCGCGCTCGGTTCGGTCAAGGGCAACGTCGGCCACTGCCTGTGGGCGGCCGGCATCGCCGGCGTGCTCAAGCTGGTGCTGGCGCTGAAGCACCGCCAGCTGCCGCCCGCGGCGAGTTTCGAACGGCTCAATCCGCACATCGATCTTTCCGAGAGTCCGTTCGTGGTCAACCACACGCTCAAGCCGTGGCCGACCAATGCCCGCGGCGGGCGCGTCGGCGTGGTCAGCGCCTTCGGCTTCAGCGGCACCAACGCCCACCTGGTGCTCGAAGGCGCGCCGGATCGCGCTCCGCGCACGCGCGACGCCGCGCCGGAGCGACTGGTGCTGATCCCGCTGTCGGCCAAGACCCCCGAACAACTGCAGCAGCGGGCGCTGGACCTGGCCGATGCGCTCGAGGCCGACGGCGCTCCTGCGCTGCTGGATGTCGCCTACACACTGCAGGTCGGGCGCCAGCCGATGGAAGAGCGCTGCGCGCTGCTCGCGCGCACGCCGCGCGAACTCGTCGGACACCTGCGCGCCTTCGCCGAAGGCCAGCGTCCGCGCGGCGTGCAGGTCGGCAGCACCCTCGCGCGTGCCGGCAAGCTGGCCTTCATCGGCCAGGACCGCGAGCTGCAGGCGGTGCTGATCGAGACCTGCCTGCGCGAAGGCAAGCTCGACAAGCTCGCGGAGCTGTGGGTCGACGGCGTCGACCTGGAGTGGCCGCGGCTGTATCGCGACCTCGCGGCGGGCGCCCGCCCGCAGCGCGTCGAAGTGCCGCTGTACCCCTTCGCCAGCGAACGCTACTGGCTGGAGGACGCGACCTCGACACCGGGCGAAGAGTGCAAGCGCATGGCGAACGCGCTGCATCCGCTGGTGCACGTCAACGCCTCGACCCTGCGCCAGCAGCGGTATCGCAGCCTGTTCGACGGCAGCGAATTCTTCCTGCGCGACCATCGCGTGCGCTTCGGCGAGGGCCCGGTCGAATCGGTGCTGCCGGGCGTCGCCTACCTGGAAATGGCGGCGGCCGCGATCGCCGATGCGCTCGCCGATGACGCCGCCGAGGCCGCCGGCCTGCGCGAGCGTCTCGTCCTGAGCAACATCGCCTGGTGGCGTCCGCTGTTCGTGGACGAGCCGACCACGGTCGAGATCGAGCTCGGTCTGGACGAGGGCGGTGCGATCGTGTTCGAGATCGTCAGCGGCAGCGGCGATACGCGCATCCTGCACTTCCAGGGCGAGGCCGGCGTGGTCGACGCGGTCGGCGAACGCACGGCCGACGCGTCGCTGCTCGCGTCCGTCCAGCGCGGCGAGCGCTGGGAAGGCGACGAGATCTATGCCGCGTTCCATCGTGGCGGCCTGCACTACGGCCCTGCCCATCGCGGCCTGCGCCGCCTGTCGCGGATCGGCGGCAAGGTGGTGGCCGAGGTGGAACTGCCCGCGCAGCGCAGCGACGCCGATGCCGGCATCGACGCCTTCCGCATGCACCCGGGCGTCATGGACGCGGTCCTGCAGGCCTGCGTCGGCTTCCTGCCTTCGCTGCAGGCGCTGCCGCAGGCGCCGTCGGTGCCGTTCACGCTGCGCTCGCTGACGCTCCATGCGCCGTGTCCGGCGGAGGTCGTCGCGGTCCTCACGCCGGTCGCCACCGGCGCGGGCGGCGCCGTCGAAGCCTGCGATGTCTCGATCTTCGGGCCCGATGGCGGCCTGTGCATCGACATCCGCGGCTTCGGCTGGCGCAGCGTCGACCGCACGCGGGCCGCCGAGCCCGCGCAGCTCGCCTTCGTCGACGACGAGGACGAGCACGATGCGCGGGCCTTCGATGAATCGTTCTATCGCGAGCTGCTGGACAGCATCTCCAGGAAGGAAATGTCGGCCGAAGAAGCCGCAGAACTCGGGTTGTCGCCATGAAAGATTCATTGCTGCCCATCTTCCGCGCCGTCGCGGAAGGCCGGATCACCCAGGCCGAAGCGCTGGTCAGGATCAAGGCGCTGAAGCACCCGGCGCAGGACCGCGGACCGGGCGTGCTGCTCGCCGGCGTCGAGTGGACGGCCGCGCCCGCGCGGGCCGCCGCCGCCGAGGC
>JBQCJG010000154.1:0-12454 GCA_051952955.1 Lysobacteraceae bacterium | reverse complement strand
CGCCCGCGGCGACGCCCCCGGCGACCAGCACCGGCCGGTGGTGTCGCAGACCCCGCGGACGCCCGGCGAACGCTGGGTCGGCAGCCCCGGCGTACCGGCGCGCGGCCGCGCCTCGTACGTCGCGTGGCGCCGGCGCAAGGGCCGGGCGCTGGACGATCCGGGCGATCCGGTCTGCGGCCTGCTGCTCGATCGCTGGAACGAGACCGTGCCCGCGGCCGAGGTCGACGCCGCGATCGCGGTGCACGCCGACGCACCGTCGACGGCGGCGCCCAACGCGATCCTGCTGTGCGTGCCCGCGACCGGGCTCGAAGCCTGGACCGAAGCCGGCGTGCTCGACCACGTGCTGGAAGCGCTGGCGCTGCTGCGGCTGCGCGCGGCGCAGCCGGGCGATCTCGGCCCGCTCGGCCCGTTCGCGCCGCTGCTGCTGGTCGACGACGCCCGCCACCAGCCCAGCTTCGGCGACCTCGCCGCGGAGCCGACGCCATGAGCCACGACCTGATCGTCCGCATCGCACCGGTGAACCGCGCCGAGGACCTGCGCCCGGGGCTGTCGGCGCGGCTGCTCGACCCGCTGTGGCTGCTCGCGCGGCAGTGGATGGTCGGCGAATTCGACGGCGAGGACGCCGGCACGCCGGTGTCCGCCGACTACACGCTGGCGCACTACCCGCTGGAGAGGGTGGCCGGCCCGGACGGCAAGGTCCCGCTCGACGCCAGGCCGTTCGCCGGCCTGCCGCTGGACGCCGTGCTGGAAGCGGTCCCCGAACCCGCCGACGGCTGGGACGCGCGCAAGCGCGCCGACACCGCCGCCCTTCTGGCGCGGATGCTGTGCGACGAGGACTTCGACGATGCGGCGGCGGCGCTGTTCGACGCCTTCCGCCTGCCGGACGACCTCTGGCCGGTGGACGTCGTGGCGCCGCCGCGCGCCGCCGACGGCCGGGCGGCCTACGAGGACGCGCTCGCCGGCACGCTCGCCGACCGGCTGCGCGCACCGGCCGCCGACGCGGTCATCGCGCTGTGGCAGGCGGTGGTCGCCGAGACGCTGCCGACCCCGCTCGGCAGCTGGCGGCCGGAGCGGCTGGGCTACAGCGCCGAACTGCGCTGCGCCGGCCTCGTACCGACGCTGCACGTGGACGCCCACCGCGGCGGCGGCGCGGGCTGGATGATGGCCGACCTCGACGGCCCGGTCGCCGGCAGCGCGCCGGTGACGCGGCGCGAGGTCCGCACGCCCACCGCGCTGCGCTTCCGCGGCATGCCGCAGGCGCCCTACTGGGAAAGCGAGGACGCGACCATCGACCTGGGCGCGGTCGACGCGCCCGCGGCCGAACTCGGCCGCACCGCGCTGCTGCAGTTCGCGCTGTTCTACGGCAACGACGCCTTCCTGCTGCCGGCCACGCTGCCCGCCGGCGGCGTGTCGGGCGTGACCTCGCTGCAGCTGTCCGACACCTTCGGCGACGTGCTCGGCCCGGTCGCGCTGTCGCCGGCGACCCGCAGCGGGGCGGCGCAAGGGCGCGGCTGGGCGCTGTGGGCGCCCGTGGCCGACGGCGCGCCGCAGCCGTGGCTGTTCCTGCCGCCGCCGCTGGCCGCCCCGCTGACCGGCGACGCGCTGGAGGAAGCGGTGCTGGTCCGCGACGAAATGGCCAACCGCGCCTGGGCGATCGCCCGCACCGTCACCGGCCCCGACGGCCGACGCATGCACCCCGATGCGGCCCCGGCGCCGGCCGCCGACGCGCCCACCGCCGCCAGCTACCGCTACCGCCTCGCGAACGACATCCCGCCCGGCTGGCTGCCGCTGACCCTCGATCCCGATCCTGCCGGCCGTCGCCTGCAGCGCCCCGCCGGCGACGACGGCCTGCTCGCCCGCCTGCTGCCGCCCGGCAGCCGGGTGTTCGACGAGGAAGTCGGCCGCGAAGGCGTGCGCCTGCGCATCGAACCGGTGCTTGCCCGCGCCGCCGACGGCCGAACCTGCACCTGGATGCGCATCCGCCGCAGCGCCGGCCGCGGCGGCGCCGCCAGCGGCCTGCGCTACGATGCGGCGATCCCGTCGAAGCGCGACTGAGGCCGCTCCGCCCGCATGAAGACCTTCGGCCGCGGCATGTTCTACGGCGCGACCGAACGCCGGCAGCGGGTCGGCGACGGCGACGCCGCGATCGAGCTGGCCGAGCTGCAGCCGACCGTGCCCGAGCACGCGATCGAGACCCACACCCACAGCGACGCGCATTTCGTGCTGGTGCTGTCCGGCCGCTACCTCAGCAGCGCGCGCGGCATGCCGGCGATCAGCCGCGGCCCGGCGCTGGTCTACAACCCGCCCGGCACCACCCATCGCGACTGCTTCCGCGGCCTCGACGGCGCGCGTTTCCTCACCGTGTCGCTGCCCGCCGCCGCGGTGGCCGGGCGCGGCCTGCAGGAAGACGCCGTGCGCGCCGACGCCCGCGGCGAGCTGGCCGCGCTGGCGCTGCGCAGCGAGCTGCACCGCTGGGACGACGTCTCGGCGCTGGCGGTCGACGCCGGCGTGCAGGCGCTGTTCGACACGCTGGTGCGGCAGCGTCGGCTGGAGACCGACGACGGCCCGGCGTGGCTGGCCCGCGCCCGCGAACGCCTGCACGACGACTGCGCACGGCCGCCGCGGATCGAGGAACTGGCACGCATCGCCGGGGTGCATCCGGTCGCGTTCGCCCGCGCCTTCCGCCGCCGCTACGGCCGCTCGCCCGGCGAATACCTGCGCGAATGCCGGCTGGAACGCGCCGCCGGCCTGCTCCGCGACCGCCGCCTGTCGCTGGCCGACGTCGCCGCGCGGGCGGGCTTCGTCGACCAGAGCCACTTCACCCGCAGCTTCCGCCAGGGCTTCGGCTGCACGCCCGGCGCGTGGCGGCGCGGACGCTGAGCGACGCCCGTCGCCGCCGGGTTCGGTGCGTACCAAACCGGGCGGCGCGACGCTGGTAGTGTCGTCGCGTCTTCCGGAGCCCCCGCATGCGCCCAGCCGCCGTCCTGCCCGTCCTGTTCGCGACCGCCTGCGTTGCGTCCTCCGCCATCGCCGCGGATGCGCCCGCCGTCGCGCCACCCGCCGCCGGCTTCGACGCCGCGACCCTTGCGATCGAGGCCGGCGAGTACAAGAAGATCACCAGCGTCCTCGTCGCCCGCGACGGCAAGCTGCTGTACGAGCACTACTTCGACGCGAACGACGCCGGCGGCGGCCCCGAGGCGCGGCGCAACACGCGCTCGGCGACCAAGACCATCGCCGGCATGCTGCTCGGCCTCGCCATCGCCGACGGGAAGATCCCGAACGCGCAGGCGCCGGTGCTGCCCTACCTCGGCGATCGCCCGCCGATGCAGAACCCCGATCCGCGCAAGGCGAAGATCACCTTCGAGGACCTGGCGACGATGTCGTCGCTGCTGGAATGCGACGACGAAAACCAGTTCTCGCGCGGCAACGAGGAGCGCATGTACCTGGTCGAGGACTGGGTCGGCTTCTTCCTCGACCTGCCGATCCAGGGATTTCCGGCGTGGATGAAGAAGCCCGCCGACTCGCCCTACGGCCGCAGCTTCCGCTACTGCACCGCCGGCGTCACCACCCTCGGCGCGGCGCTGCAGGGCGCCGTCGGCGAACGCCTCGACGCCTACGCGCAGCGGCGGCTGTTCGACCCGCTGGGCATCGCGAAGCCCGAATGGCAGTTCTCGCCGCTGGGCCTGCCGCAGGCCGGCGGCGGCCTCGGCCTGCGCAGTCGCGACCTGCTCGCGCTCGGCCAGCTGTACCTGGACGGCGGTCGCGCGCACGGCAAGCCCCAGATCCCCGCCGACTGGGTGACGACGTCCGTCGCCCCGCACGCCCGCGTCGACGACGGCGTGGAATACGGCGTCCTGTGGTGGCGCATGCAGTTCCCGGTGGGCGGGAAGACATGGCAGTCCTTCGCGATGAACGGCACCGGCGGCAACACCGTGCAGGTCTTCCCGGAGCAGCACGTGGTGGTCGTGATCACCACCGCCAACTACGACGTGCCGCAGCCCCACCGGCTGGTGATGAAGCTGATGACGGAGCGCCTGCTGCCGGGGCTGTGAGTCGCCGCCGGGTGCAGGCAAGGGCCGGACCGCCGCCGAGGCCGCCGCCTCCGTGACGGGGTGCATTCCACCTGAAGGACGCCCGGGGCATCATGGCGCCCAGACAGGCAGCAGGGATGATCCGCGATGAACACCTCGTCTTCACCTGAACCGACGCAGGCCCGGTCCGTTCCCGACAATTCGGTGCCGATCTCGGAGAACCCCGGGCACCCGGTGAACGCGCAGGGCGCCAGCGTGTACTTCTCGCGCACCGGCAACCTGGTCGGGCTCACGCCGGAGCAGCAGACCGAAGCGCTGGCCGAGGCCATCCGCAGCACCGGGCCCGGCAAGGTGCTGCTGCTGGAAGCCAGCGGCCCGCGCGACGGGTCCTACGTCGAGGAGTTGCGGCGCACGCTGCCGGCCGCGCTGGCGCAGGTGCCGCCCGAGCAGCGGCCGGAGATCCGCCTGTTCGTCTCCGACGGCCGCCCGGTGATCGGCAAGCCCGACGACCCCAACGGCCCGCACAACGCCTTCGCCGACTTCCTGCAGGGCCTGGACCGCACCCGGCCCGGCAGCGGCATCGTCCAGGAAGACAACTCGCAGTCGGTCACCCGCGCGGTGCCGAACTGGGGCAACCCGCAGGTGGTGGACTACTACCTCCGCGAGCGCGTGCAGCCGGCGATCCAGCTGGCGCGGGAACTGGGCATCGGCTCGGTGGTGGTGGACGACCACATCGGCGTGCCGCCCGGCGCGGCGATGACCGCGTTCAAGCAGGCGAACGGGCTGGCGCCGAACGCCAGTTCGGACCGCCAGGTGCAGGACATCGTCACCGGCGCCTACGGCCGGGTGCTGCAGACCATCGACGACGCCGGCCTGAAGTCCGGGCTGTCGGTCGCCGCCGATCCGGCGGGCGCGCAGCGCTTCGGCATCGACATCGCCCGGCTGGCGCCGCGCACGGACACCATCGAGATACAGGGCTACCGCGAGACCGCCGCGCAGGTGCAGACGATGACCGATCGCCTGTACGAGAACATCCGCGACAACTTCGACCGGTACCGCGGCGTGGACGAGTTCAAGATCGCGCTCACCACCCGCGCCAACGGCGTCGACCTCAGCGAACAGACGCTGGTCGACCAGCAGCGCGTGATCGACCGCTTCGAGGAACGGCTGGGCGGCCTGTACCGCAGCCACGGCGTGGAGCCGCCGAAGGTCGGCACCTCGCTGTGGGCGCACCAGAATTTCTACGAGGAGCCGACCCTCAAGCTCGGCGACGACGGCCGCCGCGTGACGCAGCTGCAGGAAGCGCTGAACGGTGCCGGTATCCGCGTGGACGGCCAGCCGCTGCCGACCACCGGCCACTACGGCGAGATGACCACGAACGCCGTGCGCCAGTACCAGCAGCAGCACGGGCTGCCGGCCACCGGCGAAGCGAACAAGGACACGCTGGTCGCGCTGGGGATCTATCCCGGACAGCAGCAGGCCCCGGCGCAGACGACGCCCACCCAGACCGCACCGCCGCCGGTCGACACGCCGCAACCGACCAATACGCAGCCCCCGACGCAGACGCCGCCCGCGCAGCAGACGCCAACGCAGACCGCGCCGCCGCCCGTCGACACGCCGCAGCCGAACACGCCGCAGAACACCCAGACGCAGACGCCGGCCCCGCAAACGCCGCCACAGGCGAACCCGACGCCGGTCGACACGCCGCAGCCGAACGCACCGCAGAACACGCAGACGCAGACGCCGACTCCGCAAGCGCCACCGCAGGCGAACACGCCGCCGGGCGACACGCCGCAGCCGAACGCACCGCAGAACACGCAGACGCAGACGCCGACTCCGCAAGCGCCACCGCAGGCGAACACGCCGCCGGTCGACACGCCGCAGCCGAACGCACCGCAGAACACGCAGACGCAGGCGCCGACGCCGCAAACGCCGCCACAGGCGAACACGCCGCCGGTCGACACGCCGCAGCCGAACGCACCGCAGAACACGCAGACGCAGGCACCGGCCCCGCAGGCGCCACCGCAAGCAAACTCGCTGCCGGTCGACACGCCGCAGCCGACCAACACGCAGACCGCGCCGCCCGTGCAGACGCAGACGGACCGGCCGTCGATGGCGGACCCGAAGAACCCGGACAACGCGCTCTACCGGCAGGCGTTGTCGAACCTCGAACAGCTCGGCCCCGGCGGCGGCTTCCAGTCGCGCGAACAGATGGAGCGCGCCGCGGCGTCCGTCGCCGCCGACGCCCGCGCGAGCGGACTCACGTCGATCGACCACATCAGCAAGACCAGCACCCCGAACGGGCAGACCCTGCTGGTGGCGGTGGAAGGCAACCCGATGAATCCCGCGTCGAAGAATTCCTACATCGACTACACCCAGGCGACGACGCAGACGATGGACCAGAGCACGCGCATGGCCGAGACCGCGCGGACGCAGCAGGTCGCCCAGCAGACGCACGACGCGCCGCAGCAGGACACCCGGATCGCGGTGGGCGCGCGCTGAGGCGATGGCAGACGCGCGACGCGACGGCGCACCCGATTTGCGCCGGATGATCCGTCGCCCGCTCCAACTGCTGGCCGCGCTCTACGCTGTGCTCGTGATCGTCGTCGCGACCTGGGCGTTCTGCACGGACATCGCGATGGCTGCGTCGTCGACGGAACACCTGCTGCCTGACATCACGCTGGCACTCGTCTGCATGCCTGCGTCGCTTTCGCTGTCTGCGATCGCGACAGCCTTTCCCGGTCATTTCGATACAGAACTGACCCAAGTGGCTTGGGTGACGTTCTGCGGACTGTTGCAGGCGACGTGCCTGTTCCTGGCCGCGCGCGCGATCGGCGGAAGAACATCGCGACCGCAGGATTAACGACGCACACGTTAAGCGTCGGATGCACGCACAGGGCCGGCTCTTGGCCCGGCGTCCAAGTTGTTGATCTCGACGATACGCACACCTTCCGGCGTATCGCGGCCGTCGATGACGAAAGTGCATGCGGTTGCCTTCGGCGACGGCGCCCATGACGAAGCTGTCCACGCGCGCATTGATATCGGCACAGCAACTGCGCTTATAGAACGCATGGGCCAGGTCATCGACCCAGGTTCTTTTCCGTAACGGCCAAGCTGGGTGCAAAGCACCCAGCCTACGCAATGCACGCGCCTCCGCGCCCCCTCACTCCCCGTCCGCGACGAACCCCGCGGCGATGTGGGAGCTGTCGCAGAAGGGCTTGGTCTTCGATTGGCCGCAGCGGCACAGGCGGACGCTGGTGTCGCGGTGGAACACGCCGCCGGTGCCGGCGCACAGTTCGAGCGGGCCGTCGATCACCAGCGGGCCGTTGCGCTGCGGACGCACGTCGAGGGCGCCGTCGCGCGTCGCCAGCGGATCGAGGCTGCGCTGCGGCGGCTGGCCGGTGGCGGCGAAGCCGGCCTCGGCGTGGCTGCCGTCGCACCACGGCTTGCGCTTCGACTGGCCGCAGCGGCACAGCGTGGCGCGATGGCCGTCGTCCGCGCCGGCGATGCGCAGCTGCGCGGTCACCGCATACGGTCCGTTCTCGCGCACCTTGAGCGTGTTCACCGGCGGCGGCGGTTCCTCCAGGCCGGCGTCCTTGCGCCGGTACCGGATCGCCCCGGAGGGACAGTTGCGCGCGACCGCGGCCAGCAGTTCGACGTCCATGCGGTCGGGGAAGATCCACTCGCCCGGCGTGTTCGCCTTGAACACGTCCGGGGCCTCCAGCACGCAGTGGCGCGAGTGGATGCAGCGCGCGGCGTCGAACACCAGCGTCATCCGGTCGCCTTCCACGATCTCCGGCGGCTTCGCGGGCGCGGGCGGGTCGGCCACGGGCGCGGGGGCGGGCGCGGCCGGCGGTGCCGCCTCTGCGATCGGCGTGTCGGCGCGTACGCCGGCGAGGGCGTCGAGCGAGTCGATGATCACGTCGAGGCTGGCCAGCACGTCGTGCCACTGCGCGGGATATTCGCCTTCGATCAGCTTCAGCGGCAGCGCCGCGGCGCGCGACTTGAGCTGGCGGATGCGCTCGGTGACGAAGCGCGCGGCGCTGCGTTCGGGCAGCACCGCCAGCGTGCGCAGCGAGGTGAAGGTGAGGCCGGCGTTGGGGCCGTCCTCGCCTTCCTGCGCCGGTCGCGCGGCCAGGCCCTGGCCCACGGGGACGATCGCGCGCATCAGCCGGTAGCTGGCCGACAGCCACGCCGCCTTCGCCTGCGGCTGCTTGACGTTGAAGCCCTGCAGCAGGCAGCGCAGCGAAGTCGTGTACAACGCGTTGCCGATGTCCAGCCACGGCACGATGCCGGGATGCTGCACGTGCACGCGCTCCGGATGGATCGGCCGGTTCATCACCGGATTGGTGGCCGCGGGCCACGCCGGTGCGAAGGCGGGGTTGCGCGCGGCGAACTCGCGCAGTTCGTCCAGCATCCGCGCGAAGCGGTGGTAGTGCGAATCCTGCTGGCCGCGCGACGCGCCTTCGCCCTGGGTGACGATCACGCGCAGTCCGGCCAGCGCCGAGGCAAGGTCGGTCACCGTGCACACACCCGGCAGCGGCGCGAGCGCGTTCGAGACCTGCTGGCCGGGGTCGCCGATGAACAGCGCGGCTTCGCCGTGCGCGTCGACGAAGCTGCGCAGCGCGCTGGCCAGCGTGTTGTAGAGCTGGCCGACGGTGGTGTAGTCGAACGACCCGGGGCTGAGCCGGCCCTCGGGCACGATGCGGCGGTAGTCGCCCGCCGGCGCGAAGCCTTCGCCGTCGCCGATCTCGGCCTCTTCCGGCCGCTCCAGGAACAGGAAGTGCTCGATCGTCGCCTCGGAGAAGCCCTGCAGCCGGATCGCGAAGCCGGCGGGATACGGGCCGGCCTCGACCGGGAACATCGGTCGGCCGAACTGCGGGTTCGCGCCCA
The DNA here is from genome assembly GCA_051952955.1 of Lysobacteraceae bacterium. Lineage (GTDB taxonomy): Bacteria > Pseudomonadota > Gammaproteobacteria > Xanthomonadales > Xanthomonadaceae > Lysobacter_I. The sequence continues at coordinate 3,530 of JBQCJG010000154.1, read as the reverse complement.
GCGCCGTCATCAGGTTGCCGACGATGCACAGGTGGCCCATCTCTTCCATCGCCACGCCGAGGATGCCGGCGTACCAGCGCTTCACCGCGGCCGCTTCGTCCTTCGACCAGTCCGGATCCGCGCGCTTGAGGCTGAAGGCCGCGTAGAGGTAGCAGCACATGAGGTTGTGCTCCAGCTCGGCGGCTTCGTGCAGCCAGTAAAGGATCTGTTCGCGGCTCGGGGACGTGGCGGGCGTGGACATCGCGAAGCTCCTGCGCGGGGGATCGGCCATCGCCGCCGGGCGCGACGATCGCCCGATCATAAGCGATGCCGATCGACGCATCGTGTCGCCGCTGCGACGCTGCGGATCGCACGCGGAGCACCCCGCGCTGCCCGGGACTGTGCCTCAGCCTTCCATCGCCTCCAGCGCGGCCACGATCCGCTGCACGTCGCCGGCGTAGAAACCCGCGGCGTTGATCGTGTTGATCTCGACGATGCGCGGGCCTTCGGGCGTGTCGCAGACGTCGATGACGAAGGCGCGGTGCGGCTGCCAGTCGGCGATGGCCTGCATGACGAAGCGGTCCAGGCGCTCGTCGACGTCGCCGGCGTACACCACGCGACGGCCGAGCTTGTACAGCGACTTGGTCGCGATGCGGCCGTCGACGATCCAGAAGCAGTATTCGGCGTGGATCGTCTTCGGCACGCACAGCTGCACCTGCGTCGTCGGCGCGAGGCTGGTGCCGTGGTCCTCCTCCAGATCGCACACCTGCCGCCGCCATGCCTCGAATTCGTCGGGGTCGAGCACGCGGCCGGCGAAATACTTGGAATCGTCGATCGGGCGCAGGAAGGTCGGCCGGTCCAGCCGCACGTCCGCGAACGCCATCACCCGCGCATCGGCGTTGAGCATGCGCTCGCCCCACGCGGCCAGTTGCGCGCGGAAATCCTGGTCGAAGAGGTCGTACACGCCCGGCGTCCAGCCGTGCGCGCGCGCCGCGTGGCGCATCGAATACGAGCCGAAGCACACGGCCTTTTCGTGGCGCAGCACGGGCAACGGCTGCAGTTCGCCCACGAACGGCACGACCTTGTGGACGCTGTACGGCAAGCCGTAGCGGTCGAGCGTCGACACGAGCGCGTCCCATTCGTGCTCGCGGAACAGATGGGTCTGCAGGATCCAGTGCATGCGCATCCCCCGGAAATGCGCATGCTAGCCGATGGCGGAAACCGGCAGATCCCTCGCCCCCGGGCCGGATGACGGCGGGGAAGACCCGAGGGATGTTGCGGGCGCCTCACCCGGCCGGCTTGCGTATCGCCCCCACCGGCAGGTGTTCCAGCCGCCGCATCTCCGGCGTGTCGAACAGCGTGCGGTCGCGCAGGTAGTCGAGCAGCATGTCGGTCGCGTCCTCGCCCCAGAACAGCTGGCCGTCGATCAGCACCGTCGGCACGCCGAAGATGGCGTCGGCCACGGCGCAGTCGAAGTTGCGCTGCAGCGTGGCGCGCACGCCGGCGTCTTCCAGCGCGGCGGCGGGATCGGCGAGGCCGAGCCGCGCGCCGAGCTCGGCGATGCGCTCGGGGGTGTCGGGCAGGCGGCCTTCGCGCCAGATGAAGTCGAACACGGTGTCGACGGCCTCGGGCGTGGCGCCCGCGGCCACGCACAGGCGCAGCGCGGTCACCGGGCTGAACGGGTGCGCGGGCGGGAACGTCAACGCGATGCCGTCGCGCGCCGCGCGCCACTGCACGTGGCGATACGAGAACAGGCGCTTCGCCGGGATCTCGGCCGGGCCCTTGTGGCCGTGCAGGCCGAGCAGGCCGGCGAACAGGATCGGCCGCAGCTCGAACGTGCAGTCGCGGATCGCCCTGATCCGCTGCCACTGCAGGTAGGCGAAGGGCGAGATGACGTCGAAATACCAGACGGCGTGCGTCGACATGGGGGATGTCCTCACAGGAAGACCAGCAGGCAGGAGACCGCGGTCAGGATCGCCAGCGCGCGGCGCGGCCAGCGGGCGGCTCGCGCATCGGCGAGCGAGGCGCGGAAGACGCCACCGAACGTCGTCCACGCCACGATCGACGGCACGCCCATCGCGGTGAAGGCGCCCAGCAGCATCGCGACCGACGGCCAGTAGCCGGCGCCGGGCAGCGAATACGTGCCGACCGCACTCGTCGCCATCATCCACGCCTTGGGGTTGACGAACTGGAACGCCGCGCCGCGCGCGAAACCCATCGGCGGCGCATCGGCCGCGCCGGCGACGGCGGTCGATCTCCACAGCTTCTGCGCGAGGTACAGCAGGTAGGCCACGCCGATGGCCTTCAGCGCGACCTGCAGGGCGGGGAAGCGCACGAACGCCGTGCCCAGGCCCGCGGCCACCGCGAGGATCAGCAGCAGCAGGCCGATCTGGAAGCCGGCCATCATCGGCAGCGAGCGGCGGACGCCGACCTGCAGGCCGGACGCGGCCAGCATCAGGTTGTTCGGTCCCGGCGTGCCGGTCGCGACCAGCGCGAACACGGTCGCGGCGACGATCAGGCGTGCGTCCACGTGCGTCGATCCCCGGTGCCGATGGCGTCAGTGCGCCTTCAGCGCGTCCAGCACTTCGGCGACGGCGTCGATCACCGCCTGCGGCTGGTCGATCTGGATGTTGTGCCGCGACATCGGGACCATGCGCTGCGTGCCGCGGGTGGACAGCGCCGCGGTCTGGCGATGCGCGACGACGTAGGCGTTGTAGTCGATCTCGCCCAGCGGCGGCGTCATGTCCCACAGGCTGTGGGTGAGCACGACGACGGGCTTGTCGCCGAACGGGCGCCTGCCGTCGAACAGCGCGGCGTAATGCGCGTCGGCGGCGGCGTCGGGCACGTACGGGCAGGCGGCGATCTCCGCGGCCTGCGCGTCCTGGTAGGCGACGGTGGCCTGCAGGCGCCGGCGCTCGGCGAGGATCACCGGACCCAGCTGCACGCGCACCGGATCGGTGCACTGCGCGTAGCGCGCGTCGTCGAGCTTGCCGGCGCGCGTGTCGCGCGCGCAGTCGCGGAAGTGGTCGACCGCTTCGCCGATGCCGCCCTCGTCGTCCGCACGCGCATCGCGCACCAGCGCATCGCCGAAGCGCGGCGCCAGCACCGGGCCGACGCGCGCCCACATCCGCTCCTCGGTCGGGTCGACCAGTACCAGCCCGGCGACCTGCCGCGGATACGTCGCCGCGTACAGCTTCATGTCGAAGCCGCCCAGCGAATGCCCGACCAGCAGCAGCGGGCCGTCGATGCCGGCCGCGTCGAGCAGCGCGTGCAGGTCGCGCACGAGGTTCGCGGGCGTGGCCGGGCGCGACGCGGGATCGCTGTAGCCCATGCCCGCGCGGTCGTAGCTGCAGGCCCGCGTGCGCGTGGCGACCGCCGGCTGGATCAGCGCCCACGTGCTGGACCAGTCGCTGAGCCCGGAACAGCACATCGCTTTGGCGAACCGCTGGGGCGGGATCGACATCAACAACTACTTCCCGCTCGAAGGCGAACATCCCGAGATCGCCATCGTCGGCAAGCGGCCGGACCAGCAGACCAACATCGGCGGCGGC
>JBQCJG010000153.1:0-25762 GCA_051952955.1 Lysobacteraceae bacterium | reverse complement strand
CTTCACGCCCGAGAACGTCGCGGACACCGTGCGTGCGGTGCTGCAGCAGCAGGCTTAGGGTTTCAGTTCAAAGGAGATCGGAATGGCTATCAAGGTTGGCATCAATGGCTTCGGCCGCATCGGCCGCAACGTGCTGCGCTCGGCGGTGCAGAACTTCGGCAACGAGATCGAGGTCGTCGCGATCAACGACCTGCTCGAGCCCGACTACCTGGCCTACATGCTCAAGTACGACTCCGTGCACGGCCGCTTCGACGGCGAGGTCTCGGTCGACGGCAACACCCTGGTCGTCAACGGCAAGCGCATCCGCCTCACCCAGGAACGCGATCCCGCCAACCTCAAGTGGGACGAGGTCGGCGCCGACGTCGTCATCGAATCCACCGGCCTGTTCCTCGACAAGGCCAGCGCCGAGAAGCACCTCGCCGCCGGCGCGAAGAAGGTCATCCTGTCGGCGCCGTCGAAGGACGACACGCCGATGTTCGTCTACGGCGTGAACCACGCCACCTACGCCGGCCAGGCGATCATCTCCAACGCCTCGTGCACCACGAACTGCCTCGCGCCGATCGCCAAGGTGCTGGACGACAAGTGGGGCATCAAGCGCGGCCTGATGACCACCGTGCATGCCGCCACCGCGACCCAGAAGACCGTCGACGGCCCGTCCAACAAGGACTGGCGCGGCGGCCGCGGCATCCTCGAGAACATCATCCCGTCCAGCACCGGCGCTGCGAAGGCCGTGGGCGTGGTGCTGCCGCAGCTCAAGGGCAAGCTCACCGGCATGGCGTTCCGCGTGCCGACCTCCGACGTGTCGGTGGTCGACCTCACCGTCGAACTCGACAACAGCGCCACGTATGCCGAGATCTGCGCCGAGATGAAGGCCCAGTCCGAAGGCGCGCTCAAGGGCATCCTCGGCTACACCGAGGACAAGGTCGTCGCCACCGACTTCCGCGGCGACACCCGCACCTCGATCTTCGACGCCGACGCCGGCATCGCCCTCGACGGCACCTTCGTCAAGATCGTGTCCTGGTACGACAACGAATGGGGCTACTCCACCAAGTGCCTCGACATGGTGAAGGTCGTCGCCGGCAAGTAATCCGCGACGCGCACCGCGCGACATCGCGACGCGGCACTACGAAAGCGCCTTCGGGGCGCTTTCGTTTTTCCGGATGATCGCGATCGCACGGCGCTGCGACGGCGCACGCATCGCATGCATGCTTCTGCCGTCCTCTTCGCGATGGCGACACAAACCTCCGTGCCTGTCCATGTCGGGCCGCAGGCAAGGGACCTGCTTCTCCTGCGTCGTCACGCAACGATCGCCGCGCGCTCACCGCCCTCATGCCGTCATCCTCGCGCAGGCGAGGACCCATTCCGCCGCGATGGCCACGCATGCATCCTCGCCTGCGCATGACGGCCTGCTGCCCGCCGTCGCCAAGCGCCCGACAACCCCATCCCCACCCCGGCCTTCCCCTTGAAGGGGAGGGGGAAAAGCGGCATCGCAGCAAGCGAACCGACAAACGCGAAGGCCTACGCTCGCTCGCCGCCCTCCAGCCCGCGCATCACCACGCGCTTGATCGTCAGCCCCTGCAGCAGGATCGAGAACACCACCACCGCATAGGTCAGCGCCAGCAGCAGCTCGCGCTGCGGACCCGCCGGCAGCGACAGCACCAGCGCCACCGAGATGCCGCCGCGCAGTCCGCCCCAGGTCAGCACCTTCCACGCGCCCGCCGGCAAGCGGAACACCCGCGGCAGCGCCGCCACCGGCACGCCCACCGCCAGCAGCCGCGCCAGCAGCGCGATCGCGATCGCCATCGTCGCGGCCGCCAGCGTCTGCAGGTCGAATGCGATCAGCACGATCTCCAGCCCCAGCAGCACGAACAGCACCGCGTTGAGGATCTCGTCCAGCAGTTCCCAGAACAGGTCGACGTGGTGCCGCGTCGTGTCCGACATCGCATACGCACGGCCCTGGTTGCCCACGATCAGCCCCGCGACCACCATCGCCAGCGGCCCGGACACGTGCCACAGGCTCGCCAACTCGTAGCCACCCAGCACGCCGGCCAGCGTCAGCAGCACCTCGACCTGGTAGTTGTCGATGCTGCGCAGCAGATGGAACAGCACGCCGCCCAGCGCCGCGCCCAGCAGCAGCCCGCCGCCGGCCTCGTGCAGCAACAGCATCGCGCCTTCGCCCACGCCGGGCGCCTCGCCGCGCGTCGCCATCGCCAGCAGCAGCGAGAACAGCACCACGCCCACGCCGTCGTTGAACAGCGACTCGCCCGACACCACCAGGTTCACGCTGCGCGGCGCGCCCGCGGACTTCAGGATGCCGATCACCGCGATCGGATCGGTCGGCGAGATCAGCGCACCGAACACCAGGCAATAGCCCAGCGACAGCGACACGCCCACCATCGGCAGCAGCGCATGCAGCCCCAGCCCGACGATCGCCGTCGACAGCGCCGTGCCCGCCACCGCCAGCAAGCCGACCTGCCAGCGATACGCCCGCAGCTCGCTCAGGTCGATGTGCAGCGCCCCCGCGAACAGCAGCAGCGACAGCATCCCCTCCATCAGCAGCTGCGAGAAATCGATCGAGCGCAGCATCGCCGCCTCGTAGTCCCGCAGCGCCCCGAACCCCAGCCGGTCCAGCGCGATCAAGCCCAGCGACAGCAGCAGCGCCACCGCCATCACCCCGATCGTCGTCGGCAACCCCACGAACCGGTGGTTCACGTACGCGAACAGCGCCGTCAGCACCAGGCACACCACCGCAATCTCGAACATCGACCGTCCCCGCACCCGACCGCAGGCGCCATCCCCGCATCGTACCCGCCCCGACACCGCCACCGCCCGCCGTGGCGGCACGTCCTTCCCTGCGGGAGCGGCATGAGCCGCGACACCCGCCGCGGCAAACCTGCCCGTAGGAGCGCCGGGAGGCGCGACCCAAGCGCGGCCGGCCTCTCCCATGGGAGCACCGGTTTTCAACAACCGGAGGCTGGTCGAGGCGCGACCAACGTCGCGGCAAACCTTTCCCGTGGGAGCGACGGGAGTCGCGACAACCGAAGCAGCAGACCTGTCAGCCTCGGACACACAAAAAATCTGACACCCCCCTTGCCCCTCCAACTCCCGGCGTTGCCCCGATTGGGTGCACCGCTGCCCCTCGATGCGCCGACGCTGCCCTTCAACGGCCATCGATGCCGCTTTGTTCGCCATCGATGAACCTTCGAGGGTCAACGCTGCCCCTTCGAACGCCACCGTTGCCGCTTTTTCGCCATCAATGCCCCTTCGAGCGGCAACGCCGCCCTCGCGGGCGCCACGACCGCCGTGCCCGCTCACGAAGCGCTGCGTTGAAGCCCCCCTTCAAGGGGAGGGTTCGGGTGGGGATGGGGTAGGGCGTCGAAAGCGGACAGGGCGGCTGCTGCGTTCGTCGCGACTCCCGTCGCTCCCACAGGACAGGCATGCCTCGGTGGTGGTCGCGCCTCCCGGCGCTCCTGCAAGGGGCGTTTGTCGCGACCGATGTCGCGACTCCCGTCCCTTCAACGGGCGAGCGCCTCAGCCCGCCGGCTCGATCACCAGCCGCCCGGCGTCCACGCGCACCTGCACGCGCTGGCCCGGGGCGAATCCTGCCCGCTCCAGCCACACACCGCCCAGGCGCAGCACGGGGAACTTGCGCGTGCCGACCCAGAAGCCGTCGCGGCGGTGCTGGTAGCTGGAATAGGTGAGCGTGAGCTGCCGCGTGTCGGTCTGCGGCGACGGCACGGGCGACCGTCGCGACGGCCGGCCGGTGGCGCGATGGGAGGTGGTCATGGCGATGTCCTTCGAGAAGAGTTCAATGCGCCCCCTTGTTCAGAGAGGGCGGCCGGGTGCTTGAACACCGCTCGAAGACGGCCCGCAGATTTCCCCTTGCGGGTGTTGTATGGCTGCGGACACCCGGCCACGGAAGACGTGTGCCCTTCGCCAGCACGGCGAATGACGGGCACAAAAAAACCGCGGACTCACGGGTGCGGCGACCGGTTCGAGAATGGTTTGTTCAGCACCTGCCGCGACTCTAGACCCGCCACGCGCGACCGGTCAATGCACGCAACCCATCCCCACCCCGGCCTCGCCTTGAAGGGCAGGGAGCAAACCCGCCCCGCCCATCCTGTTGGAGCGACGGGAGTCGCGACGATCGCAGCCGCAACCCATCCGCTTCCCTGTGGGAGCGGCGTGAGTCGCGACACCGCCGCGGCAGGCGTTCCTGTAGGAGCGCCGGGAGGCGCGACCACGGATGCGGCAAGCCCATCCCGCGGGAACGACGAAATTTGTGTGCGGCCGGCCCGCGGCATTACTTCTGCGGCGTGCTGCAGACGCTGGATGCGCTGGACGAGGATGCATCCACACTGAGGATCAAGGTCGGCGATTATCTCGACGGCAAATTATGCAAGCTCGCCAGCGGGGAGAATCTCGTCTTTAGGAAAGAGGTCGTCGGCTCCGCGCATGTGTTTCGGACGTCATGCAGCGAAACCGCTTTCTGCGACCGCGTCCTGCGCGATGCGCTGAAGGCGGCAGATATGGAAGGCATTACGCTGCGGACTGCTGCTCCTTGCCGGAAGAAGCTCGAAAGCAATCATCAAGCGTCGCCGGATCGGTGTACCCATAGCCGTGTTCCGTTGGTTGTTCTCCAAATCCGCCAGCATGTAAAGTATCGATATCTCCAAGGCAGGGAAATCGTCATGACCAGCGAAACGCCGATTCCCGCAACCGTTGCGGGTGTTTCCCGCAAAGGGAAATTCTTCGTGATCGAGCCCAGCCTCTGGGGCGGAGGCCGCGGCCCGGGCATCGAGGTCGCCAACGAAGAAGCGCTGTGGCCTCCGGGCATGAACACGATGGACCCGCCCAATGGCGATGCCGGTCAATATCCGCAAAAACCGCATCTGGTCCATGTGCCCGAACTGGGCGACATGCCGCGGGATTTCGAAGAGCTTGCGGGCATCTGGATCGTCTCCGAAGCGTTGAAGCACGTGTTCGAGTCGGTCGACGCCGAGGGTTTCGCGTTCGCGGCCTGCGACTTCACGCTCGCCGACGGTTCGCCCGGCCCGCAATACTTCCTGTGCGACGTCGTCCGTTCGCTCGATGCGTTGGACGAGTCAGCCTCTCGGGTGAAGGTCCGTTACGAGCACGACCACGAGACCGGAGAGGACCTCAAGTTCTACAGCGTGGCCGGCGGTGCAAGTCTGGCATTCGACGAAAGCGTCGTGTCGGGCGCGCACGTGTTCCGGCAGGTGCGCATCGGCCTCGAACCCGTTTGCGACCGTGTGCTGTTCGATGCCCTGAGCGCTGCCGGTTTGAACGGCGTCCGACTGCGCGATGCCGCTGATCTGTAGGCCCGAGTCAGTCATCGATCGGTCCTTCCAACAGATGCGAGGATGGGAGTTTCTTCATGGCCGACACGCCTGCGTTTCAGGGTCATCACGTCATCGAGCAGGAAGCCTTCCGGCAGAGCCGGCTGCTGCAGTCGCTGGCACGGAATGGACTGTTCGACCTCCATGGCCCGTCCAACATCATCAATCTGCCCGCCGATCAGACCTTCGCCGCCCGGATGGGCGTGTCGCCTCACCCGGGAGGACCGCTCGGCGCTTACACGGACGAACTCAGGACCGCGCTGAGGGATCTGGAGGTGTCTCCCGATGGCCGGGCGACACTCCGTGGCGATCAGGCCGCATCGCAGCGCATTGCGGCCAGGGTCGGTGAACTCACCGAGACGCTCAAGGTGGGGCTGGTCAACGGCGACCTGGTCAGCAACACCCCGCAGGGGATGACGCCGGAGCAGGCCAATGCCCGCATCCGCACGTTCTTCGGCGATCTCGACGGCTATCGGCTGAACCACGCGGGGCAGATCGCCGAGTTGAGAACGATGCAGCCGTCCGAAGCGCGCTGGGCGGCCATCACGCAGTCGGAACGGAATGTCGGGCTGGCGCTGGACGCCATCCAGCAGCCTGGCAGTTCCACGCTCAGCGAACGCTGGGGCGGACGGCCCTCGCTGGGCATGGCGGTCGCCGAGGCGAATCAGGCCGGTCGGCTGCCGATCTCCGACGCTACGGAAGTGCGCCTGCGCTCCGCGTTTCCGCAGGAAATGCCGCCGACGCTGATGCGCCCGCCGATCGCGCCGGAGCCGCGCGGAACGGTGGGCGAAGGCGCCGTGCCGCGCGAGACGGCGCCGACCCCCGGCGCGGGCCGCGCGATGCGGATCGCCGGCGGCGCCGGCGTGGCGCTGATGGCCTACGACTTCGTGACCACCGGCCACCAGGTGGTGACCCTGCGCGCGCAGGGCAACGAGGCGGCCGCGGCGTCGGCGGAAACGCATTTCGTGGGGCGCAACATTGGTGGTGTGCTGGGCGGCGTCGGTGCGGGATTCTTGTACGGCGCCGCCGGCGGCGCCGAAACCGGCCCCGGTGCGCTGATCACCGGTCTGGTCGGCGCCGGCGTGGGCGCCTATCTTGGCGAGCGCTGGGCACAGCAGCGCGACATCGACCGCGTCTTCACCCAGACCGATCGCGGCGGCAACGAATGGACACGCGATCCAGCCGACCCGAAGGGCGCGTGGCTGCGGACGACGACCGCACCGAACGCGGCCGGCGGCTCCGGCGAAATACGTCTGGTCGCCGCCGGCCGTCTCGTCGATGAACTCAATTACCGGGCCGCCAACGATTCGTATTCGCTGGGTCTCGGAAATCCGCCGCGACCGCAGGATCCGTTCTCGATCGTCGGTGCGCAGGACCAGCCGGGATGGCAGGCCGGCCCCTGGCATCGCAACGCCGAGACCGGTGCGTGGTCGCGCACGCTCGCGGCCGAAGGCATGCTGCCGGAATTCCAGATGATTCCCGAGATGCGCAACGAGGGCGCGACGCCTGCGCAGACCGCAGCGCTGGAACGTCAGTCGGCGCTGATCATCGCCCAGAACGCCGCCAACACGCCCGCCGCGACTGCGGCGCGCTACGAGATCGCCTACCAGCAGGTCGGCTGGCGCGAATTCGCGACCGCAGAGCCGGTGCCGCCCGCGATCCGCAACGCCGCCGGGCAGACGCAAACGCTGCAGGCGTCCGATGGCGCTATCTACACCCGCGACGCGAACGGCGGATGGAGCACGCCGGGGACGCTGTACGGCACCAGTCCGGCGACGGGCAACGTGCGCGAGGAACTCGATCGCACGTGGCGCAGCCAGCAGGAAGGTCTGCGTGAGCTGGCGGGCTACGCCGCGGAGGCGCGGGCGAATCCGACGCCCACGGCGTTCGACATGCGCGCTTCGGTGGCCGATGCCTACGCGCGTGCCGGCATGACCCGCAGCGAGGCCGACATCGACGCGGCCACGCGGGCGGTCGGGCAAGATCACGTGCGCGCCGGGCTGGGCCCATCGCCCTATACCCTGCAGGTCCGGTCCGATGGCGTCATCGAAACACTGGTCGGCCGCGACGATCGCCGCATGGAAGTGAAAAGCCAGACGACACCGGCCGAAATCGAGCGCGCGCGCGCCCAGCCCGCTGCGCCCGCGGACGCACCGCGCGCCGACACGCCGGCCACGCCCGCAGCCCCCGCGACGCGGTCGCCTGAAACGTCGTCCTCCGATCGGGCCTCGCTCGACCAGGAGGCGAACCCCCGGTACGGCATGTTCCGCCAGGCGCTGGCGCCGGTGCTGGCGCGCGACGCGGAACTGGGCCGGACACCCGACGGCGCGAGCGTGCGGCTTGCGGCGAGCATGACCGCCGAAGCGCGCGGGCGAGGACTGGAGTCGATCGCGTTCGCGCAGTTCAGTCAGGACGGGAGTCGCTTCTACATGGCGGATACCGCCGATCCCGCATCGCCGCTGGCCAGAACCGCAGTCGGCGATGTCGGCCAGGGCCTGCAGCAGAGCGTCGCCGACAGCAGCCGGCAGGTCGCGCAGATCGATCAGGCGCAGGCGCAGACCATGGCCCAATCGCTCGCCGCGCAGCAGACGCAGGCGCAGGCGCAGGCGGGGCCGGTCATCCAGGGGCCGCGCCTCGTCTGAGCGCCGCCAGCGCATCACCCCCCCATGCCTCGCCTCGCCCTGATCTCCGACACTCACGGCCTGCTGCGTCCGGAAGTCCTCGACTTCGCGCGCGGCAGTGCGCACATCGTGCATGCGGGCGACATCGGCGATCCCGCGATCCTCGAGGCGCTGTCCGCGCTCGCGCCGCTGACGGTGGTGCGGGGCAACAACGATCGCGGGCCGTGGGCGGAGGCGCTGGCGGAGACGGAGACGTTCGCGATCGACGGCGTCGTGCTGCACGTGCTGCACGATCTCGCCACGCTCGACCTCGATCCCGCGGCGGCGGGCATCGGCGTCGTGGTGTCCGGGCATTCGCACAAGCCGCGCATCGAGCGTCGCGACGGCGTGCTGTACGTGAACCCGGGCAGCGTCGGGCCGCGCCGGTTCAAGCTGCCGATCGCGGCGGCGGAGCTGGTGATCGAAGGCGGCGAGGCCAGCGCCCGCCTCGTCGAATTCGGCTGATCCGCGTCGACGCGGCAGCGTGCGGCGTCAGGCAGCGGCGTCGCGCAGCGGCCGCAGCAGCGCGCGGCACGTGGGCGGCGTGGCGTCGAGATCCAGGCGCAGCTGTTCGACGTCCTCGCTGCAGACCGGGGCTTCGGCGATGTGCTGCAGCGTGATCCGTCCGCCGAACGTCGCATCGCCGAGGGCGGCTTCGGCCAGAAGGTGCAGCACGTGGACGAGGTAGCGCGTCCAGTCGAGGTCGCGCACGTCGATCACCAGTTCGCACGCGCCATCGCCATCGCCCCAGTGCAACGCGATCGTCTCGCCCGGCGCGGGGCCGGTGCGACTGCGCAGCGGCACCAGCAGGTCGGCGATGCGCGGATGCCGGGCCTCGGCATCGAGCAGCGCGAAGCCGATCGCGTCGCCTTCGACGTGCGTCAGCAGCGGCGCGATGCCGGCCGACGTCGGCCGTCCTGCGAACAGGCGAACCTTGGTGAAATTGGCGAGCCATGCGATGCGCTCGCGATCGGGCATGGCTTCGACGACGCGCGCGAGGCCGCGCACGAGCGCGGGCAGGTCGGGCGCGCAGACCACGACGAACAGCGTGCGGCGTACGTCTCCCGCCGTTCCGGCGGCGCGCGCCACCGCGTCCAGCCGGCGACGCATCAGCGTTTCGTGCAGCGGATCGTGCAGGGCAGGCGTCACAGCAGGCATCGCAGCACCGCCTCGCGAAGGCCGGCGGAGGCCTTCTTCTGTTCGAGCACCGCGAGGGCGCCGTAGACGTTGGCGCTGCCGTCGCGCTTGACCAGCGCGCGCAGCGCCTGGCGGTCGGCGTCGGTCGGCGGCGCGGGCACGTGCGTCGCGAGGATGCGGCGCGCGCGTTCGAGGCAGGCGGCGAGGCCGGCATCGGAATAGTCGTCGGGCTGGCGCAGCCCCAGCGCATGCAGGAAATACAGGCGGAAGCCGAGGCGGATCTCGGCGACGCTCGCGCCGCCGGCCACGCGCGACAGCAGCCGCGCGCCGGTGTGCTGCGCCCAGCCGCCCTGCTTCGCGCTGAGCACGAGTCCTTCGACCGGCACGCGGGTGAAGCCGACGCGGCGGCAGCGCAAGCCCAGTCGCTCGAACAACCGCGACAGCGTCTCGTAATCGCGCTGGATGCCGGTGTCGTGGTACAGGCACAGCGTGTCGTGGCGCGGCGCTTGGTCGAGCAGGTCGCGCAGGATCGCGAGCAGGTAGTTCGGCAGCCCGTGTTCGGACATCAGCACGCGCAGCGGCCGGCCTTCGTCGGTGAGGTCGAGGTAGACGCCGCCGCCGAACCCGCGCTGGTCCAGCAGCATGCCGTGCGCGGCGAGCCGCGCCAGCACGGCCTCGGCATCGAGCGCGAACGGCGCCGAGTGGACCAGCGCGTCGCGCGGCAGGCCGAGCGTGTCGAACACGTCGCCCCACAGGTCGAGGATGCGCTGCGACGCCGGATGCACGTAGCCGTCGGCCTCGATCCGCCGCGCGTACGCGGCCACGCGCTCGGCCGTCGGCAGCGCGCCGGCGCGGTGGCAGGCGATGTAGAGCGCGCCGATGTCGCCTTCGCCCATCGTCGAGAAATCGGTGCCCGCGCACTCGCGGTCGAGATGATCCCAGAAGCGGATCGTCTGCAGCGAGATGTCCCACGGCCGGCGGTTGTGCCACAGCGTGCCCGGCGCGAACAGGCCTTCGATGCGATGCATCGCGTCGAGCATCAGCACGCCCTTGAGGTGCGAGGGCGTGAGCGGCTTCGTAGGCGTGATGCCGACGGGCGCGTACAGCGTGCTCATGCCGGATCGCCGACGCGCGCGAAGTCCTCGTGCAGGAACGCGCGCAGCTGCGCCAGCGCCTGCGCCTGCGGCTGGCCGTTGTCGACGATGCGGTGCGCCAGCGTGCGCCCGAGCTGCAGTTCGTCCTCGAAGCTCGCCAGCCGCGTGCCGATGTCGCCGTCGAGCGCGACGCGCGTCCGCAGGTGCGCCTCCACCCGCGCGTGCGGCGCTTCGACCTGGTAGACCACGTGCGACGGGAAGTAGCGCGGCAGCCGCTGCAGCAGCATCGCGCGCAGCATCAGCACGCGGATGCGGCCGTCGGCGTCCAGCGCCTCGCGCGGCAGGCCGTAGCGCGCCTGCAGCCCGAACAGCTGCACGGTCTCGAGGAAGGCGTCGGACGCCTCGCGCGCATCGAATTCGGCATCGTCGACGAACACGTGGTCGGCGTTCGCCGGGTCTTCGTAATGGCGCGGCTTGCGCGTGGTCCACGTCGGCACCAGGCGCACGGCGCCTTCCTGCCGCAGCGGGGCGAACAGCGTGCTCTTGCCGACGCCGGAGGGACCGATCACGACCAGGATCTTCGACATCGCGGCCTCACGCGGGAAGGGGAAGGTGCAGCAGCGGCGGCAGCAGCAGCGCGGCCGCCACCGGGATGGACAGGTTGTCCAGGCCCTTGTGCGACAGCGCTTCGACGCCGGTCAGCGCCGCGCCGGCGATGCCCGCGGCGAGCAACGCCGTCGCGTGCGGCAGGCCGGCGCGGTGCAGGACGACGCCGAGGATCAGCCATGCCGACGCGAAGAACGCCGCGCTGCCGATGTACGACTTCGCGTGGCCCAGCAGCGTGTAGCGGCGCCGGCTCCAGGCGCGCCCGACGAGGCTCGCCAGCGCGTCCGGGATGCCGAGCACGAGGTAGGCGCCGAGGAACACCGGATACGCCACGTGCATCGGCGCGACGATCGCGACCGACAGCGGCAGCATCAGGTCGCCCCACGAGGTGCGCTCGACCGACATGATCGCGCGCATCAGCACGGTGCGCCGCAGCAGCGCGATCGCGACGAAGCTGCCGATCGCGATCAGCAGCAGTTCGCGATCGCCGATGCCGAACCGCGGGAACGCGGCGATGACCAGGCAGCTGCAGACGTGCACCGCCTTGCGCGAGACCTCCGCGCTGCGGCCGAAGCGGTGCAGCAGGTCCCCGACCACGAAGCAGCCGAGGATCGCCAGCAGGAACGCGATCACGGCGCGGGGCTCACGATCCGGTCCTTGACCTGCGGCGGTCGCAGCCCGGCCGCGACGCGTTCGCACCACTGCTGCGTGAAGTACGCGGGCGCGACGCGCTGCACGCGGCCCAGCGGCGCGTCGGCCAGCGCGGGATCTGCCGCGTAGGCGTCGCGCAGCGCCTGTTCGGAGAACGCGGCGTCGTCGCCGTTGTCGCTATCGTCGCAGGCGAACAGCAGGTCGAGCGTGCCGTCGCCCGCGGGCACGAACGTGAAGTTGCGCAGCCGCCAGCCGTGCGCGGCGCCGTGGCGGCGCACGAACGCGAGCAGCGCCGATTCGGGCGCGGCGGCGGCCGGTGCGAGGCGTCCGGCGTACGCCACCTGCGGCACCGCACCGACGTGGCCGGTGACTTCGAGCAGGTCGCCCAGCACATAGCGCGAGAAGCCGCCGGCCTGCGTGACCACCACCGCGTAGCTGGCGCCCGCGCGCAGTTCGCCCAGCGTCAGCGGCACCTGGTCGTCGCCTGCCTGCACGTCGAGGAACTCGAAGAACGTCGCGTCGTACGCCATCACGCCGCGCAGGCCGTGCGCCAGCAGGTGCAGCGCCAGCGGCGCTTCGGACGCGGCGAGCGGCGCGGGCACGACGACGGCGCGCTCGCCGTAGTCGGCGAGCACCTGCGGCAGGTACACGCCGGCGATGCCCTCGTCCCAGCAGATCAGGCGCTCGACGTCCGGCCACACGTCGCGCGGCAGCAGGTGGCCGCGCGCTGCGCGTGTCGCGGCGAGATGGTCGGCCAGCACGGGATCGGGTTCGGCCACCGGGCGTCCGGCGAACGTGCCGGCGGCGAGGTCCTCGCACAGCTGGTCCGCGCGCGCGTCGAGCAGGTGCGGGATCGACGCGAGGATCGCCGGATTGATGCCGACGAACTGGCGGATGTCGTGCGCCGCGGCCATGCGCAGCCGGTAGTAGAGGCGATCGAGGTCGGCGGGGATGTCCGCCGGCACCGACGCCCACGGCCCCTGCGTGCCGGGCTCCATCAGCGCCTCGCTGCCGAACTCGTTCGCGAGGTTCACCTGGCTCAGGCCGACGTGCGGCACGCCGCTGGCGAGCATCGAGGTGTCGCGCAGCGGATCCCACTTGAAGTTGATCGTGCGGTCGCGCGTGGCCGCCAGCCCCGGATGCGCGCGCATCGCGCCTTCGATGTAGGTCATGTAGAACGGATTGAACGTCTCCGCGAAATACACGCGCGGCAGCGGCAGCACCTTGGCGCGGCCGGACGTGCTGCCGCTGCTGGAGATGTAGCGGAACACCTCGCCCGCGAACAGCACGTCCGCTTCGCCGGCGACGATGCGGTCGACGTACGGACGGAAGCCGTCGTAGTTGCGCAGCGGCACCCGGCGGCGGAAGGCATCGAGGCCGTCGATGCGGTCGAAGCCGTGCTCGCGGCCGAAGACGGTGTCGCGGCCGAGCGCGACGAAGCGGGACAGCAGGCGCTGCTGGGTGCGGAGCGCGTCGTCGAGGCCCTCGACGAAACGCGCATACGGAGACGGACGGGCGGCGTCGCTCATGGGCTTCCCTGCGGTGTGGACGATGTCCCCGGTTCCCCCCTGGTGGTCCAGGCCCGGGCGGCGCGTGGCGCCGTCCGCACTATACACAGCGGCGCGGCGCGTGTCGGACCGTCCGCCGGAGGCGGGATCGGCAACGGGTTTTCGTCCACGTGCGCCCGCCGCGCCGATTTGGCGTAACGTGTGGCCCGGGGCCGCGTGCCCCGTGACCGACACGTGGCAGGGGACGGCAGGTCGAAGGGCGACGACGACGGCAGGGGATGCCGTCGCGACCGCAGGACCGCGAGCGCTCCGGCCCGTGCGGATCGTGAATCCGCCCGACAAGGAGATCGTCATGCGCGTCCGTTCCATGCCCTTCCACCGCCCGTCGCCGCGTCGACGCCTGCTGGCGCCGCTCGCCGTCGCCCTCCTGCTGCCGACGCTGCCGACGATGGCCGCGCCGCCCGCCGTCGAGATCGTGGAGAGTCCGCGCCTGGTCCCGATCCTGCGCGCCGCGATGTCGCCGCCTTCGCCCGTGCTCGAAGCGACGCCGACCCCGGCGATGACGCCCGTGCCCGACCACGACGCCTCGCTGTCGCTGGACATCCGGCTTACCGATGGCCGCATCTACAATCCCGCGACCGGCCGCTACGACCACGTGCGCCTGCGCAGCTACGTGCCCGAAGGCCAGGCGGCCGATCCGGACACGCCGTTCGTCGCGCCGACGATCGCCGTGCGCCCGGGCGAGACCGTGCGCATCAAGCTCAACAACCGCCTCGACCCGCAGCCGGGCTGCACGCCGCCGAACATCAACACGCCGCACTGCTTCAACTCCACCAACCTGCATTCGCACGGGCTGTGGGTGAGCCCTGCCGGCAACAGCGACAACGTGCTGCTGACGATCCGCCCCAACGTGTCGTTCGAGTACGAATACAACCTGCCCGCGACGCATCCCGCCGGCACGTTCTGGTACCACCCGCACCTGCACGGCTCGACCGCGCTGCAGGTCGCCAGCGGCATGGCCGGCGCGCTGATCGTGCGCGGCGCGCGCGTGCCCACGCCGCAGCGCAACGGCGACATCGACACGCTGCTGCGCGCCGACGACGGGCAGGCGTTCCGCGAGCGCGTGGTGCTGTTCCAGCAGGTGCCGTACGCCTGCCGCGACGCGAACGGCAAGATCAGGACCAATCCCGACGGCACCTGGGCCTGCGGCCCGGACGACGTCGGCGAGATCACCAATTACGGCGACCAGCTCGGCTTCGGCACCTGGGGGCCGTCCGGGCGCTACACCAGCATCAACGGCGACATCCTGCCGCGCTTCGACGGCGCCGTGGCGGGACGCATCGAGCGCTGGCGCAACCTGCACGCGGGCATCCGCGACACCATCCGCCTGCAGTTCGTGCCGATGCGCGCGAGCGCGAACCCGCTGTCGCTGCGCGAGGCCGACGACCACGCGAAATGGATCTCCCGCAACTGCGTCGGCGACCCGCTGCCGCAGTGGGAGATCGCCACCGACGGCCTGACCCACGCGCAGGTCATCCGCAAGACCGAAGTGGTGCTGCAGCCGGGCTACCGCAGCGATTCGCTGATGGTGTTCCCGTCCGCCGGCGACTACTGCGTGATCGACAACAGCGTGCCGGCCGCGGGCTCCGTGTCCAGCGACGCCGAGAGCCGCCGCCTGCTCGGCACGGTGCGCGTCGCGCCGGGCGACGCGGTGACAGGCGACCTCGGCGCGTACCTGCAGCGCCAGCTCGTCGCCGCCGCGAACCGCTGGATGCCCGACGACGTCAAGCCGCGCGTGGTCGCGGACCTGATGGCCGGCCTGCGCACCGGCGCGTTCGTGCCGCACGCGCAGATCACCGATGGCGAACTCACGCCCGGCACCGGCCAGAAGGTGCAGTTCGACATCTCCGGCTCACCGACGCAGTTCATGGTCAACGGCAAGCCCTACGATCCGGCGACGTCGCGCGACCTGGTGCTGGGCAACGTCGAGGAATGGACCATCACCTCCGCCAACGGCAGCCATCCGTTCCACATCCACGTCAACCCGTTCGAGATCGTCCACGTGCTCGACGCACAGGGCAACGACCTCAGCCTGCCCGGCAGCCCGGATCCCGACTACGCCGCGATGCAGGGCACGTGGAAGGACACGATCTTCGTGAAGAAGGGGCTGCGCGTGATCGTGCGCACCCGCTACGAACGCTACATCGGCGAGTACGTCCTGCACTGCCACATCCTCGACCACGAAGACCAGGGCATGATGCAGAACGTCCGCGTGCTGCTGCCGGACGGGCAGGGCGGCGCGATGGTCGGCGGACATGGGGGGCATGGCAGCCATTGAGCTTGGGTGTCGTGCACGCCTCTCGGCATGCGCCGGCGGAAGAGCGCCGGCGCGGTGGCGGAATGTCGCGATGCGGGAGCGCCTTCGGGCGCTTTCGTGTCGTCGGAACGGTGGCGATGGAGTACCGCTGCGAATCGATTCCCTTGCCGACGGGCCGTTGCGTCAGTCTGACGTGCTCCCGTCCGCAGGCGGTCCTGCCCTTCCGCCCCATCTGTCATCCGCCCCGCCTGTCTTCCCGAGCCGAAGGCGAGGGACCTGCTTTCCCGCTTCCCCGCGGTCCCCACTTCCGTCATCCCGGCGGATGCCGGGATCCAGCTCTGGTCCGCTGACGTTACGCGGAATTGGCGGCGCGGCTAGCCCTAGTCAACGTCTGAGCAGGATGTAGACGAGGGGCGTGATGGCAAACACTATCAGCGAGATGCCGATGCAGAACCTCAAGAAAGGCGAGAGCTGACCGGCCAGCTCAACCTGATTGCGGCTGACGCGGAAAACGCCGTGGGTCACCTTCGACATACCGCGCACCTCACTGCAAATGTTGGCATATCGACTGGGGACGCGTCCGATACAGCATGTTGCATCGGCCCGCGTTAGTGAGAGCAGGCACGAGACGCATCATTCAAATCGTTCGTTGCGGGACTGCTGTTCGGCGCGTTCATGCCTCGCCTCACGTTCCATTAGGTCAGTCACTTGGCGACGCCATTCGATAACTTGGCTCTCGTGTTCAGACCCGAGCATGTCCGATAGCTTGTCAAGCAAAGGCAACCGTTGGCGGATGATTTCGGAGCGCGATCCGCTCCAAGTTGTCGGCGCTAACGTATCGATGAGCGTTGCGGCGACCCTGACAGGATCGGGAGCGTTACGCAGCAACGTTTGTACAAGTGGGGACCATTGCAGCTCACTCCCAGATTCCACTGAAGAGAACGCTGGAACCAGCGGCGCGACACGCGCCCAGCGTTCGTTGTCCCCGGATCGACACCAATCGAGTAGGGCCTGCTCGGGCACCGCAGCGAGCGCGCTTGAACGTCGTCCTCCTGCGAACTCGCTCCGCCGCACGTAACCAACTGATACGGCCTCGTCGCCATCGACGAGGATATCCAGTGCCATTTTAGGCTGAGTGTGAAAGAGAGTCTTGAGTGTTTCAGTCAAGTCGTGGCGAGAAACGCTGTAGCCGACGATGCCTTGGTGGACGCGCTCAAGCAACTTGCGTGCAGCTGGTTCGGCCGCCTTGCCCTGTAAAAATCTCTCGATCAATATAGATAGCGCATGATCTAATCCGTGGTGCTGTCGGGATAGGGGGGCGTTGCCAATTAGTTTTTGTGCGCATGCTGTAAGGCGCGAGCTCGTGAGCGTGGGCTCTCCGTGGATATGCATGTGCAGGATATCGATGGCAACTTCTGTGCCGCCGGGTTTTATGCTAAGGCGCTCCAGAAGATCGGCAAGCCGGTCATCAGAAACTGGTTTCGTTGCTTGGCCGTATCCCAGGTGCTGAAACACCCATGCGGGAACATTGGCGTTATTCATTGATGCTAAAAGGCGATCGCAACCGCGCTCATCAAGCGGTGCGCTTAGCTGAAGGACGGGCACCCATTCCGCCAGTGGTGATCGCACCATGGCTTCGTCTAGAAACTGCTCAAAAACGTTTCGATCTCTCTTATGTGTCGCGTATAGGAAGCCGCGAAGGGTCTGCAAGTTACGTGCGTCTGACGCTGTGCTTTCGAATGCGGCTGTCAGCTTTTCCCAGTAGGCGGGCAGCGAAGGGGCAGCTGCTGCGAGCCCTTCGCCGAAGTACCAAAGCCGGCCATGAACGTTCGAGACGATCATGGGAAGCAATGCGGTAAAGGTCTCGTTGTCTACCGCAACGAGTTCTCCAAGCTCACGTGCGAGATTGTTCGCGCGATCATAGCCGGAAGATGCGGACTCTCCGTCTGCATAATCGACGCCCGCAGAAGTGGTATTAAACACTATCGCTCTAACGCGGCCAACGAGGCTGGTGGGGCGAGCATCCTTCTCCAATTGAAGGAGCCGAGCGTAAGATGTCTGGCCCAAGCCTTTTTTACCTTCGAATCGAAGTGTCTGGCGAATCGCCAGCCACCCGCGCTCCCATCCTATAGGCAGAAGCGCATGCGTTGCCAACTCAAGTGCATCCAGCGTTCCCCCAAAAGTCCAAAGCGAACGGAATTGTGAGGCGAGCGCATTCCTCGCTTCTTCCGAGACCGATTCATGCGACGTGGCTACTTCAACCGCAATTGCAATAAAGGTTTCAAGCCAGCGTCGGGCCTCGGGGCCCTGAGGCGATGAGCCATAATCTCGATCATGGGCGCCAAACTCAAAATTGTAGTGTGATGATAAGTGGTAGCACTCCAAGGCTCTGCTCAGTGCTTTGAGACCAATTGTCTGGACAATAGAATTGTTTGAAGTCATTGCGGATCGCACCCAGGAAGCACGTTGTTCGGTCGATGCGTGTGTGCCAGACAAATATATTTGGAATAGTGATGAAATTACGTCCCGCGTTGACTTGTCTCCATTTCCTGCGGCCTCGGCTTGCGCAAAACGCACAAGCAATGTCATGCAGTCGTCGAAGTGCACCGTGTAGTACGCGATCTGGCGAATAACTTCCACTATTTCCGATCGTATGGGGGACGAGCTGGCGAGCAGCTCATCACCATGCGGCCCTTTCAGTGCGCGCTTAATCGCATCAAGCGTGGCGGCTGTATCGACGGGTGCGATGTTGACGAAAATCTCAATTTCATCATCGCTAATTCGTGTTATGTCGCCTAACCGACCATCAGCTGAAAGCCAGCTCTGAACGATCGCGATGGCTTCGGGAGACTTATGCAGGTAGCCAAGTCGGCGGGAAAAAGACTTGAGCAGCCGGATCCCGTTGCGCACAATATGCCGCTCGATTTGCGGCATCGGAATGGAGGTCAAAGCGTGCGCGGCAAGGCGATTTGCGATTGCATGAGGCAAAATTGCACGCCACTTGCCGCGTCGCTGGGCAAGCCCACGTTTCTCCAGATCAGCAATATGTCGGAATAAGACAAATGGCCGTGCGTCAGCCAATGTGGCGAGCTGTGCGAGTTCGCCTTCATCGTCGTCGATATCAAACGAGTACACCAGCGCGCAGGCTTCAGCGGCATGCCGTAGTTCTTGATTCTTCTCTTTGCCCAGCCAGAAAAGCCGATCGAATAGTTCGTCGTCGTTTAACCCGGCGAGTGAATCGTTTCGCGCCATTGTATGTGCCAGCGCAATGGCTACTCGCGAATTTCCGTCGGCGAATCGTGCAATCGTGCGGCGATTGACTTGCGAGATATGCGGAAACTGCTGTTCAATGACATGCTCAATCAGTTCCTCCGAGCCTGCTTCGAGCTGGAGTACGCTAGTTTGGTTAGCGAGATCCTCACGGATGTCGTATTCAATGGTTAGCAAGCTCACCCTGTCGGAGCCTCGACAACGGGCGCTTAGCTTGTTGTGCAGATCGGTGCCGCAGTTATCTACAATCAAAATCGCGTGGCGCCGAGCCGCAAGGAGTTCGTCTAGTACTGCTTGAGGAGATGGCACGGGACTATGGCCGGTGTCGGTGTAGACAGCGAGCTCAGGCGTCAGCGGGTCATCAGCGGCCGAAGCTTCAAAGAGCGCTTGGGCAAAGCGTGTCTTTCCCACACCGGACAACCCGGTCAGCCGAACAGAGCTGCCGCCAGCGCGTAGCTGCCGTCGAACGTGTGCCAAGCCTTCGACGAGAGTGAGCTTATTATCGCGATTAAGTGGGTCGCTAAGCCTCAGCTTGGGATCGGCGAAGAGCGTTCCATCTCGATTGCTCGATGTTGTCCACGGACCGAAGGGTTGCCAGCCTTGGAGGGGGCGTCCCAGCCGGCTTCGAACCCAGGCGACAACGCCCGGGTGTTGGTTGGTCCAGTCCGCTAGGCGACGGGAGTCAAAGTAATCGAACGAGGCTTCGTCGGCGCCCTTCGCAGACCGGGCCGCCTCTTTCATTGTCGCAACGCGGTGTTGGTATTCCTCGTCAGCCACAAGATCAGATGCGGCGATGATGTAGGTGCCTTTTGCCTCGATGAGATCACGGATTGCCAAGCGCAGTAGACCGCTAGGACACATCTCTCGTTGGATGTCGGTAGCGCCCATCTTGGTGGCTTTGACTTGCAGGCCTACAGGGGGGCGTTCAAGCGGCGATGAAAGGGTAGACCCGCTAGGAGCTTGAACGCGGACGTCTATGCCACCGTCAGATGCCCTCTGATCCCCGCCCCAGATCACGGCAGTCGGTGAATGTCCGCGTTCTGCAACAGTTGCCATGCAGAGTCGCGCTACGAGCGCGCGCAAATCCGTATCCGTGAGGTCATAGATATCGCGTGGATTAACTTCAAAGAACGGTGTTGCGCCGACCGGCTGCTCCTTCGGTCGCTTAGGGCGAGCACCCCGCGCGCGATGCGGTATGACTTCGAGTTGGCCTCCGGCCTCCAGCACTCGCACGTGCTTCTGCGCTGCGCTTCTCGACTTAAAACCGCACGCGGCAGCAATCTCCTCAAGCGTCGGGGACGGCTCTCCAGCCGCGATCCGCGCTTGGATAAAGGCTAGAACTTCAAGGCTGCGGTTGCGGGATCTGCTCATAGAGTACAAGGTACTCAATAATTGAGAACATTTGTTCTCTTTTCTGATGAGCGGCGATACGAAACATAAATTTAACCAATAAGGTCTCTTTGGATGTCAAGCAGGTGAGGCATGGCGCGTCATCTGGACACCGAAAAATTGGTCCTTTCCGTTCGTTTTTTGAGCATTTCTACTCCGCCAAATGGATCCCGGTTTTCGCAAAGATCACAAGCGTTGCGAAGCACAATCGAACGGTATATCCCGCTCATAAAAACGCCCCGTCTCCGGGGCGTTTCTCATTCCTTATGCCGCAATCGATCAACCCCTCGTCAGCGTCAACCCGTAGTACGACAGCAGTGGCACCAGCGGCTGGTAGTAGCTGTTGCCGCCGCCGGGCTTGCCGGCGCGGCCCTTGCAGTTGCCGCTGCCGCCGGAGAGCACGCCCTGGCCCTGGCCGGTGCCGGTGATGAACGAGCCGCCGGAGTCGCCGCCTTCCGAACACGCGGTGGTCTGCGTGAGGTTCACGATCGTCTCGCCGCTCTGGTAGTTGACGGTCACGTTCTTGGCCTTGATCGCGCCGCAGCGCCAGCCCGAGGTGCGGCCGGAGCGGCAGATCGCGGCGCCGACCGCGGCTTCGGCGCTGCCCTTCACGGTCACGTCGCCGCTGCCCCAGCCGTAGACGCTGGCGCTCTGCGTGTGGCCGCCGGAGATCTGGATCCACGCCATGTCGGTGCCGGTGCTGCCGGGGTTCGGGAAGGTCGAGCCCTGGAACGTGCCGATCTGCGAGCCGAGCGTCCACTGCGGGCCCGTGCCGCTCGCGCCTTCGAGGTACGCGGCTTCGCCCGCGTCGCCGCAATGGCCGGCGCTGACGTAGCCCGGCGTGCCGTTCTTGGTGACGTTGAAGCCGATCGAGCAGGCGTAGAGATAGCCGTCGCCCGGATTGCGCAGGTAGCCGAGGCCGCCCTGCAGCGTGCTGCGCAGCGTCGGCTGTTCGTCCATGGTCACGAAGCGCAGGGTCTTGGCATCCGCGCCGCTGCGCGCGATGAAGTCGATGGCGGCGAGCTGGCCGCCCGTGCCGACGCCGACGACGACGCTGTTGGTGGTCACGTCGACGCTCCAGCTGTAGACGCCGCGCGGCGCGCGCGCGCCCTGCTTGAGCATCATGTCGAGCTGGCCCTTGGCGTCCTGGAGTTCGGCCAGCGTGTGGCGTGCGTTGCGGATGGCGATGCCGGGCGCCGCCTTCTGCGCGGTGGAGCGCGTGGTCGCGACGACGAGTTGGAAGTCGCCGTTGCCCTTGCGCTCGATCCAGCTGCCGGCGAACTGGCGGCCCTGCTGTTGTTCGAGCAGCTTCGCCTGCTGCCGGGCGAGGCGCTCGGTCTGGAGATATTGGCCGAGCTGAGCGTCCGTCAGGCTCAGGTCGCGCTTCATCGCCTGCCGCAGCGCGGGCGCGATGGTGTCTTCTTGGGGAGAGGCCGAGGCCGTGGTGGCGATCAGCACGAAGGCCGCGGCGAGCGGCGACAGGACCAGGCCTGCCATGGAGAACGTCTTGCGCATTCCGGAAGCTCCTGGATGAGCGAGTGGTGGTGGCGCGATCGCACCTGCCTGGTTCGCCCCTGTTCGACCCGACGATCGCACGGCGAATCTAGCACGCCGCTTCCGCCGGGGGTGGCGCGGCGCAGCACGGGTGTGGCGGCATGCCGCGGGTCGCCGGCATCGTGTCCCGCGACAGGAATGTCGAGTGTTGACGGCCGTCCCTGTTCAGGTCCCGCGCGGCGTCCATCCGCAGGCGCGAGCCCGTGCCTCTCGGACATGACAGCGGAGGCCGCGGATCGGAACGTGTCCAATGGCGCAGACTGCTTCGTGCGGGAACGCGCAGGCAGCGGCGCGGCATGCGCTCGTCCCGTGGGCGCGGCGTCGTGCAAAAGACAGGATGCGCTGTCGTCGCGTCTCCACTCCATCCAGCAGGGAGCATCGAAATGGCGTCCGTCTCCGCATCCATCCGGTCGTGGTCCTGCGGCATCGCGTGGCTGGCGCTGTCGGCGGTCAGTCCTGCGGCATCCGCCGCGAAGTGCGATCTGAAGCCAAGCCTGTCCGTGCAGCAGGAGCGCGCCGGGCCTTGCCGGTTCGATCCGGCCAGCGGGTCCTTCGCGGGAACGCCGGCGCAGCAGGCCGCGTGCCTGACCCGCGAAGTCAAACGGCGCGGGCGGATCGGCGACGAGACGATCACGCCGTTCCTCGCGGGGATCGTCGGCACGCCGGCGCCGACGGTCGCGTCCGTGCAGGCGTTGCTGGACGCACGCGGCATCCCGCCGGAGGCGGTGGGCGGGTCGCTGGCCAGGCCGATCACCGCCCGCTACGTCATCCTCCACGACACCAGCACGCCCAACTGTTCGGAAGCCGGCAGCGTCATCGGCTGTCCGGTGCGCGGCGAATTCCCGCCCGATCGCGATGCCGACACCTGGGTGTTCAACCGGACGTTCGGCGGGCACCCGAAGCCGTTTCCGGATCGTGCGGCGCATGCGATGACCAACCGGACGGGCGGTTCGATCACCGAGGTCGACTTCGCGGATCGCATCGCGACGACGAAGTTCGAGACCTGCATCGACGTGGCGGAAAAGGCGGACCTGTTCGTCGGCATCGAGAACATCCAGCCGCGGATCGGCAGTCCGCGCGTGCCCGCCGCCGGGCAGAAGGTCAACGACGTCGATGCGCCGACGCCCGGGTTCGCGCCGGCCCAGTACCGACGCCTCGCGCTGCTGTACGTCGTGGCGAGCGCGCGTCGCGGCCAATGGCTGATCCCGGCCTTCCATGCCGTGCTCGACCAGTCCTACGCCGACGGCCACGACGATCCGCAGCGCTTCGACATGGCCGCCTTCAGCGCCGAGGTGAAGGCGCTGTCCGATGTCCTGCCGACGGGCACCGATCCATGAGGCGCCGCCGCGCACGCACCCTGGCCGCGATGCGGCTTCAGCGGACGCGATCGTCCCCGGTTGCGCGCATCGCCAGCAGCACTGCGCCCAGGATCCCGCTGCGGTCGCCGAGGCCGGGCGGCACGATGTACGCGTCGATGCCGCCTTCGACCTCGTCGCGGGCGAGGTAGCCGCCGAGCCAGCGGCGGGTGCGGGCGCGGATCGGGGCGAACAGGCGGTCGTGCTGCATCACGCCGCCGCCGAGCACGATGCGGCGCGGCGACAGCGTGAGCGCGAGCTGGGCGCAGAGCTGGCCGAGGTAGTCGGCTTCGATGTCCCACACCGGATGCGCGTCGGGCGCATCGCCGAGGTCGTGGCCGAGCCGCGCGACCAGCGCGGGGCCGTTGGCGAGGCCTTCGAGGCAGTCGCCGTGGTGCGGGCAGACACCGGCGAATCCGGCGTCGGCGGCGTGACGGCGCGGGTGGATGTGGCCGACTTCCGGATGCAGCAGGCCGTGCAGCGGTTTGCCCGCGATGACGGCGCCGACGCCGATGCCGGTGCCGACGGTGACGTAGCACAGGCTGTCGAGCGGCGTGCCGTCGAACGGCGCGCCGTCGTCGCCGCGGCCCGCGCCCCACTGCGCTTCGGCGAGCGCCGCGGCGTTGACGTCGGTGTCGAGCGCGATCGGGATCTGCATCGACGCGAACGGCGCGCGCAGGTCGGCGTCGTGCCAGCCGGGCTTCGGCGTGCGCAGCAGGCGACCGTAGGCCACGGCGCGCGGATCGAGTTCGAGCGGACCGAAACTCGCGATGCCGAGTGCGCGCGGCGCGCCGACGCGCTGCGATGCGGCGTCGAAGAACGCGCGGGCTTCGGCGAGCGTCGCGGCGGGATCGCGCGTGGCGAAGCGTGCGCGTTCGAGCAGCGTGCCGTCGGCAGTGGCGATCGCGCAGACGAACTTGGTGCCGCCGGCCTCGATCGCGGCGTACACGGGCGTGGCGTCGGTGGCGACAGGGTGATCGTCGGCGGTCATGCGCGTGCGGCGCTCGTGTCGATGCGGCGCAGCCAGCGTAGCGCATGCGGTGCGAGCGTGGCCGGCAGCGTCTGCGGCGTATCGTCGCCTGCGAGCAGGTCGCGCCAGCCGGCGAGCGGCAGCCCGGCATCGGCCTGCGGCACGACCGCGACTTCGCGAGGCGAGAGATTGCCGAGCACCAGCACGTCGTCGCCGCGCTGCAGGCCGAGCACCGCGGCATCGTCGAAGCCGACGACGCGCGTCGCCGCATCGCCGCGGAACGCGGGCTCGGCGGCGCGCGCGGCGAGCATGCGGCGCAGCGCGATGCCGATGCGACTCGCGCTGTCGTCCGTCGCACCGTCGACATCGGCGCCGCCGCCGAGCGCGGCGCGTTCGACCGTCTCCGCCGTCGCCCAGTCCATCGCCGGGCGATGCAGCCAGCGGCCTTCGCCGGCGCGCAGGGGATCGTCGGCATAGGCCTCGTCGTTGCCGAGCGCGATCTCGTCGCCCATGTACAGCGTCGGCAGGCCGGGCGCCGCCAGCATCAGGCCGTGCAGCAGCAGAAAGCGCGCTTCCGCCGAAGCCAGCGCCGCGGCGTCGCCGCGTTCGCGTGCGGCGTCGAGTCCGCACAGCGCGGCGGTCATGCCGTTGGTGCCGTGGACGCTGTCGTCGCCGGCATTCTGGAAGCCGCGGCCGCGGGCATCGCCGCCCGGTTCGGCGCCGGCGTAGAAGCGCGCGATGCGGGCGAGGTCGAAGCGCGCGTGCATCGCGCCGCCTTCGGCTTCCTCGCGCAGGACATTCCAGCCGATGTCGTCGTGGCAGCGCAGGTACGACAGCCAGCCGCAGCCGTCGGGCAATGCCGGCGTACGCGCGAACGCGGCGCGCAGCGGATCGGCGCGACGTTCGGCCAGCGCGGCCCACAGCGAGGCCATCAGCGTGCTGTGGTAGGCGAGATGGCATTCGTGGCCGGCGGCGTCGCCGGTGCCGAAATACGGCACGAGCGCCGGCGCGGGCACGATGGCTTCCGCCTTCAGCAGCACGCCGGGCGCGACGATGTCGACGGCCGCGCGCAGCGCCTGGATCAGCGCGTGCGCCTCGGGCTGGTTCATGCTGTCGGTGCCGAGCCGCTTCCACAGGTAGGCGGTGGAATCGAGCCGGAACGCTTCGATCCCGCGGTTCGCCAGCCGCAGCAATGTCAGCGCCATTTCGGCGAAGACCATCGGGTTTGACCAGTTCAGGTCCCACTGGTACGGATAGAACGTGGTCCAGACGTGGCCGAGTCCCGGCACTTCGGTGAAGTTGCCGGGCGCGGTGAGCGGGAACACCTGGCCGAGCGTGCGTTCGTGCGCGTCGGGCAGCGTGCGGTCCGGGAACACGTGGTAGTAATCGCGATACCGCGCATCGCCGGCGCGTGCGGCCAGCGCCCAGCGATGGTCGTCCGCGGTGTGGTTGAGCACGAGGTCGGCGCAGAGGCTGATGCCCGCCGCGCGCAGCCGCGCGGTGAGCGCGTCGAGATCGGCGTCGTCGCCCAGCGCGGGATCGACGCGGTCGTAGTCGCGCACCGCGAAGCCGCCGTCGCTCTCGCCCGCGCGCGGGCGCAGGAACGGCAGCAGGTGCAGGTAGCGCACGCCGAGGCGCTGCAGGTAGGGCGCGCGTTCTGCGACGCCGCGCAGCGAGCCGCCGAAGCGGTCGACGTAGGCGCTGTAGCCGAGCATGTCCGCGGCGAGGAACCAGCGCGGGTCGCGTTCGCGCGCGAGGTCGAGGGCGCACAGGGCGTCGCTGCGCGCGTCGGTGCAGGCGGCCATGCCCGCGACGAGCGCGGACAGTGCGTCCTCGAGCGCGGGCGCGTCGGCATAGGGGCGTCGCAGCGCGGCGAACAGCCGCGGCGCGT
>JBQCJG010000152.1:0-7403 GCA_051952955.1 Lysobacteraceae bacterium | reverse complement strand
GGTGGGGGGGGTGGGGGGGGGGGCCGCCGGGCGGGGGGGGCCGCCCCCCCCGCGCGCGGGGGGGGGGGGCGGGCGGGGGGGGGGGGGCGCCCCGGCCCCCCCCGCCCGGATCAGTTGCGCAGGTCGATCGTCTTGCCGCTCAGCGCGTCGCGGCAGGTGCCGTACAGGTCCTGGCGACCGCGGTGGCTGCGGCAGCGGTTGCTGTCGATCAGGTTCTGCGCCATCGCGATGGCGAACAGGCGGTGCACGCGCGTGGTCGGGAAGAACTCGGCCAGGAACATGAACTTGTCGAAGTTGCACTTGCCGGACGGCAGCAGGTCGACGCAGGCGTCGGTGGTGTTGGTGAAGCCGAACTGCTGCGGGTTCTTGAACAGGCGGCGGGTGTAGCCCAGGAAGTCCCAGCGGATCACTTCGACATCGGTGCGGCGCTGCACCAGCAGCTGCTGGTCGATGCGGTCGAGCATCGCGTTGTACTTGCGGTCGTACTCCTCGCTGATGCGGCGGGCGCGCGGCACGACCCGGTTCTTGATCGCGTACGGGGTGTAGGCCAGGTCGGTGAAGCCCGGGGCGTAGATCTTCTTCGCGCCGGCGTTGATCAGGCGCCACAGCGCCACTTCCTGGCCGCGGACGGTGGCGTCGATGATCTGGGTGGCCACGGTGTCGCTGGGCTGCAGCAGGGCGTCGATGACGTCGGAGCCGGAGATCAGGAACAGGTGCAGGGCGTCGGCATCGGCGCGGCCGCCGCGCGAGTTGAGGTAGGCGGTGATCTGGGCCGGCAGGTCCTCGGGGCCGTTGCCGCGGGCCAGCGACTGGAACACCGCGAAGTTGTTGCCCTGCACCGGACCGATCAGGTGCATCGACGGCTTGTTCTCGAAGTTCATGATCTCGGCGAAGTAGTCGTCGAGGTTCGGGCCGTTGGTGCTGCGGTGCGGGGCGAAGGGATAGCCGAAGTCGCCGTGGACGGCGTAGTAGTTGCCGACGTCGGACAGCGAGCCGCTGATGATGATCAGCTCGCTCGGCGGCTTGGGGGCGTCCGCCGCGAACGACGTGGCGGGCAGGGCGCACGCGATCGCCGTGAGCAGCGCGATGCGCACCGTGTTGAGGAACCTCTTCATGACGTCGATCTCCTTGGAGAGTGGGGGGGACAGTGCTGATACCGCAGCCGGATGGACCGTCGCGATCGGTGCGGCGCCGATCGCGGGCTTGGGTGAAGACGGAGGGGAGGAAACGGAACCGCCGGTCAGGCCGGCGCGTCGTCGGCGTGCGCCGGCGTCGGGACCCGGGCGCGCTCGCGGGCGTCGAGCGCCTGCGAGACGGCGTCGAGCCGGCGCGCGATGGCGCGGGCGAGGTGCGGCGCATGCTCGGCGGACAGCATGGTGATGTGGTTGCCCGGCACCACCTCGACCTCGACCGGGCCCGCGGCGTACGCGCGCCAGCCCATCGTCGACGTCGCGGGCGTGGTGCCCGGGTCGTCGGCGACGGAGAAGTCGTAGTCGGGGTGGTGCTCGCCCGCGCGCAGCACCGCGATCGGCACCGGATGCACGCCGCTCGGCGTGTAGCGGGCCCGGCTGTTGGCGACGAACACGTCGAGCAGGCCGCGCACGCTGGCCACGTCCGCGCCCGGCGGCATCGCGCCGATCGACTGCAGTCGCGCGTTGAGCGCTTCCAGCTGCGCCGTCGCGTCGAGGCCGCGCAGATCTTCCTCGCGCAGGCCGAGCACGACGTTGGACGACTCCTCGATCACCGCGCCGAGGCGCGCGATCCAGCCGGCGCTGTCGCGCGCGGCCGCGGATTCGCTGGTCTCGATGTAGCGCGACGGGACGTCGACGAGCACCAGCAGCGCGACCTCCTCGCCCAGGCGCCGCAGCTGCTGCGCGATCTCGAACGCGACCGAGCCGCCGAAGCAGTGGCCGCCGAGCAGGTACGGGCCGTGCGGCTGCACCGCGCGGATCGCCTCCAGCTGCGCCGCGGCCAGCGCCTCGACCGTCTCCAGCGGCGGACGGTCGCCGTCCAGGCCCACCGCCTGCAGGCCGAGGAACGGCCGCGCATCGCCCATGTGCATCGCCAGCGGGTAGTAGTACAGCACGCTGCCGCCGCCGCCCGCGACGCAGAAGAACGGACGTTCCTCGCCGTGCGGCTGCACCGGCACCAGCAGCGGATGCGACTCCGCCGTGCCCTGCCCGCGCAGCTGCTGCGCCAGCTGTTCCACCGTCGGCCGGCGGAACAGCGTCGCCATCGGCAGGCGCTGGCCGAACGACTGCTCCAGCCGCGCGATCAGGTTCACCGCCAGCAGCGAATGGCCGCCGATCTCGAAGAAGTTGTCGCGGACGCTGATCGGATGCAGCTTCAGCACGTCTTCCCAGTGGCGGACGATGGTCTGCTCGACCGCGTCGCGCGGCGGCACGAAGGCCTGCGCGCTGCCGGAGCGGTCCAGCTGCGGCGCCGGCAGCGCGCGGCGGTCGACCTTGCCGTTCGCGTTCAGCGGGATGACCGGGATCGGCACGAACGCCGACGGCACCATGTAATCCGGCACACGCGCCAGCAGGTGGTCGCGCAGCGCGTTCGTCGACGGCGTCGCGTCGGGCTCGGCGACGACATAGGCCACCAAGCGCTTGTCGCCCTCGTGCTGCCACACCAGCACCACCGAGGCGACGATCCCCGGATGCGCGTTGAGCGCGGCCTCGATCTCGCCCAGTTCGATGCGGAAGCCGCGGATCTTGACCTGGTCGTCGGCGCGCCCGAGGTATTCGATGTCGCCGTCCGCGAGCCGCCGCGCCAGGTCGCCGGTCTTGTACAGGCGCACGCTGCGGCCGCCGCCGAGGTCGCGTTCGATGAAGCGCTCGGCGGTGAGTTCCGGCCGGTCGAGATAGCCGCGGCACAGCCCGTCGCCGGCGACGTACATCTCGCCGGACACGCCGACCGGGACCGGTTCCAGCGCGCTGTCGAGCACGTGCACGTGCAGGTCGGGGATCGGCGCGCCGATCACGCTGCGGCCCTGCACCACGTCGTCCGGGCCCAGCGGCCGCCAGGTGACGTGCACGGTGGTCTCGGTGATGCCGTACATGTTGACCAGCCGCGGCTGCGCCTCGTCGTGGCGCGCGTACCACGCGCCCAGCATCGACAGGTCGAGCGCCTCGCCGCCGAAGATCACGTAGCGCAGCGGCGTGTCCGCGCGCAGCGGACGACGCGCCTCGGCTTCCATCAGCTGCCGGAACGCCGATGGCGTCTGGTTGAGCACGGTCACGCCTTCGCGGTCGATCAGGTCGACGAACTCCTCCGGCGCGCGCGAGACGAGGTACGGCACGACCAAGAGCCGGCCGCCGTACAGCAGCGCGCCCCAGATCTCCCAGACCGAGAAGTCGAAGGCGAAGGAGTGGAACAGCGTCCACACGTCGCTCGCGCCGAAATCGAACCAGGCATCGGTCGAGGCGAACAGGCGGGCGACGTTGAAGTGCGTCACCAGCGCGCCCTTGGGCTTGCCGGTGGAGCCGGAGGTGTAGATGACGTAGAGCAGCTGGTCGATCGATGCGGGCACGTCCGGATTGGCGTCCGGGCAGGCGTCGATTTCCGCCGCTTCCGCGTCGAGGTCGACGAGGCTCGGGCAGACGTGGGTGAGGCCGCGCGCCGAATCGGACGCCGCCACCAGCAGCGCCGCGCCGCTGTCCTCCAGGATGAAGGCGTTGCGTTCGGCCGGCGCTTCCGGCGCGATCGGCACGTAGGCGCCGCCGGCCTTCACCACCGCCAGCATCGCGACCAGCATGCGCCACGAGCGCGGCAGGCAGATCGCCACCCGGGTCTCGGCCTCGACGCCGTGGCGCACGAGGTAGTGCGCGAGCCGGTTCGCGCGGCGGTTCAGGTCGTCGTAGCGCAGCTGCAGGTCGCCGTCGGTGATCGCGATCGAGCCCGGATTGGCCTGCACCTGCGCCTCGAAGGTGCGATGCAGGCACGACAGCTGCGCGGGATCGCTGGGCGCGACCGGCGTCGCGCGCCGGAGCTGGCGGGACTCTTCGGCGGGCAGCAGCGGCAGCCGGTGCACCGGTGTGGCCGGATCGGCGAGCAGGCCGTCGAGCAGCGCCTCGAAGCTGCCGGCCATGCGCACCGCGGTCGCACGCTCGAACAGGTCGGTGTTGTACTTGAACACGCCGACGAGGTCCTCGCCGGTGTCCAGCATCTCCAGCTCCAGGTCGAACTGGCCTTCCTGCTGCGGCTGGTCGAAGTAGGCGATCTCCAGCCCGCCCCAGCGCACGCGGCGCCCGGGTTCGACGGTCCAGCCCAGCCAGTCGATGCCGCTGCGCGACTTCTGCGGCTTCTGGTACACGAACGAGACCTGGAACAGCGGCGCATAGGCCGGATCGCGGCGCGGCTGCAGGCGTTCGACCAGCAGCGGGAACGGGAAGTCCTGGTGCGCCATGGCGTCGACCGCGGCGCGGGCCACGCGGTCGAGCAGCGCGTCGAAGGTCGGGGCGTCGTCGAAGCGCGCGCGCAGCAGCACCGGATTCACGAAGTAGCCGGCGACTCCGGAGAATTCGGCGTCGCCGCGCCCGGTCGTCGGCGAGCCGACCACGATGTCGTCCTGGCCCGAGTAGCGGTGCAGCAGCACCTGGTACGCCGCCAGCAGCAGCGCGAACGGGGTCACGCCCCGCGCCTGCGCGAGGCGCCGCACCTGGCGGCTGCGCTCGGCGCCCAGCGCGAAGCGGTACGACGCGCCGTTGTAGGTCTGCTCCAGCGGACGCGGCCGGTCGAGCGGCGGGTGCAGCGTCGGCGGATCGCCGGCCAGCGCCTCGCGCCAGAAGTCCCACAGCGCGCGGCCGCGCTCGCCTTCGAGCATCGCCTGGTGGCGGGCGACGTGGTCGCGGTAGGTGTGCGGCAGCGCCGGCAGCGGCGCCGCCTCGCCGGCGACGTTCGCCGCGTACAGCGCGCCGAGTTCGTCGAGGTTGAGCCAGAGCGACCAGGCGTCGTACACGATGTGGTGCACGGTCAGCAGCAGGACGTGGTCGTCGGGCGCGATCGCGAACAGGTCCAGGCGCACCGCCGGGCCGCGTTCGAGGTCGAACGGCATGCGATAGGCGGCTTCCACCCGCGCGTGCAGCGTCGCGTCGTCCAGGCCTGCGGCCTCGTGCACCCGGAACTGGCCTTCGAGGTCGCCGGCGATCTCCTGCACCGGCACGCCGTCCTGCATGCGGAACCGCGCGCGCAGCGCGCCGTGGCGTTCGACCAGCTGCGCGAACGCGCGACGCAGGGCGTCGACGTCCAGCGGCGAATGGATGCGCGCGCTGAAGGACACGTGGTAGGCGGGACTGTCGGGCGCGCTGAGGTGCAGGAACCACAGCGCCTTCTGGCCGTGCGAGAGCGGCGCGAGCACGCTCTGGCGGCGCGCCTTGCGGCGGAGCGCGTCCACCAGTTGCTGCCGCTTGTCCGCGGCACGGAATTCATCGATCGAGACGACCGTCATGGCGTGGCATCCTCTTCATGCATGACGCGCTGCAGGAGACGCTCGATCTCGCCGTCGTCCAGGTCGCCGAGGCCGGCGATGAAACGTTCGACGGACTCGAGGTCCAGTTCTTCGGGCAGATCGCGGTGGCGCGTTCCCGGCGCCGCCGCGGGCGCGGCCTCCGTGGCCGCGGATTCGACGATCATCGCGGCCACCATCGGCGCGAGCTGTTCGATGCTGTTGCCCTTCATCACCATCAGCATCGGGACCTTCACGCCGAATTCGGTGTCGAGCGCGGCCAGCAGGTCGAGCGCCATCATCGAATCCAGGCCGAGGCCCGGCAGCGGCACGCTCCGATCGATCGCCTCGACCGACCCGCCCAGGGTCTCGGCCAGCAGCTGCGCGAACCGGTCGGCGACTTCGGCTTCGCGCGCCTCGGGGCTGGCGGCCAGCAATCGCGCGCGCAGTGCGCCGCCGGCGGTGCCGGCCGCGGCCACCTGCGCGGCGGGTGCCGCGGCGAGCAGGTCGCGGTACTTCGGCGACGCGCCCCAGGTCGGGTACGTCCGCGCCCACTGCGCCCAGTCCATCTGCGCGATGCCGAGTTCGACCGGCTGCCACGCCGTGGCGAGGGCGAGCAGCCGGACCGCCTGCGCGGGCGTGAACAGGCCGAGGCCGGTGCTG
The DNA here is from genome assembly GCA_051952955.1 of Lysobacteraceae bacterium. Classification (GTDB taxonomy): domain Bacteria; phylum Pseudomonadota; class Gammaproteobacteria; order Xanthomonadales; family Xanthomonadaceae; genus Lysobacter_I. Next base: position 1,291 of record JBQCJG010000152.1, on the reverse strand, counting down.
CCGAGCAGGCGCTCGACGTCGCCGTAGCGCGTGGCCATGCCGACGTCACGCAGGGCGCCCCAGTCGAGCGAGGTCGCGACCAGGCCGCGCGCACGGCGATGCCGCGCGAGGCCGTCCAGGTAGCTGCAGGCCATCGCGTAAGAGGCCTGGCCGGTGCCGCCGACCATCGCCGAGATCGACGAGAACAGCACGAAATGCCGCAGCGGATCCTGCGCGGTGTGCCGATGCAGCAGCCATGCGCCGCGGCACTTCGCGCCCATCGCGTTGTCGACCTGCGCCGGCGCCAGTTGCGCGATCACCGCGTCGTCCAGTGCCGCGGCCGCGTGGAACACGCCTTCGATCGGCCCGAGTTCGTCGCGGATGCGCGCGAGCAGCGCGACCACCTGCGCGTCGTCGGCCATGTCGGCGGCGATCTCCAGCACCGTCGCGCCCTGCGCGCGCAGCGCCTCGAGCCGGGCGCGCGCCTCGGGCGTGGCGGCGCCGCGACGACCGACCAGCGCGAGGCGACGCACGCCCTGCCCGACCAGCCAGTCCGCGGCCTCCAGTCCGAAGCCCCCGAACCCGCCGGTGATGACGTACGCCGCGGCATCCGAGAACGCGGTGGCGTCGACCGGCGGCGCGACGCGCTTCGCATCGGCGGCCGTCGTGCGCACCATGCGATGCACGTGGCGCTGGCCGGCGCGCAGCGCGATTTCCTCTTCGTCGTCGTCCGCCAGCGCTTCGGCGGCCAGCGCCTCGATCTCGTCGGCGTCGCCGGCAATATCGACCAGACGCACGCGCAGCGACGGGAACTCGTTCGCCGCGACGCGGGCGAGGCCGATCAGCGGCGACTGCCCGACGCCGCGCAGCGCGTCCGCGCCGTCGTCGTGGCCGGGCACGCCCTGGGCATCGCGGGTGATGATCACGAACGGCGTCCGCGTCGATCGCTCGGCGCCGCCGAACCGGCGCAGCAGCGCGAGCAGCGGCGCGAACGCCGCGCCCGCGGGCGGTGCGTCGACCGCGTCGGCCGCGGGCACGGCGGCGTCGAACACGACGCCGTCGAAGGCCGCGCCGTCGATCGCATCATTCACCGCATCGAGACCGTCGGCGAACGCCTCGGCCGGCAGCGCCTGCACGTCGGCCGCACCGGCCGCACGCAGCGCCTGCGCCAGCGCGTCGGCCGGCGACGCCGCGTCGTGCACCAGCAGCCAGCGGCCGCCGGCGCGGAGCGGCGCGCGTACCGCCGGCTGCCAGCGCCAAGCGTAGAGCCAGTCGTCGACCTCGCGCAGGTCGTCGCGCTGCTTGCGGGTCA
>JBQCJG010000151.1:0-30025 GCA_051952955.1 Lysobacteraceae bacterium | reverse complement strand
GGGGTGGGGGCGGCGTCCATGCGGAGGCGGCGTTGGGCGGAAGAGCGGCCTGCAGGCCGGTGCGGTTGCTTTCAGCTTTTGCGTCATGCAAAGCAGCGGCCTGAATGCGGCTCTACCGGTCGACTATCGGCTGGTGCCTGTCGCACAGAACCGAAACGCCCTACGCCTCCAGCAACTCCATCGCCATCACGATCGCGTCCTCGCGGCCCATGTTCGCCGGGTAATAGCGCGGGCGGCGGCCGATCTCGTTGAAGCCCTCGTCGTGGTACAGCGCGATGGCCTTCGGGTTCGACGGCCGCACTTCGAGGAAGATGCGCGCCGCGCGCTGCTGGCGCGACAGGCGGATCAAGGCGCGCAGCAGGCGGCGACCGTGGCCGTGGCCCTGCGCCTCGGGCGCGATGCAGATGTTGAGGATGTGCGCCTCGCCGGCGGCGACGCTGAGGATGCCGTAGCCGATCACCACTTCGCCGTCGACCAGCAGCCACGCCGGATAGCAGGCGTTGAGACAGTCGCGGAAGATGCCGACGGTCCACGGGAAGGCGTAGGCGCGGGTCTCGATCGCCATGACCATGTCGAGGTCGCTCTCGCGCATCGCGCGGAGCGTGGTGGTCGGCGGCCCGTCCGCCTGCCCGGGCGAGCGCTCGGCGTTCACGTCGTGCGCCTCAGCGCGCGCAGGTGCGGCCACAGCGCGCGCTTGGCCGCGGGATCGCGGCGCAGCGCCTGCGGCGACGGCCAGCCGCGTGCGAGCAGCGCGGCGTCCGCGGCGTCGCGGGCACGGCCGGCGGCGCGCAGCAGGGCGAGCAGCAGCGGATCGTCGAGCGCCATCGCGGGCGCCGACGGCGCTTCGACCACGGCAGCGACCGTGGCGGTCGTGGCGATGGTCGGCATCGCTGGCGTCGCGGCCCCGGCTATGCGCTGCACCGGCAGCCCCATCGCCGCCAGCATCTCGCACTGCAGCGGATCCCAGAGCGCCGCGTTCACGCCGGCTCCACGCTCGCGCCGCGACGGGCCATGCGCCGCGCGATCAGCGGCCCGGCCAGGGCGAAGGTGGCGAACACGGCCAGCAGCACCTTCGGCGCATCGATCACCAGCCCGATGATCGCAAGGATCACCAGCAGCGGCACGATGAACGGCACGCGGTCGGCCTGCGGGCCCCGGCCGCCCTTGAAGCTGGGGTAGCGGAAGCGGCTGACCATCAGCAGGCCCGCGAAGACGGTGATAGCCAGTGCCGGATAACGCAATTCTTCGCCGGTCCAGCCGAGGTCGTGCAGGGTCCAGACGAAGCTCGCCATCAGCCCCGCGGCCGAAGGCGACGGCAGGCCGATGAACCAGCGCTTGTCGACCGTGCCGACCTGGCTGTTGAAGCGCGCCAGCCGCAGCGCGGCGCAGGCGGCGTAGAGGAACGCGCCCAGCCAGCCGATCTTGCCGGCGGTGGCGCCGTCGAGCTTCATCGACTCCAGCGCCCAGTGGTACATCACCAGCGACGGCGCCATGCCGAAGCTGATCAGGTCGGCCAGCGAGTCGTACTGCACGCCGAATTCGGTCTGGGTGTTGGTCATCCGCGCCACGCGGCCGTCGAGGCCGTCCAGCACCGCGGAGACGAAGATCGCCACGCAGGCGGCCCCGAAGCGGCCCTGCGACGCGGCGATGATCGCGAAGAAGCCCGAGAACAGCGCGCCGGTGGTGAACAGGTTCGGCAGCAGGTAGATGCCGCGGCTGCGGCGGGGCGGCGGGGTGTCGGCGGCGGGGCTCATGGGCGCAGTGTAACCGGAGCGCAGCGCGCCCGAACCGGGGCCGAACCACGGTCGCCACGGGTCGCGCCCGCGCTTGCGCGTGCCGCCCCGGGGTGTTGCAATCGCGCGGTCGCAGGGGGTTCCATCCGCCATTCCACAGGTAACGCCATGATCCGCGCGCTCCGCACCGCCCTCCTCGCCGCTTCCGTCCTGGCCGCCCCGGCCGCCTTCGCCGGCGATGTCTACCAGTGGAAGGACGCGAATGGCGTGACCCACTATTCGCAGACCCCGCCGACGCAGGGCAAGTACCAGATGCGGACGATCAGCCACCGCGAAGGCACCGGACCGGCCCAGGCCGCCGCGCCGGCCAGCCAGCAGCAGTCGCCGCAGTGCGAGACGGCGCTGCGCAACATCGAACTGCTGCAGAGCGGCCGGCAGCTGCAGCTCGACAGCAACGGCGACGGCCAGCCCGACCAGGCCCTCGACGACGACGGGCGCCAGAAACAGCTCGACATCGCCCAGACCGTCGCGCGCGTGAACTGCGGCCAGGCCAAGTCCGCACCCTGATCCGCGACGACGGCGCCCACCGGCCGGTCCGCAGCGCGGGTCGGCGACATCGGGCAAAATGGGGAATTCGACCCCCCGCGAGCCCGTCCGATGCGCCTGTCGCAGTTCCATCTCCGCACCGAAAAGGAAACTCCCGCCGACGCCGAAGTCGTCAGCCACCAGCTGATGCTCCGCGCGGGCATGCTGCGCAAGCTCGCGGCCGGCCTCTATACCTGGAGCCCGCTGGGCCTGCGCGTGCTGCGCAAGGTCGAGGCGGTGGTGCGCGAGGAAATGGATCGCGCCGGCGCGATCGAACTGCTGATGCCGACGATCCAGCCGCGCGAGCTGTGGGAGGAAACCGGGCGCTGGCAGAAATTCGGCGGCCAGCTGCTGAAGATCAGGGACCGCAAGGAGGCCGAATACTGCTACGGTCCCACCGCCGAGGAAGTGATCACCGATTTCGCCCGGCAGGAGCTGAGCAGCTACAAGCAGCTGCCGGTGAACTTCTACAACATCCAGACCAAGTTCCGCGACGAGATCCGCCCGCGCTTCGGCGTGATGCGCGCGCGCGAGTTCCTGATGAAGGACGCGTACTCGTTCCACATCGACGACGACTCGCTGCACGCCGAATACCGCAACATGTACGACACCTACGGCCGCATCTTCACGCGGCTGGGGCTGAAGTTCCGCGCGGTGTTCGCCGACACCGGCGCGATCGGCGGCAGCGCCTCGCACGAATTCCAGGTGCTGGCCGAATCGGGCGAGGACGCGATCGCCTTCTCGGACGGTTCCGATTACGCCGCGAACATCGAGCTGGCCGAAGCCGTGTCGCCGGGCGAACGCGGCGCCGCCACCGAAACGCTGCGCAAGGTCGAGACGCCGACGCAGAAGACCTGCGAGGACGTCGCCGCGCTGCTCGGCATTCCGCTGCAGCGCACGGTGAAATCGGTGGCGGTCATGGGCACCGGCGGCGACGGCGCGCCGCAGTTCGTGCTCGCGCTGGTGCGCGGCGACCACGTCGTCAACGACATCAAACTGGCGAAACTCCACGGCCTCGCCGAATATCGCCTCGCCACCGAAGCGGAAATCCTCGAGCACCTCGGCAGCGAACCCGGTTTCCTCGGCCCGATCGCGCCGAAGAAAACCATCCGCGTGGTCGCCGACCGCACGGTCGCGGCGATGCACGATTTCGTGGTCGGCGCGAACGAGGCGGGTTTCCATATCGCCGGCGTGAACTGGGGCCGCGACGTGCCGGAACCCGACCAGGTCGCCGACATCCGCAACATCGTCGCCGGCGATCCCTCGCCCGACGGCAAGGGCACGCTGGCGATCGCGCGCGGCATCGAGGTCGGCCACGTGTTCGCGCTGGGCCGCAAATATTCCGAGGCGATGGGCATGACCGTGCTCGACGCCAGCGGCAAGGCCGCAACGCCCGCGATGGGCTGCTACGGCATCGGCGTGAGCCGCATCGTCGCGGCGGCGATCGAACAGAGCCACGACGCCGCCGGCATCGTCTGGCCGGCGCCGATGGCGCCGTGGCAGGTTGCAGTCTGCATGATCAATCCGAAGAACGACGCGGCCGTCGCCGCCGCCGCGCAGGCGCTGTACGACGAACTGAACGCGGCCGGGGTGGAAACGCTGCTCGACGATCGCGGCCTGCGCCCGGGCGCGATGTTCGCGGACATCGAATTGATCGGCATCCCGCACCGCGTGGTGGTGTCCGAACGCGGCCTCGCGGCCGGCACGTTCGAATATCGCGCCCGTCGTGCGAGCGAGGCCGAATCGCTCGATCGCGACGCGCTGCTGGAACGCCTGCTGCCGGGTCGCGGTTGATTCCGGAAATCATCGCGCCCGGTAATCCGCGGGCGGGACGGGGATTATTCCGAGACGAAACGCCGGTTTTCCGGCAAATCGACCGGTTTCGACAGGTCTCGCGAATGGATTATCATCGCCCCCCTCCCCGCGGTTTTCTCCGCCCGGAGAATTCCCCTCGTCATCCGGAGTCACCATGGCATTCGATCTCAAAGGGTTCTCGCAGAAGGACCTGGATACTCTGATCACCCAGGCCCAGAAGCAGAAGAGCGCGCTCACCAAGCGCAAGCCCATCGCCGGCGTCCGCAAGAAGCTCGCGGCGCTCGCCAAGGCCGAGGGCTACAGCATCGACGAGCTGTTCGGCGGCGCGAAGGCGTCCGCGGGCGGCAAGGCGGCGAAGGCATCGAAGACCGCCGGCAGGAAGGTCGCGCCGAAATACCGCAATCCGGCCAATCCCAAGGAAACCTGGACCGGCCGCGGCAAGCAGCCGCGCTGGCTGGCGGAACAGGTCAAGAAGGGCAAGAAGGTCGAAGAGTTCCTGATCAAGAAGTGAGTCGCCGATGGTCGCGGCATGGTGTCGCGACCATCGCTCTGGAACGCCGGCGCAAGCCGGCGTTTTCGTTTCCTGCGCGATCGAATGCGCGGCGCACGCGATTCAGAGATTCCGACGCGTGGGAATCAGGATGTTGCCGAAGAGCAGGCCGGCGACCAGCGCCAGGAGGATGTTGAGCGCGGCCAGCACCGCGCCCTGCCCCGCTTCCATGCTGCCGCCCTGCACCAGCGCCAGCAGGCCGCGCAGGCTCGCGCTGCCGGGCACCAGCATGATGATGCCGGGCAGGCGCACCAGCGCGCCGGGACGGTTCGCGAAACGCGCGAACGCGTTGCCGGCGGCGGTCATCGCCAGCGCGGCGACGAACACGCCGACCGTGGTGCCCCAGGCGCCGCCGACGAAGCGCGAGATCAGATAACCGGTCGCCGCCGCCAGCATCACCACCGGATAATCGCGGCGGCGGGTGCGGAACAGCACCGCGAACGCGTACGTGCCCAGCAGCAGCGCGAGGCCTTCCACCCAGTCGGGCTGCGGCCGCAGCGCGCGCACCTCGGGCACGAGCCCGATCATCTCGGCGGCGGTGAGCGCGACCATCATGCCGATGGCGAGCTTGAGAATGGTGGTCATCGCGCCGGCGAAGCGCGCGGTGCCGGACACGAGGTTCTGGTTGGTGAGTTCGTTGACGGCATTCGTCAGCGACATGCCGGGCATCAGCACGATCAGCGACGAGATGATGACCGTGTTGAGGTTGAGCGGGCCGACGAACGTCGCCACCAGCACCGCGACCGTGCCGGCGACCATCGCGGCGATGGCGTCGCTGGCTTCCTTCAGGCGCGGGCGATCCTGCGTGGCCCAGTCGAGGACGCCGATCAGCAGGCCGGTGAGCCCGGCGACGGCGATGTCCAGCCACGGCAGGCGCCACAGCCCGGCGACCGCGGCCGCGGACAGGCCGAAGGCGAGCAGCGAGACCGTCTGCCCGCGCCAGCCGGACGGACGATCCAGCGCGCGCAGCGCGGCGTGTCCGGCTTCGAGATCCAGCGCGCCGCCCATCACGTCCTCGGCGATGCGATCGGCCTCGCAGAGTTTGTAGAGGTCGGTTTCGCCCGGCGGCAGCCGCACCACGCGCACGGTGTCGCGGCGGCCGCGGCCGGCTTCGCCGAAGGACAGGATCATGCCGGTCGGGTTGGACCACACGCCGCACTCCAGGCCCAGCCGCGACGCCACCGCCATCACCGCACCTTCGAGACGGTGCGCGGTGGTGCCGTAGGCGTGCAGGCGGCCGGCGAGTTCCACCACGAAGTCGACGCGCGCGGCGTGGTCGTGGCGCTCGAGGGCGGCGTTCATGGCGAGGTTCCGGCGGGACGGCAGGCCGGCATGGTAGCCGATCGCCTCGCCCGCCCCGGACGTGCGCTCAGAGGGGCGATTCAGCCGCCGTCCACCGCTGCAGCACCGCGGCGAAGCGGTCCGCCGCCTCCGGCGCCTGCGCGAAGAACAGCGAGGGTTCGACCAATTCGAGTTCCAGCAGCCGCGGCGCGCCGTCGGCGTCGCGGATCAGGTCGATGCGCGCATACGGCAGCGGCCCGCCGGTGCGGGCATGCAGCGCGGCGAGGACCGCCTCGCCCGCGCGCAGTTCGTCGGCGTCGGGCGTGCGCGCGGCGATCGCCTCGGGCACCGCGGTGTGGTCGAGGCCGGCCGCATCCGGGCGCAGCAGCGCGGCCTTGCGGATGGCGTGGCTGAAGACGCCGTCGAAATACAGCAGCGCGGTTTCGCCGCGCACGTCGACCGCGTCGAGGTAGGGCTGCAGCATCGCGTCGCGGCCGGCGTCGAGCAGCGTGCCGACGTGGTTGGCGGCGGCCAGCGCCTGGTCGCGGCGATAACGCTGGGTATCGCGCGAGCCGGCGCTGACGGTCGGCTTCACCACCAGTTCTGCGGCGTCGGGAAACGCGGCGAGGCAGGCGTCGATCGCCGGCAGTGGTTCGGCGTCGGGCGCGACGAAACGCGTCGGCACCACCGGCACGCCCGCAGCCTCGAGATCCGCGAGATAGCGCTTGTCGGTGTTCCAGCGCACGACTTCGAGCGGATTGAACAGCCGGGTCGTGCAGGCGACCCGCGCGCACCAGTGCAGGAAGGCGTCGCGGCGCAGGTGGTAATCCCACGGCGAGCGCAGCACCACGGCGTCGTAGCGCGCCCAGGACACGGTGAAGTCGTCCCATGCGCGGACTTCGGCCACCAGCCCGGCGCGGGCGCAGGCGTCGAGCAGCGGCGGCAGGTCGTCGTCGAGGGCGACGGTGGCGATGGCGGTGACGAGGGCGATGCGCGGCATGGGCCGATTCTAGCCGGCTTGTTCCAGCCGGCTTGTTCTGGCCGGCTTGCCGGGCTCGTCCCGGGGCCGGCGTCGCCCCTGCCCCAAAGTACGGTGTCGTCCGTCCGGAGCCCGGCGCTACACTGCACGGCCCGCGGATCGCCCCGTCTTGCCATCCCCTCCGATCCGCCCACCGAGGAGCCCCGATGACCCGCCCGCAACACGCGCCGTGCCGCAAGGTGCCGGCATGAGCACCCGGAAAGTCTTCCCGAGCGCCGCCGCCGCGCTCGACGGCCTCGTCGCCGACGGCCAGACCCTCGCGGTCGGCGGCTTCGGCCTCTGCGGCATCCCCGAAGCGCTGATCGCCGCCCTGCGCGATTCCGGCGTGAAGGACCTCACCGCGATCTCCAACAACGCCGGCGTCGACGGTTTCGGCCTGGGCCAGCTGCTGGCGACCCGGCAGATCCGGAAGATGATTTCGTCGTACGTCGGCGAGAACAAGGAATTCGAGCGCCAGTACCTCGCCGGCGAGCTCGAGCTGGAATTCAACCCGCAGGGCACGCTGGCCGAGCGCCTGCGCGCCGGCGGCGCCGGCATCCCGGCGTTCTTCACCCGCACCGGCTACGGCACCGTGGTCGCCGAAGGCAAGGAAACCCGGCAGTTCCCGGACGGCCACTGGTACGTGCTGGAGACCGCGCTGAAGGCCGACGTCTCGCTGGTGAAGGCGTGGAAGGCCGACAAGGCCGGCAACCTGGTCTTCCGCAAGACCGCACGCAACTTCAACCCGGCCTGCGCGATGGCCGGCAAGGTCTGCGTGGCCGAGGTCGAAGAGCTGGTCGAGATCGGCGAGATCGATCCGGACCACGTGCACCTGCCCGGCATCTACGTCGACCGCATCGTGGTGAATGCCGCGCCCGAGAAACGCATCGAACAGCGCACCGTGCGCCAGGGAGAGAAGTGATGGCCTGGACCCGCGACGAAATGGCGCAGCGCGCCGCCCGCGAACTCACCGACGGCGCCTACGTGAACCTCGGCATCGGCCTGCCGACGCTGGTGGCGAACCACATCCCCGACGGCATGGACGTGTGGCTGCAGAGCGAGAACGGCTTGCTCGGCATCGGCCCGTTCCCGACCGACGACGAGGTCGACGCCGACCTCATCAACGCCGGCAAGCAGACCGTCACCGCGCGCCCCGGCGCCAGCTACTTCGGCAGCCACGACTCGTTCGCGATGATCCGCGGCGGCCACATCGACCTCGCCATCCTCGGCGCGATGCAGGTCACCCACCAGGGCGACCTCGCCAACTGGATGGTGCCCGGCAAGATGGTCAAGGGCATGGGCGGCGCGATGGACCTGGTCGCCGGCGTGCGCCGCGTGGTGGTGCTGATGGAGCACACCGCGAAGAACGGCGAGCACAAGATCCTGCCGCAGTGCACGCTGCCGCTGACCGGCGTGGGCGTGGTCGACCGGATCATCACCGACCTGGCCGTGTTCGACGTCACCGCCGACGGCCTGAAGCTGCTGGAAGCGGCGCCGGGCATCAGCGTCGACGAGCTGAAGGAGAAGACCGGCGTGCCGTTCGCGGCCTGAACGCCGCTTCAGGCGCGACCCGCGGAAGCCGGCCCTGCGCCGGCTTCCGTCGTTCCGGGACCGGACGAAGGCATCGGATCGAAGCGGCGGGACGGCGGCGTCCCGTACAATGATCGCATGCTGCCCGAGTCGACCTTCCTCGCCAACCAGCTGCTGATCGCCGTCCCGTCGCTGGCCGACCCGACCTTTTCGCGCACCGTCGCCCTGATCTGCCGGCACGATGCCGACGGCGCGATGGGCCTGGTGCTGAACCGCCCGTCCGAATACAGGTTGGGCGATGTCCTCGACCAGATGGGCATCGCCGACGGCGACCTGCGCCTGCGCAACGAGCGCGTGCTGGCCGGCGGTCCCGTGCACGGCGAGCGCGGCTTCGTGCTGCACGACGGCGACGGCCGCTGGGATTCCAGCCTGCAGGTCGCCGACGGCCTGCACGTGACCACCTCGCGCGACGTGCTCAACGCCCTCGCCCGCGGCGACGGCCCGCGCCGCGCCACCGTGGTGCTGGGCTGCGCCGGCTGGGGCGCGGGTCAGCTCGAACAGGAGCTGGCCGACAACAGCTGGATCACCGCCGACTACGACCCCGCGCTGCTGTTCTCGCTGCCGCTGGAGGCGCGCTGGGAAGCCGCCGCCGGCCACATCGGCGTCGACCTGCTGCGGATGACCGACTACAGCGGCCATGCCTGAGCCGCTGCGCGCCGACGCGACCATCCTCGGCTTCGACGTCGGCGCCCGCCGCATCGGCGTGGCGGTCAGCAGCGGCTTCGGCCTGGGCGCGCGCGCGCTGGCCGTGGTCGACGTGCACGACGACCAGATCGACTGGCAGGCGGTCGAGAAACTGCAGCGCGAATGGCGCCCGGCCGGCTTCATCGTCGGCGACCCGATGACGCTGGACGGCGGCGACCAGCCGATCCGCGAGCGCGCCCGCGCCTTCGCCCGCGCACTGCGCGCGCGCTTCGCGCTGCCGGTCGCGATGGTGGACGAGCGCAACAGTTCCCAGGAGGCCGCGCGGCGCTTCGCCGCCGAGCGCGCCGACGGCCGGCGCAGGCGCCGCGACGCCGATCTCCTCGACGCGGTGGCCGCGGCGGTGATCGTCGAACGCTGGCTGGCCTCGCCGCACGACGCGATCCCGATCGAGGAGTGATGCCCGTGACCCCCGACAGTCTCTTCCCCAACACGCGGGGCTACAAATCCGAACTGCAGACCAACGCCGGGGGCGTGCTGCACCACCTGCTGACGCTCGACGGCATGAGCCGCGCCACGATGTCGCGGCTGCTCGACCGCGCCCAGGAATTCGCCGATGGCCAAGCCGCGCCCGATGCGCTGCGCGGCACCGCGATGTGCACGCTGTTCTTCGAACCTTCCACGCGCACCCGGCTGAGCTTCCAGCGCGCCGCGCAGAACCTCGGCGCGGACGTGCTGAACTTCGACGCAGCCACATCCTCGACCACCAAGGGCGAGACCGCGCGCGACACGCTGAAGAACATCGAGGCGATGGGCGTGCGCGGCTTCGTGATCCGCCACCACGAGGACGGCGTGCTCAACGCACTCGCGCGCCACATCGATCCCGAAACGCGGCTGATCAACGCCGGCGACGGCCGCAGCGCGCATCCCACCCAGGGCCTGCTCGACATGCTCACGCTGCGCCGGCGCTTCGGACAGGATTTCTCGCGGCTGAAGGTCGCGATCGTCGGCGACGTGCTGCACTCGCGCGTCGCGCGCTCGGACCTGCACGCGCTGCGCACGCTCGGCGCGGGCGAGATCCGCATCTGCGGCCCGGCCGCGCTGCTGCCGCCGGTCGACGACAGCGGCGGCATGCTCCACGGCTGCACCGTCACCGACGACCTCGACGAAGCGATCGAGGGCGTCGACGTGCTGATGATGCTGCGGCTGCAGCGCGAACGCATGGCGCAGGGCCTCGTCGCCTCGCTCGACGACTACCACCGCGACTACGGCCTGACCGCCGCCCGCCTGCAGCGCGCCGCCCCCGGCGCCGCGGTCCTGCATCCCGGCCCGATCAACCGCGGCGTGGAGATCGACGACGCCGTGGCCGACGGCCCGCAGTCGCTGATCCTCAGGCAGGTCGCGAACGGCGTCGCCGTGCGCATGGCGGTGCTGGAATCGCTACTGGTCAAGCCGAAGCCCGAGGCGGACTGATCGCTTCGGTTCGGCGATTGCCGGCGCTCAGCCCGGCACGCCTTCCAGCCGCTGTGCCGCACGCACCGCCGGCCGGCTCGGCCACGCGTGGCGCACGATGCGCCAGATCACCTGCCCGAACTGCTTCGGCAGCGAGCCGGTGTTGTAGTGCTGGCCGTAGCGCGTGCAGATCTCGCGCACCTCGACCGCCATCGCCGCGTAGCGGTTCGCCGGCACGTCGGGATAGAAATGGTGCTCGATCTGGTGGCTGAGATTGCCCGACATCAGGTCCATCCAGCGCCCGCCGGTGAGGTTCGACGACCCGCGCAGCTGGCGCAGGTACCAGTGGCCGCGGGTCTCGTTCACCACCGACTGCTTCGGGAACGTCTCCGCATCCGCGGTGAAGTGGCCGCAGAAGATGATCACGTACGTCCACACGTTGCGGATCACGTTGGCGACCACGTTGCCCAGCAGCACCGGCAGGAAGAACGGGCCGGCCAGCAGCGGGAAGAACACATAGTCCTTGAGGATCTGCCGCGCCATCTTGCGGCCCACCGGGCGGAACTGCGCGCGGATCTTCGCCAGCGGCACCTTGCCGGTGAACCAGCGGCCGACGCGCAGGTCCTGGATCGCCACGCCCCACTCGAACAGCAGCGCGAAGATCACCGCCACCAGCGGCTGCACGAGATGGAACGGCTTCCAGCGCTGCTCCGGGAAGATGCGCAGCAGGCCGTAGCCGATGTCGTCGTCCATGCCGCGGACGTTCGTCCACGTGTGGTGTCGGTAGTTGTGGGTCTTGCGCCAGTTGTCGCCGGTGCCGGCGATGTCCCACTCGTAGGTCCTGCCGTCGAGGTTCGGGTCGCGCATCCAGTCGTACTGGCCGTGGATGACGTTGTGGCCCAGCTCCATGTTCTCGAGGATCTTCGACAGGCCCAGCAGCAGCGTGCCGACGACGACGGCCGCGAGCGGCCCGGCCAGCATGTAGCCGCCGAGCAGGCCGCCGGCGATCGCGCCGCTCCACAGCGACAGGCGGCCGAGCAGGCCGGTCCAGCGCACCGCGGCGTAGACGCGGCGGATGTAGTCGGCGTCGCGCTGGCCCAGCGTGGCGACGGTGCGCGCGCGCAGCGCGTCGAGCTCCTGGCCGAAGCGTTCGAGGTCCTCGGCACCGAGGGGGCGGTTGGAGACGGTCATGGGGAAGCGGGACGCCTGTTCAGAGATCGAGGGTGAGGTCCGTGCGCGCGCTGTGCGTGCACAGGCGCAGCGCGGAGACCGGCTCGTGTTCGACGTCGCCGGTGTGCAGGTGGCGGGTGACGCCCGCCTGCTTGCCGCAGGCGCAGGTGTTGCAGAGGCCCATGCGGCAGCCGGAGGCCGGCTTCAGCCCGGCGTCTTCCAGCGGCGACAGCAGCGACACGCCGCGCGGCACGTCGAGCGTGCGGCCGCTGCGCGCGAGCGTCAGCGTGACCTGGCCGACGTCTTCGACTTCGGCGGCGATGCGCGCCGGCGGCGTGAACGCGTCGGCATGGAACGCCTTCGCCCGCGTGCCGGCGAGCGCGCGCGCCGCGGCGACGAAGCCGTCGGGGCCGCAGGCGTAGACCCGGCGGGCGTCGAGATCGGGGCAGATCGCGTCGAGCAGCACGGCATTGATGCGCGCGCGGTGCACGCCGTCGTCGGCGACGGCATCGCGCGTCAGGACCGGCGCGAAGGTGAAGTCCGGATGGCGGGCGGCCAGCGCGCGCAGTTCGTCGACGAAGCACTGCTCCTCGCGGCTGCGCGCCCAGTACGCCAGCGTGATCGGCATCGGCATGCCGGCGGCGGCCTGCGCGCGGATCATCGCCATGAACGGGGTGATGCCGCTGCCCGCGGCGAGGAACAGCCAGGCGCCCTCGGGCCTGGCCGGCAGGGTCATGTCGCCGAACGCCGGGCCGAGGTCGAGCACGTCGCCGATGCGCGCCGTTTCGCACAGGTGGCGACCGAGCCTGCCACCGGGAATCGCCTTCACCGTGATCGCGATGCGGCCGTCGGTGCGGGGCGCGTCGCTGAGGCTGTAGCTGCGGGTGACGCGGGTGCCGTCGATCTCGGCGGAGACGTTGAGGTGCTGGCCCGGTGCGAACCCGCGCCAGTGGCGGTTCGGCTGCAGCACGAGGGTGCAGGCGTCGCATGATTCGGCCCGGCGCTCGACGATCCGGGCCAGCGGGCGCGACCACGACCACGCCGGATGCAGGCGCGAGGCCCAGAAATCGAAGGCCTGGGGGGCGAGCACGACTTCCGCCAGCCGCTTCAGCAGGGGCGGACGGGACGGAGGGACGAACGGGGAGACGGCGGCCATGGTCGACCAATATACAGACGACGATACAGATGTCTATACACTTGTGCATTCAGGAACGCGGCTATGATGCGACACCGTCCGTCCGGCCGCCTTCCGTGACCTCTCCGCGCCCCGCCGCCGCTCCCGAATCCGCCGACCTCGACGCCCCGTCCGGACGCAAGGGCGCCATTACCCGCGACGACCTGCTGGCGGCGGCCCTGCGCCTGATCGGCCCGCACCGCAGCGTCTCCAGCCTGAGCCTGCGCGAGGTCGCCCGCGAGGCCGGCATCGCGCCCAACAGCTTCTACCGCCAGTTCCGCGACATGGACGAGCTGACCGTGGCGCTGATCGACCTCTCCGGCCGCTCGCTGCGCACGATCATCGGCTCGGCCCGGCATCGCGTGACCACGCAGCGCGGCATCGTCCGCACCTCGATCGAGACCTTCATGCAGCAGCTGCGCGCCGACGACAAGCTGCTGCACGTGCTGCTGCGCGAGGGCATGGTCGGCTCGGACGCGTTCAAGCAGGCGGTGGACCGCGAACTGACGTTCTTCGAGGAAGAACTGCGCCACGACCTGGTGCGGCTGGCCGCGGCCGAGGGCAAGGCGCTCTACGAACCGGCGCTGGTGTCGAAGGCGATCACCCGGCTGGTGTTCGCGATGGGCGCGACCGCGATGGACCTGCCGCGCGAACGCGATCCCGAACTCGTCGACCAGATCAGCACGATGGTGCGGATGATCATCTCCGGATCGCGCGCGATCTCGGAAGGCACGCAGCCGAAGGGCTGAGCCGGCCCGTGCCGGCCGGCCCGCATCCGATCATCTGCGCTTCTGCGCGAACAGCCACGGCCACAATGCCGGCGTGCCCGAATACGCCGGGTCCCAGCTGTTGTGGTTGGCATCGGGAAACTCGGTGTAGCGCACGTCGCCGCCGACGGCCTCGAACGCGGATTCGATCAGGCGATCCTCGCGCGGCGGCACCAGGTCGTCCTTCGCGCCGTGGAAGATCCACACCGGCACGTGCTTCAGGCGCTGCGCGAGCGCGGCCGCGGGATCGGGCGCGTCGCGCAGCGGGGTGACATAAAGGTCGCGCTCGTCGCGCGGCGCGGTCAGCGCGCCGCAGACGGGCACCAGCGCGGCGAAACGGTGCGGCTGCAGCAGCGCCAGTTCCCACGTGCCATAGCCGCCCATCGACAGGCCGGTGAGATAGGTGCGATCGGGATCTCCGCGGAATTCGCGCATCGACGCATCGAGCGCGGCGAAGGCGATGTCCGCGGCCGTGTCCTTCCAGTCGTGGTCGTCGGGCGCCTGCGGGAACACGACGACGGCCGGGAACTCTTCTGCATGCGCGCGCAGGTACGGGCCCACGCCCACGCGCGTCGGCTTGTCGCCGTCGCTGCCGCGTTCGCCGGTGCCGTGCAGGAACAGCACCACCGGGACGCGCCCGTGGCGGAAGCGCGCGGCGGGCACGAACACCTGGTAGCGACGGTCCGCACCGTCGACGCGCACGGTGCGTTCGAAGAACGCGCCCCCCGTGTCGTGGTGCGACGACACCGTGGCGCAGCCCGCCAGCGTCACCAGCGCCGCGACGGCGATCAGTGCGAGCCCGCGGACGCGGCGGTGCGCTGCACGTAGACGCGATAGGCCCATGGCGCCAGCTCCAGCGAGGTCGAGGCATCGAGTGTCGCCGATCCGCCGCCGAAATGCTCGGTGTAAACGCCATGGAACAGGGTCTGTTCGAAGCGCACCGTCTGCGGTTTCGCCGAAAGGTTGAACACCGCGAAGACCTTCGCCTGCGCGTCCTGGCGGACGAAGCTGAGTACCTCCGCCGGACGATCGTTGGGCACGTGCTGCATCAGCGCGCCCCAATGGCCGTTCCACAGCGGCGACGTCGCTTTCTTCAGGCGGATGAGGTCGGCGTAGAGCGCGCCGTTCGGATGCGTGCGCCAGACGATCGGATCCTTCTCGAAGAATTCCAGCCGCTTCGTGTTGCCCGCTTCCTGGCCGTTGTAGAGCATCGGGATGCCGTCGGCCACGAACGACAGCACCATCGCCGCCGGCAGCGCGTCGCCGAACTGCTCGAACTCGGTGCCTTCCCAGCTGTTCTTGTCGTGGTTGCTGACGAAGGTCATGCGCATGCCGCCGCGCGGGTAGTAGGCCTCGTTCCACGAGTAGTAGACGCGGAACGTGCCCACGTCGGCCTGGCCCTTCGCGACGTGCAGCATCGCGTCGTACCAGCTCCAGGCGTAGGTCGCATCGAACGCCTTCGCCTGCAGGTCGCGCGACTCCCATTCGGCGAGCATGAAGACCGGCTTGATCTCGTCCAGTTCGGTGCGGACGTTGTTCCAGAAATCCAGCGGCACGAAGCCCGCCACGTCGCAGCGGTAGCCGTCGACGCCGATCTCGCGCACCCAGTACGTCATCGCGTCGGTCATGTACTTGCGCAGGCCGGGATGGCTGTAGTCGAGGTTGACGATGTCGGTCCAGTCCCACCACGGCGTCGAATGGAAGTCGCCCTTCCAGTCGCGCGCGTACCAGTCGGGATGCTGCGTCATCAGCGGGTTGTCCCACGCGGTGTGGTTCGCCACCCAGTCGAGGATCACGTGCATGCCCTGCGCATGCGCGGCGTCGACGAAGTGCTTCAGGTCGTCCTTCGTGCCGAACTCGGGGTTCACGCCGTAGTAGTCGCGCACCGCATACGGGCTGCCGAGCGTGCCCTTGCGGTGCTGCTCGCCGATCGGATGCACCGGCATCAGCCACAGGATGTCGACGCCCAGCGCCTTCAGCCGCGGCAGTTCGCGCTCGGCGGCGCGGAACGTGCCTTCCGGCGTGAACTGGCGGGTGTTGATCTGGTACAGCACCGCGTCCTTCGTCCACTCGGGATTCTTCAGCGTGATGTACGGCTGCGGGCGGTAGCGCGGGTCCTGCTCGGCGGCGCGGTCGTCCACGTCGGGCCTCGGGGTGGCGGAAGGGGATGCGGCGAAGGCGGTGCCGGCCATGGCGGCGAACGCGAGGCACGCGGTCGCGAGGAAGGTCGTCGGGCGCATGGGCGGGCTCCGGAAAGGTGCGTCCGGTGTACGCAGACGATGCCGCGCGGTCAACCCGAAAACGTATGCAGGCGCATCGCGAGCGTTGCTGCGTCGCAGCACGGCGCGATCACGTCACGCTCGCGCCGCGCTCCAGTGCTCCGGCAGCGACAGTCCATCGCGAGCGTCGTCCCACGTCAGCGAGGCGATGCGCCAGCCGTCGGGCGTCGCCACGCACTGCAGGCTCTTCACGCCGCGCACGTCGAACGCGACGCCGTCCTTCGTGCCGACCTTGCGGTACAGGCTCCAGCGATGCACGACGCGACCGACGTGCAGCGTCCGCGCATCGAGCTCCCATTCGTCGAAATCGCGCAGGCTGCCATCAGTGAGGATCGCGCGCCGGGTCTCGATGAAGCGGGCGACGTCGAACACCTCCGGCACCGGCCCGACCGCCTTCACGATCACCGCGTCGGGCAGGAACACGTCGCGCAGCGTGTCCACCGGCGGCAGCGCGCTGTCGCGGGTGCGGAAGGCGGCGTAGAGGCGCGCGACGAGCGCGTCGATGGCGGCAGCGTCGATGTCGTTGATGTCCATGCGTCAGTGCAGGAGGATCAATGCAACAAAATCAGCGTCGCGAGGCCGAGGAACGACAGGAAGCCCATCACGTCGGTCACGGTGGTCAGGATCACGCCGCCGGCGAGCGCCGGATCGAAGCCCATCCGCTTCACCGCCACCGGCACGAACACGCCGCCCAGCGCGGCCGCGGTGAAGTTGATCGTCAGCGCGAGACCGATGACCAGCGACAGCTTCCAGTCGCCGAACCACGCCAGCACGATCAGCGCCAGCAGCAGGCCGATGCCGACGCCGTTGATGATCGCGATGCGCACTTCCTTCCACACCAGCGCACCGACGTTCGTCGCGCCGATCTGGCCGAGCGCGAGGCCGCGCACCATCAGCGCCAGCACCTGGGTGCCGGCGTTGCCGCCCATGCCGGCGACGATCGGCATCAGCACCGCGAGCGAGACGAGGTGGGCGATCGTGCCCTGGAACTGGCTGACCACCGACGCGGCGAGGAACGCGGTCGCGAGGTTGATGGTGAGCCACAGCATGCGCCGGCGGAACGCACGGCGCACCGGCGAGAACAGGTCTTCCTCCTCGTTCAGGCCGGCCGCGGACATCACCTGGTGCTCGGCCTGGTAGCGGATGATGTCGACCACGTCGTCGATGGTGATGCGGCCGAGCAGCACGTTGTTGTCGTCGACCACCGGCGCGCTGATCCAGTCGTGGTCGGAGAACATCCGCGCGACCTCGTCCGCGGTCTCGTCCACGCCGATCGCCGGCTGCTCGTCGTCGACCAGCTGGTTCACCGGCGTGTTGGCGTCGCGGGTCAGCAGCGACTGCAGCGCGATGCGGCCGAGGTACTGGTGGCGGCGGCTGACGACGTACAGGTGGTCGGTGTGCTCGGGCAGTTCGCCGCGCAGGCGCAGGTAGCGCAGCACGACGTCGACCGTGGTGTCGGCGCGCACCGTCACCACGTCGGGATTCATCAGGCGGCCCGCGGTGTCCTCGTCGTAGGACAGCACCTGCTCGAGGCGCTCGCGGTTCTCGCGGTCCATCGACTTCAGGACTTCGTCGATCACCGTGTCCGGCAGGTCCTCGACCAGATCCGCGAGGTCGTCGATGTCGAGGTCCTCGACCGCCGCGACCAGTTCGTCCGGGTCCATCTCCGCGATCAGGCCCTCACGGACCTCCTCGCCGACGTGGACCAGCACCTCGCCGTCGTCCTCGGGATCGACGAGGCCCCAGACGACTTCGCGCTTGCCCGGCGGCAGGGATTCGAGGAGGTTGCCGATCTCGGCCGGCGACAGCGTGTTGACCAGACGCCGCACCGGGCCCAGGCGGCCGCTGTCGAGCGCGTCCGAAAGCAGACGCAGCTGGCGCGCGGTCTTGTCGTGGCGGATGGTCTCGGCCATGCGAAGGTTCCGGTGGCGGGAGGCGCACCCTTCGAGGCAAGGCCACGACGGCGCGACGGGCTATCTGTCCATGGCGCGCATTATCGCCCCTGCATGCGGCCCTGCCCACCCCTCTGTGCGATCGTCGAACCGAGCGCGGTTCACGTGCCGGCGCAAGTCCGGCATGCGCCGCGAACACGCCCAGACAGCGGACGGGCGCGCGCATGACATCGCAGGACGACCGACGACGCCGTGGTCGCCGCGCCGGTTCCATCCGATGGGTCGCGCGCGTCCGGCCCTGCATCGGGCGACGTGACCGCGCAGGCAGGGCATGCGCCGGAGAAGCGTGTCGGCTATGGCACACTGATCGCATCGATCCCGGGGGCAGATCGGTGGATCGCCAGTCCGGGTCCGGACGCCACGGCGTCGACCAGGGAGGTCAGGGATGCCGTATCGCTGGGGCGCATATCGACTCGATCGCCAGGGAACGCTGCTCACCCGGCAAGAGCGTCAGGTCGATGTCTCGCGCAAGGTCCTCGACTGCCTCGCCCACCTGCTCGAACACCGCGACCGGGTCGTCCGCTACGACGAGTTGATCGAACGCCTCTGGGGCCATACCCGCGTCAGTCATCACCAGCTGTCGCAGGTGATCCTCGCGGCCCGTCGCGCGATCGAAGACGATGGCCATGCGCAGCACTGGATCCGTACCCTGCCCGGGCTGGGATACCGCTGGGTCGGCGCCCTCGACGAGGCCTCCACGCCATCGGCCGACGCGCAGACCGGGGCGACGCCCGCGCAGGCAGGTGTGCCGTCGACGCCGACGGCGGGCGCGCTCGCGATGCCGCCGGCTGCGGACACGCGGCCCGGTGCGCCGTCTCCCGGAGCGGCCGCACCGGCCCCGGCGTCGCCTTCGCCGGCGAGCGCGACACCCGCCGAATCCCCTGCACGCTTTCGCCGCTGGACCGGAGCCGCATTGCTCGTCGTCGCCTGCACGGCGACCACGCTGCTCTTCCTCCAGTGGCCCCTGCGGAACGCGGCTCCCGCGATCCCGTCGACGACGCGCGCGGCGCAGGGACCGTTCGCGCCGCTGTGGCAGTCGCTCTGGCGGGGCGACTACGACAGCGTGCGCGATGGACTCGCGAAACTGCCGCCCGCGCAGGCCGCATCGCCCGAAGCCGGGCTGCTCGCGATCCGCCTCGACCTCGAGCGGGCGCGGTTCGCGCAGGCCGCGAACAAGCTGGCGCAGCAGCGCGCGCTCGCGATCGCGGCGGACGATGCGCACTGGCAGGCCAATCTGTTCGCGACGGAGGCCCTGCTCAACGGTTCGGCGGGCAAATCCGCCTCCGAAGTGCTGCTGCCCGCACAATCGGCCGTGCGTCTGCTCGAGACGGGAGACGGCGCCACGTCCCCGATGCTGATGGGCACGGCGCTGTCCGCCCGCGGCTACGGCTACATGAAGGCGCTTGATTACGACGCGGCGATGCGCGACCTCGTGCGCGCCCGCAGCCTGCTGCTGCGCGCCGGAGACGCGCACGGCGCCGCGGATACCGCCGACACGCTGGCTCGCATCCACATGCGCGCCGGGCGGTACGCCGAAGCACTCGCGCTGTTCGAGGAGATCGCGCGGTATTGCCGGGAGGCCGATTACCCGGTCCAGGAAATCTATGCGCTGAACGCGCAGACCAAGATCCATATCGAACTGCTGCGCTGGCCCGAGGCGCTCGACGCGAGCGATCGCGCCATGCGGCTCCTGCAGCGCGTGCCCCAGAGCGAACGGCGCACGCGCGTGCTGCTGCTGCGCGCGCGCGCGCAGGCGGGCGCCGGACGCCTGCGCGCGGCGGCGTCGCAGCTGGAGGAAACCGAGGCCGTGCCCGACGACCGCTATTCCACCATCACCGCGGCGGCGACCGCGATCGCCGCGCATCGCCTGGAAGACGCACTGGCGGCGGCGGCGAAGGCCCTGCATTTCCGCGGCTATCGCGTCAACGAAACGATCGGCTTCGAAAGCGAAGAAGGCGCGATGCTGCTGTGGATGACCGCCGCGCAGCAGCAGGTGGCCGAAGGCCGCACGATGCCGCCCCTGCCGCCGGGCGGATCGACCGTGCTGGACAGGCCATCGCTGACCGTGGGCCGGATCGCCCGGGGACGCTGGCTGCTGTCGCAAGGTCGCGTGCGTCCGGGCGAAGCCCAGCTACGCGAAGCGCTGGCGGACGCCACCCGCCAGGGCCATCTGCTGCAGATGCGCGAAGCGGCGGCTCCGCTGATCGAGGCGCTGCTGGCCCGCGGCGACGCGAGCGGCGCGCGGCAGGTGCTGCAGGACTTCTGGCGATCCGCGCCGGAACGTTTTTCCGCTGATTTCCCGTCGAACGTGATCGCGTTGCGGGTCGCGCGGGCCAGCGGCGACAAGGCCGCCCTCGCCGTCGCCGCACACGCTGTGCGGGCCACCGCGGGCGAGCGCGCACTGCCGCCCGACGGCGTTCGATGATCGGCAGACAGCGATCGGCGGACGCGCCGTCCCCGCAACGCCGATCGCCGGACGGCCGGTCCTGGCTCTTACTGTCGATGGACATGCGACCGACTCACGGATTTCCGTCGATGACCGCGTGCCCCGTTGCGCCCGGCGACGCTCGTGCGCGGCCACTTGCGATCCGCCGGATGGCTGTCGCAAGATTCTCGAGGTGATGGTGAGGGACGGGGCCGGCGCCTCCGCGGCCTGCCCTGCGGGCCCGGTCCCCGAACCATCCGCATCCATAGGGATATCGAAGGCACGCACGTGCTGTATCGCTGGAACGACGGCAGTCTGGATCGGGAAACGGCTTCGCTCACCGTCGCGGGTCGTCCGGTGGAAGCCTCGCGGAAGATGCTGGATTGCCTCGCGCTGTTGATCGAGCACCGGCATCGCGTGCTGGGCTACGACGAACTGATCCTCGGCCTGTGGGGCCATCGCGACGTCACCAACCACCAGCTGTCGCAGATCATCCTCGCGACCCGGCGCGCGCTCGGCGACAACGGCCAGGCGCAGCTGCTGATCCGGACGCTTCCCGGCATCGGCTATCGCTGGGTCGCCGACGCGACGATCGAGACGCCGACGGCAGCGGACGCGACGATCGCGCAACCAGTGCCGGCACCGGCGACCGCGGAAGCGACGGTCGTCGAAACGCCGGACGCGGAGCCCGTCGCCGCGTCCGATGCGGCATCGGCGGATGGCCCGCCGTCGCGACGCAGGATTGCGGTGCCGGGGTCGCGTGCCCTCCGCTACGGCTTGCTGCTGTCCCTGTGCGCGATCGCGTATTTCGCTTCCCCGCGGACCGGCGAAGGGCCGTCTCCCGCGCAGCGCCCCGCATCGCAGGACGCGATCACCCGGCTGGAGACCGCCCTGCGCGCGGGCGATTACGAGCGGGTCCGCGAAGGACTGGCGACCTTGCCCCAGGACGAAGCCGACTCGATCGAGGCGCGCCTGCTCGCGATCCGGCTCGACCTCCGGCGAGGACGCGAACAGCAGGCCCGGCAGAAGCTCGAAGCCGCGATGGCCTCGCGCGAGGCGCAGGCGGATCCGCTCGCGCGGGCGAAGCTGATGATCGCGAAGAGCGAGCTGGACGGATGGTCGCAGGACACGCGCGGCGGACTGCTCGCGGATGCGGACGCCACCCTGGCGCTGCTGCGGCACCTCCCCGCCGAAAGCGTGCCCGCAGGGCTGCTGGCCCAGGCGACCGAGCGGCGCGGGATCGCGCTGCTGTACGGCAATCGCCTCGAAGAGGCCCTGCGCGATTTCGCGGAGGCCGGCGACCTGTACCGGCGCGACGGCGACCGGCCGCGTGCGATCGGCGTCAAGGCGCGGATCGCGCGGGTCTGGATGCGCATGGGGCGCCTGCAGGATGCACTGGAAAGATCGCGCGAAACGGCCGAAGCCTACCGCAGCGCCGGCGACCCGGTGGGCGAGATCTTCGCGCGCAACACCATGAGCAGGATCCAGATGGAACTGCTGCGCTGGGACGACGCGCTCGCCAGCAACGATCGCAGCCTGCAGCTGATGCACGAAGTGCCGGGCACGGAACGCCGGTATCGCACACTGCAGTTGCGCGCCGAGATCCTGACCGCGAAAGGCGCCCTGCGCCTGGCGGCGGCGCAACTCGAGAAGGCCGGCGCCGCGCCGCACGAGCAGGGAAGCGAGATCATCCCGACACTGCACCTGCTGGAATCCGGCGACGCCGCAGGCGCACTCGCCGCCGCTGCGCGCGCGTACGCCGCGGAGAACGACGACGACCAGGCCGACATCCTGCTCGACGGCAAGGAAGGCGCGCTCCTGCTGTGGGTGACGGCGGCGCAGGCGATCGCGCGCACCGGCGCCGCGATGCCGGCGCTGGTCGCCGGCATGCCGGCCCGCCTGGACGCGCCGCGGACGATCCCCGGCCGCATCGCG
Source organism: Lysobacteraceae bacterium (assembly GCA_051952955.1). GTDB lineage: Bacteria > Pseudomonadota > Gammaproteobacteria > Xanthomonadales > Xanthomonadaceae > Lysobacter_I. The sequence continues at coordinate 7,657 of JBQCJG010000151.1, read as the reverse complement.
CGTGGCCGCTGGCTGTGGTCGCGCGGCCAGGACGCCACGGCGGAAACGGAACTGCGCGCGGCCCTCGCCGAAGCGCGGCGGATGAACCAGCTCTACCGCATGACCCTCGCGGCCGAACCGCTGGTCGGGCTGCTGCTGCAGGAGGGAAAGACGGCCGCCGCGGCCGCCGTCCTCGTCGACCTGCGCGCCTACGACCAGGAACGGCTCGATGCGGACTATCGCTTCAGCCTGATGCGACTGGATGTCGCGATCGCGACGGGTGATGCCGCGGACATCCGCTCCGCGCGGCAGGTAGCGCAAGCGCTTTCCGGAGAGCGGCCGATGCCGCGGGTCGCGGGCCCGGCGGAACGGCCCGCCGGGCTCGACTGAGGCGCGCTCGGCAACCGACGGTTCAGCGCACCGGGCGCTTCCCGCACTCGCCGGCCTAGGCCGCCGTCGTTCCCGTCGCCGCGGGGTCCGCTCCGTTCGACGTGCGGCGGGCATACGCCTGATAGGCGCGTCGATAGGCGGCCGCGAGCGCATCGGCACGCGCCAGCGCGTCGTCATCCATCCCGGCCCGCAGCGCCGCGACGTTTTTTTCGATCAGGGTTCTTTCGCCGTCCTCGGCGAACAGCAGGAGGACGCTCCCCGCCGCTTCCGCCCTGACCGGGTCGCGCCGGAGTTCGACATCGCCGATCGCGCTTTCGAGCACACCCGCGGAATAGGCGCGATAGGCGCCGCGGAGCGCTTCGGGCACGCCGGCGGCCGCGGCGCGATCGAGCATGGAGACGGCCGTTTTCCGGTATTCGAGGACGCGGTCGAGATCCTTCAGGTTAACGGTGCCCGCTGATACCGGATCCAGTGCGAACCGGGCCATGGCGGCGGGATCGCCCATTCTCGCGGAACGGTGGAGCCGCGCATCGCGCTCGAGCAGCGCGCTCTGGCCGAGTCCGGCGCACATCTTCTCGGTATCGTCGTAATCGGCCAGCTCCCGGGACACGGCATCGATCTGGCGTTCGTTCCCGCGTGCCAGCACATCGGGCGATTCCAGGTCCAGCGGATTGTCGTCGCCTCTGTCGGCGTGCGCGACGCACGCATCCAGCGTCAGCGCCAGCACGCACGTGGCGTAAGGCTCGCCGCGATCGGCGCGCTGCCGGAACGCCTCCCACTGGACGGACAGCGGGCGATCGGGATCGTAGGCCAAGGCGGCCGGGACACCGGCGCCGCCGCGCGCATCGACACGCCGATCGTCGCGACCGGCTTCGCCTGAGGCGATACCGCCGGCACCGCCGCTGCCCGCTTCGACGTGCCTCGCCGCCGCGTCGCTCGCGGCCGGTCCCGGCGGATGCCCGGGGTTCGCGCGGGCGACGAACAGCATCCAGCCGCCTGTCGCGGCGGCGATCGCGAAGGCCAGTGCGAACGCCACGGCCAGCCCCCTTGCCCGGACGGTCGGGGATCGTGGTGAATTCATCGGCATTGCCGTGTCTCCCGGAAATCCCGCGGCGCGCGGGACCGATCGTGGCCCTCCGCCACCGCCTGCCGACACCCCTTGCGGGATGCCGGCGTGGCGATCGCGTCGGACGTGCGTCCGCTCGATGGACTCAGTACGAACTGGAGGCGAACCACTTGCCGACGCCGACCGCGGACGAACTGGACGCGACCTTCACCGTGATCGACACCCGTTCGCGGGGCTGCGGGCCGGCGACCGATCCCACGAGCGTGTTGCTCGGGACGTAGCAGTTCTTCGCATAGCGGACGACCTGGCGGAATTCGGCGAGGCTGCTGCCGCCGGACCACCCCTGGGAGAGGCAGAGGCTGTAGGCTTCCGACCACTTGCTGTCGCTGTCGCCGAGGGCGAGGAAGGCCGGACTGAAGTAGATCTTGGTGCCCTTGAAGCCCGCCGTCGCGTTCCAGTACGACGTCGCGATCACCGGATACAGCTTGTAGCCGCTCGGGAAGTTGCTGCTGGAGATCGTTGCCGTGGTCGACACGGATTGGCTGGAGCACGCCTTCGTCTGGTACATGGACTGGTAACTGAGCGTGATCCCGGTCAGGGCCGGCAGCGAAGTGCTCGCGTCCAGGCCGTAGGTCGTCTGCTGGATCGTGCAGCTGCCGCTGGTCACGGACACCGTGCTCGAGCACGTGCCGGAGGCGCAGCTGGTGATCGCGTTGCCGACGTTCAGCGGAATGAAGCCGGCCTTCGCGCTGCCGAAGGTGAGCGAAGTGCGGCCGCCCAGCAGCCAGTCTCTGCCGTAGAGGATGTTGGGCGCGTTGGTCGTGTGGTTGGTGGGCGTCGAGGGCACGATCGAGGCATTGTTGCCGATGTTCTTGCCGGACGTGATCTTGTATGTGTGGCTGCCCGGCGCATCGAAGCTCTGCGCCTGGGCGTCCACCGCCAGGAAGGCCAGCGGGGACAGGAGGAGGGCGCCGGCGATCTTGAGCTTGCTGTTCATGATGTTTCTCCATTTGCGTGCGTAAGGATGGTGGCCAGCCGACGAGTGCATCCGGGGTCGCGCTTCCGCGCATGACCGGTGGATCGGTGGCGTTCCGGATGCTTCAGGACTCCGGCGCGCACGGCATCCCGTATCGATCACGGCTCGATCACGCATCGATCAGGAATCGATTCCGGGACGACGCGCGATCACGAAACGATCAAGAATCGATCATTCGGCTCTCAGGCATGCCGGAATCCGGCGCCGCGTGAGGGCATGGGCGTTGCAGCGGCCGCTTCGGGTGGCGGTGGACTGCCGGACTCGCCAGGCAAGGGCCCGAAGCCGACCGGACGCCATCAGGCCGCAGGACGCCATGACGCGAGACGTGCGGAGACTACCAAGTGCAGCCCTGCCCACCCCCTGCGCGCCAGCAACGTGAACCGCGGCGCCCTCCTGCTTTTCCAGAAAAAGCGAGGTGAGCGGGATCACCAAAGTTCCTGCAGGCGCGAAGTGAGTCGCGGCCCGACCTCGAACGACAGCGACACCCTCGTCGCAAGATTGACGGCACCCGACCCGCATCGCAGACTCGAATCCCGTCGCGATATCGCCGCCATGCCTCGCCCTCTCCCCGCCCGACGCCGGATCGCCATGGCCCCGCTCACCGCCGCATCGGTCCGCACGATCCTGCGCGGCCTGTTCCCGAAGCGGAACGATTACGCCGCCGACCCCGCGCTGTTCGAAGAACTGCTGCCCGACCTGCACGCCTCGGAATCCGCACGCGCGGCGACCTCCGCCGGCTCATGGCGCGGCATCGTCGCGCGCTGCTCGCCGAGGATCGCGCCCGGCTGGCGCCACGCGAACAGCGCCTCTACGCGGAGATGTTCGGAAGCGCCTTCGTGCGCGACGCCGTGCGCCGGCAATACTGGTTCGCGTATCCGGCGCTGGTGCGCAATGCGCTGGCACGCGAATTCGGCGAAGCGGCCGAGGTGCGCGAGCAACGGCCATGAAGCACGCGCTCCCGCGCTCCCTTCGTCCGCAACGTGCGTCGCCGCCGGGACGCCGCTGTCGCGCATCGGGTGCGGGCGTCGCGTCGTGGCTTCACGCCCTGCGCCTCGCGTGCCCGTTCGATGAAGGTCCCGCGCGATGCGTGAGCGCTCGGGCGAAGGCTGGCATGGCATCCTCGGGGGCCAGGCCCCGGTGCAGGGCTGGGGGCGCGTCGATGGCCTCCCCTGGTACTTCCGCGCACGCGGGGATACCTGGTCGTTCGAGATCGCGGAAGACCCGGGACTCGACGAGGAAAACCTTCCCGATGTCGGCGATGCGGTCGCCGGCTGGGCGGCGTGGGAGCGATGGGGGAAGTGGCCCGACGCCAGCGCCATGGCGGCGGACACCGCGTGGTCGATCGTGGAGGCCTGCATCGCCCGCTTCCGTTCGAGGCGATTGCCTTACCTGGTGCCCGGTGGGCCGAACCTGCCACCGCCGTGAAGCGGCAGGCCGGCCTACACCCCATCCCCACCCCGTCCCGGGCAGCCCCAGTTGAGGATCCGCGTGCCGGGCGGGAGGACGCGGCGGAACATCGCGACGCGCTGCGGTTTGGGATTGACGACGACGGGCCGCTGCGCGGCCTGCAGCAGCGGCAGGTCGGCGCTGCTGTCGGAATAGGCGGCGGCGACGGGCGCGGTGTAGCCGGCCTCGCGCAGCATCGTCATCTTCATGCGGTAATGGCAGTGGCGCAGCGCGCCGATCGCACCGAACTTCGGCCCGACGATGGTGCCGATCACCGGCAGGTCCTCGTGGGCGACGAAGGCGAGGATCGCGCGCGCCAGTTCCGGCGGCGCGCCGGTGGCGACGACCACATGGTCGCCGGCCTCGCGATGCCGGCGCAGCACGTCCAGCGCGATCGGCAGCAGCCGCGCGCGGATCGCCTCGGCGTGCACGGCGACGTAGCGGTCGGTGGCCGCATTGAAATCATCGACCGTGCGCATGCCCAGCGTGCCCACCCACACGAACGCGGAGATGCCGCGGCGGCGCGTGGGCATCCACGCGACCATGGGGCCGGCGATCGGCGCGATCAGCAGTGCGAGCGCTTGGCGCCACCAGTCGCGTTCGATCAGCCACTTGAACAGATGGCTGCCGGAATCGCCGTCGTACAGCGTGTGGTCGAAGTCGAAGACCACCAGCGGCGCGTCGGTCGCCGGCGTCGCATAGGCCGATGCGCTCATGCCGGGAAGAACAGCGCTTTCAGGGCCTCGCCCGGGTCGGCCTCGCGCATGAAGGACTCGCCCACGAGATAGGCCTCGATGCCCGCCGCCCGCAGCCACTCGACGTCGTCGCGCGTGGCGATGCCGCTCTCGGTGACGAGGATGCGGTCCGCGGGCACGGCGTATTTCAGCGACAGCGTGGTCGCCAGCGACACCTCGAACGTGCGCAGGTTGCGGTTGTTCACGCCGATCAGCGGCAGCCGGCCGCGGATCGCGGGCAGGCGCAGCGCGCGCTGCAGTTCGTCGGCGTCGTGCACTTCGACCAGCACGTCGAGGCCGACGTCGACCGCTTCGCGGTACAGCGCGTCGAGCCGATCGTCGTCGAGCGCGGCGACGATCAGCAGGATGCAGTCGGCGCCGAGCACGCGCGCCTCGACGATCTGGTACGGGTCGATCGTGAAGTCCTTGCGCAGCACCGGCAGCGCGCACGCGGCCCGCGCCTGCTGCAGGTAGGCGTCAGCGCCCTGGAAGAAGTCGATGTCGGTCAGCACCGACAGGCAGGCGGCGCCGCCGGCCTCGTAGCGGGCGGCGATCGCGGCGGGATCGAAGTCGGCGCGGATCACGCCCTTCGACGGGCTGGCCTTCTTCACCTCGGCGATGACCGCGGGCAGGCCGGCGTCGCGCTTCGCGGTGATCGCGGCCACGAACCCGCGCGCGGGCGGCGCATCGGCCAGCCGCGCGCGCAGCGCGTCGAGCGGGACGCGCTCACTGCGCTCGGCGACTTCCTCCGCCTTGCGGTCGAGGATGCGTTGCAGGATGTCCGCGCGTCGCGCGTCGGCGGGGGCGGCGATGGCGTCGTTGCTCATGGCGTTGTCTTCGCGAACCAGTCGTAGGCGCGCTCGACCTTTGCGACGCGCGTGATGTAGCGGGTGTACCAGTCGCGGCGGCCGCGGTGGCGGGTCGCCGCGTGCTCGGCCTGGTGCTTCCAGGCGAGGATGTCGTGTTCGCTGCGCCAGTAGCTGATGGTGATGCCGACGCCGTCGGCGTCGCGCACCGATTCCACGCCCAGGTAGCCGGGCTGCTGCGCGGCGAGTTCGAGCATGCGCTCGGCGGCCTCGGCGTAGCCCGCGGCGTCTTCACCGTTGCGCAGCGAGGTGAACAGTACCGCGTAGTACGGCGGCTCGGGCGTCTTCGCGAACGCGGACGACGACATGGCGGTGCCTCAGCCGGCCAGCTGCTGCGTGGCGGCGAGGAAATGTTCGAGTTTGGCGCGAGCGTCGCCGCTGGCGATCGCCGCGCGCGCCGCCTCGATGCCGTGCGCGATGGTGTCGGCGACGCCGGCCACGAACAGCGCGGCGCCGGCGTTGAGGCAGACGATGTCGCGCGGCAGGCCGGGCTTGTTCTCGAGCGCCTGCAGCAGCATCGCCTTCGACTCGGCCGCGTCCTCGACCCGCAGGTTGCGGCTGGCGGCCATCGCGATGCCGTAGTCCTCGGGATGCACTTCGTATTCGCGGACGACGCCGTCGCGCAGTTCGCCGACCAGCGTGGCCGCGCCCAGCGAGAGTTCGTCCATGCCGTCGCGGCCCCACACCACCAGCGCGCGCTTCGCGCCGAGTTCCTGCAGCACGCGCGCCTGGATGCCGACGAGGTCGGGATGGAACACGCCCATCAGGATGTTCGGCGCGCCGGCGGGATTGGTCAGCGGGCCAAGGATGTTGAAGATCGTGCGCACGCCCATTTCTCGCCTGACGGGCGCGACGACCTTCATCGCCGGGTGGTGCACCGGCGCGAACATGAAGCCGATCCCGGTGGTCTCGATGCAGGCGGCGACCTGCGCCGGCTGCAGTTCGATCCTCGCGCCCAGTGCTTCCAGCACGTCGGCGCTGCCGGACTTCGAGGACACGCTGCGGTTGCCGTGCTTGGCGACCTTCGCACCGGCGGCGGCGACCACGAACATGCTGGCGGTGGAAATGTTGAACGTGTGTGCGCCGTCGCCGCCGGTGCCGACGATGTCGACCAGCCGCTCGCGGTCGCGCACCTCGACGCGGTTCGAGAACTCGCGCAGCACCGACGCCGCGGCGGCGATCTCGCCCACCGTTTCCTTCTTCACGCGCAGACCGGTGAGGATCGCCGCGACCATCGCCGGCGAGACTTCGCCGCGCATGATCTGGCGCATCAGGTCGACCATTTCGTCGTGGAAGATCTCGCGGTGCTCGATGGTCCGCTGCAGGGCTTGCTGGGGCGTGATCGACATGGGATTCGGCAGATCGGAAGGCGGCGCAGGCCGCGCTCAGGCGGCGCGCGCGAGGAAGTTCTTCAGCAGCGCGTGGCCGTGCTCGGTGAGGATGGATTCGGGATGGAACTGCACGCCCTCGACCGGATGGTCGCGGTGGCGCAGGCCCATGATCTCCTCGACGCTGCCGTCGTCGTTCTCGGTCCAGGCGGTGACTTCCAGGGCCTCGGGCAGCGTGTGGCGATCGACGACGAGCGAGTGGTAGCGCGTGGCCTCGTAGGCATCGGGCAGTCCGGCGAACACGCCCTTGCCGGCGTGGCGGATGCGCGAGGTCTTGCCGTGCATGATCCGGCCGGCGCGGACGACGTCGCCGCCGTAGGCCTGGCCGATGCTCTGGTGGCCAAGGCACACGCCGAGGATCGGGATGCGGTCGCCGAGGCGGCGGATCACGTCCACCGACACGCCGGCTTCGTTCGGCGTGCACGGGCCGGGCGAGATGACGATGCCCGAGGGCGCCAGCGCTTCGATCTCGTCGACCGTCAGCTCGTCGTTGCGCACCACCTTCACGTCGGCGCCCAGCGACTGGAAGTACTGGACGAGGTTCCAGGTGAAACTGTCGTAGTTGTCCAGCATCAACAGCACGGTCGCAGGCTCGCTGCGCGGGGGACGTGCATTCTGCGGGCCGCCGACGGGCGTGGCAAACCGCGGGAGCGCCGTCAGCCCGCCGGATGCTCGGTGGCCGCCGCGAGCGACGGAAGCGCCACCCGCACCCGCAGCCCGGGCGCATTGTCGGCGAGGGCCACCTGGCCACC
>JBQCJG010000150.1:0-6340 GCA_051952955.1 Lysobacteraceae bacterium | reverse complement strand
GGACGTGCCCACGGCGTCCGCGGTTGCGCCACTCGCGGCCGCACCGCTCGCCGGTGCGCGCGTGCAACTGGTGCGCGGCTGGCGGCAGGCGGGCGCGGCCGGCCTGCGCACGCTCGCCGATGCGGTGCAGCGCGGCGATGCCGATGCCGCGCTCGCGGTGCTCGACGGCGAGGACGCCTCGCTCGACTGGCACCAGGGCGACACGCTCGCGCTCGCCGACACGCTGCGGCGCGAGGCGTTGCCCGCGTTCGCCGCCGTGCGCGACGCCGACGATCCGGCGCAGGCGCTGCGGCGCGCGACCACGCTGCGCCTGCTCACCGCGCTGCGTCGCGGCCCGTTCGGCGCCGAGCACTGGAACGCGTGGTGCGCGACCGAACTCGGCGGGCGCACGCCGTACTTCCACGGCCGCCTGCTGGCGATGTCGGCGAACAGCGAACGCCACGGCCTGTTCAACGGCGACCTCGGCGTGGCCTGGCGCGATGCGCAGGGCGAGATCGCGGTGTGGTTCGACACCGCGAACGGCCTGCGCGCGTGGCGGCCCGCGCAGCTGCCTGCGCATGCCTCCGCATGGGCGACCACCGTGCACAAGGCGCAGGGCTCGGAGTTCGCGCGGGTCGCGCTGATCCTGCCCGACGTCGACGCCCGCGTGCTCTCGCGCGAACTGCTCTACACCGCGCTGACCCGCGCCCGCGAACGGGCACTGGTGTGGGCGTCGCCCGACCTGCTCCGGCGCAGCATCGACCGCCGCACCTGGCGCGATTCGGGACTCGCCGCGCGCCTGCAGGCCCGCATCCGACCGGTGGAATGAGGCGTTGCGGACGTGGGCTGGCCGGCGTCGGGCGGCCGCCGCGGGATCGCGCTACCATGCCCGATCCCTGCCGGAGCCCCCCGCATGTGCGCGCACGATTCCCACGACGACTCCCCTGATGGACAGCCGCAGGACACCGCCGGGACCGCCGGCGACGAACGTCATGGCGTGAGCCGCGAACAGGCCGAGGACGCGGTGCGCATCCTGCTGCGCTGGGCCGGCGACGATCCGACCCGCGAAGGCCTGCTCGACACGCCCAAGCGCGTGGCGAAGGCGTATTCCGACTGGTTCAGCGGCTACGCGATGGACCCGGAAGCGTACCTGCGCCGCACGTTCGAGGAAGTCGAGGGCTACGACGAGATGGTCGTGCTGCGCGACATCGAATTCGAGAGCCACTGCGAGCACCACATGGCGCCGATCGTCGGCAAGGCGCACGTCGGCTACCTGCCGAACGGCCGCGTCGTCGGCATCAGCAAGCTCGCCCGCGTGGTCGAGGCCTACGCCCGCCGCTTCCAGGTGCAGGAGAAGATGACCGCGCAGATCGCGCGCTGCATCCAGACGAACCTCAAGCCGCGCGGCGTCGGCGTCGTGATCGAGGCCGCGCACGAATGCATGACCACCCGCGGCATCCACAAGCGCGGCGTGAGCATGGTCACCTCGAAGATGCTCGGCACCTTCCGCGAGGACGCCCGCACCCGCAGCGAATTCCTGGAACTGATCCGGGTGCGCGGGGGGCGGTGATCGTTCGCGGAAAAGAGACTTAGGCGAGCGCCGGAAGCGATTCCGCTTTCCAGCGCGCGTCTTTCCATCGCGGGCGCGGCAACGGAGTCGGCCGCGGGTCAGGTTCCTGCGGGGATGCCCGCAGGCAGAATGGACGAATCGCGCGTCCACCGTTCACTGCCGCATCGCGCCTCACGCTGCCGGGCCGGACTTCGGCTTGCGCGTCAGCAGATACACGAGCGGCCCGAAGGAACCCAGCAGGACCGTCGCGACGAGCCAGGGCCATGGATTGCGCCCACGCGACCTCGCGTCTCGCCAGATCCACATCATCACCAGGGTGAGCGCGATCACGAGATCCGCGAAGACCTGCCCGGCGCCGAAGCTCTTGAAATGCGGTTCGATGATGCCCCGGTAGCCGGTTTGCACGAGCGCCGCGACGGTGAGGGCGCCGAACAGGGCGAGAACGATCAGGAGCAGGGCGCGTCGCACGGGCATGGACCTTCGGTGGAGACGGCACACTGTCGACCGGTGCGGCCGTGGGCGCAATTACCTCGCACGTCATCGTCCGCCCGCGGAACCGTGCTTGAATGACGCATGCACAGCTTGCCTTCGCTCGTGGAAACGCTGCAGCGGTTTCGCAGGGCCCGGCGCATCAGCCAGCTTGAACTGGCGCTGCGACTGGGCGTGTCCCAGCGCCATGTCAGCTTCGTCGAGAACGGTCGCTCCCGTCCCAGCCGGGATCTGCTGGTGGCCTGGCTGCAGGCGCTGGATGCGCCGCTGGCCCTGAGCAATGAAGCACTGCTCGCGGCAGGGTACGCACCTGCCTATTCCCGGAAGCGACTCGACGATCCGTGTCTCGCCGAAGCGGGTCGGGCCCTCGATCGGCTGCTGGAGACGCACGATCCGGCACCCGCGCTGGTGCTCGGTGCCGAATGGAACGTGGTGCGGATGAACAGGGGCGCGGTCTGGCTTGCCACGCTGCTGATGCCGTCGGCCGCCGCCGGACTGGGACACGCGCCGGTCAACATGCTCGATCTGTTGACGCATCCGGGGGGACTGGCCGATCAGGTGACGAACCTCGGGGAGGTCGGGCCGCGTTTCCTGTGGATGTTGCGCAACGATGCGGCCGTGCATCCCGGACTGCAGCCGCGTGCGGCCGCCTGCGAGGCCTATCTGTCGTCGCGCATCGGCGAAAAGACGCTCCCGGGGCCGGGCGCGCCCGTGCTGACCACGCGCTTCGCTTCGCCGCACGGCCCGCTCGCGTTCTTCAGCATGTTCTCGACGTTCGGCACGCCGAACGACATCACGCTCGCCTCCCTGCGCGTCGAACACATGTTCCCTGCGGACGATGCGACGCGCGTCGTGCTGGACCGGCACGTCATCGGACACGGCGCCGACCGCAGCGCCTGATCCCGGGCATCCACCGGGGCGATGGCGAGGTTCCCGGCGCGCATCCCAGACGCGTTTTTTCGGACGACGACCGCTGCCGGATACGACGGCCGCAGGCAGGCCGCTGCTACCATGGCCGCCGCACCCTTTTCCGGATCGCGCCCATGAAGTCTGGCGGCATCGCCTACCACCACCCCGTCGCATTCTGGTTCGGCTGCCTGCTGGTGCTGGCCGGGGTGCTGGCGCACATGCCGATGTTCATGATGGGGCAGCACACCCACTGGCAGATGGTGGGCATGCCGATGACCACGGAGATGTGGGTCGGGATGGCGATGATTCCCGTCGGCCTGGTGTTCGCGATGTACGGGCTGACGCCGCGACTTGACCAGCTGCGCCTGCGGGCGCAGGGCGGCGGGGCGCACCACGACTTCCATGTCGCCGACAGCGTGCCGCTCAACCGCGCGCACTGGACGCTGGTGGGCGTGCTCACCGTGGCGCTGGCGGTGGACGTGATGAAGCCGGCGACGCTGGGCTTCGTGATGCCCGGCATGAGCGCCGAATACGAGATCACCAAGGCGCACGCGAGCCTGCTGGCGCTGTTCGCGCTGACCGGCACCACGGTCGGTTCGGTGGCGTGGGGGCGTGTGGGCGACCTGTTCGGCCGTCGCGCCGCGATCCTGCTGTCGGCGCTGATGTTCATCGGCACCGCGATCTGCGGCGCGATGCCCAGCTTCGAGTGGAACCTCGCGATGTGCTTCCTGATGGGCGCGTCGGCCGGCGGCCTGCTGCCGATCGTGTTCACGCTGATGGCCGAGACCGTGCCGGCCGCGCACCGCGGCTGGCTGCTGGTGGCGCTGGGCGGCATCGGCACGTCGGCGGGCTACCTGCTGGCGTCGGGCTCGGCGGCGATCCTCGAACCGATGTTCAGCTGGCGCGTGCTGTGGCTGCTCGGCCTGCCGACCGGCGCGCTGATCATCGTGCTCAACCGCTGGATCCCCGAATCGCCGCGCTTCCTGTCCAACGCCGGGCTGGAAGACCATGCGCGCGCGGTGCTGCGCAAGTTCGCGGGCGACGCCCCGGGTGCGGTGGAGGAAGACGCGCCCGCGCAGGTCGTGGCCCGCGCATCCGACGCGCACGCCGGCGCGCGCGGCATGCGTGCGCTGCTGCGCGGCCGGCATGCGGCGATGAGCTACGCGCTGCTGGTCTGCGGCATCGCATGGGGGCTGGCGAACTTCGGCTTCCTGCTGTGGCTGCCCAGCAACCTCACCCAGCTCGGCGTCGATCCCAAGGCGGCCAGCGCGCTGCTCGCGCGGTCGGCGGTGCTGGCGCTGCCCGGAATCGCAGTGGTGGTGTGGCTGTACCACCGCTGGAGCAGCGTGCGCGCGCTGGGGCTGTTCATCGGCCTGGTCGCGCTGTGCCTGCTGGCGTTCGCCCTGATGGGCTGGGTGCAGCTGCAGTCGCAGGCGCTGACCGTGGCCGCGACCGCGGCGCTGCTGATCAGCACGAGCGGCGTGATCGCGATGCTGATCCCGTACGCCGCCGAGATCTATCCGGTGCACCTGCGCGCGACCGGCTCGGGGATGATCGCCGCCAGCTCGAAGCTCGGCGGCATCCTCGGCGCCGGGCTCGGCGTGCTCGGCTTCTTCGACCACTTCACGCTGTCGGCGCTGGTCATCGCGCTGCCGATGGCGCTGTCCGGCCTGATGCTGTGGCGCAGCGGCATCGAGACGCGCGGCCGCTCGCTGGAGGACATCGAAACGGCGATGCAGCAGGCGCCGTAGCCGCCCGGCGCGGCGTCAGCGCGCGCCGAGGTAGCGCACGATGCTGCCGGCCGCGTCGCGGCCTTCCTGCACCGCGGTGACGACGAGGTCCGCGCCGCGCACGCCGTCGCCGCCGGCGAACAGTTTCGGATTCGCGGTCTGGTACGGATGCACCGGGTTCGCCGGATCGAAGCGGAACGGGTGGTGCGGCGGCGGTGCGGGGGTGACCCGGATGCGGCCGTCGTCGTGCAGCGCCACGCCGTGCGCCGCGAGCCACGCCGGCGGATCGGGCTGGAAGCCAAACGCGATGATCACGATGTCGGCGTCGAGGTCGACTTCGCTGCCCGGTATCTGCTCGGGACGACGGCGACCGCGGGCGTCGGGTTCGCCGAGCCGGGTTTCGGCGACGCGCACCGCGCGGACGTGGCCGTTGCCATCGTCGAGCAGCGCCAGCGGCGCGCGCTGGAACAGGAAGCGCACGCCTTCCTCGCGCGCGTTCGCGACCTCGCGCGCGGAGCCGGGCATGCTGGCCTCGTCGCGACGATAGACGCAGCTCACCTGCGCCGCGCCCAGGCGCACGGCGCTGCGCACGCAGTCCATGCCGGTGTCGCCGCCGCCGAGCACGACCACGCGTTTGCCGCGCAGGTCGGGCAACTGCACCTGATCTTCCCAGCCGGCGATAGGCCGGCCGGCGGCGGCGTCCTCGCCGATCACGATGCGGCCGTTCTGCACGAGGAACGGCAGCGCCGGCAGCACGTTGCGCAGATCCTGGCCGGGCAGCTGGCCGTCGGTGTAGCGATAGCTGCCGAGGCCGAGGAACACCGCGTCGAAGTCGGCGAGCAGCGCGTCCAGCACCACGTCGCGGCCGATCTCGACGCCGAGGCGGAATTCGACGCCCATGCCTTCGAGCACGCGGCGACGTTCGGCGATCACGCGCTTCTCCAGCTTGAAGCTGGGGATGCCGAACTGCAGCAGGCCGCCGATCTGTTCGTAGCGATCGAACACCACGGCCTGCACGCCCGCGCGCGCGAGCCGGTCGGCGCAGGCGAGGCCCGCGGGGCCGGCGCCGACGACGGCGACGCGCCTGCCGGTGGCGGGCGCGTGCGAGAGATCGGGCGTCCAGCCTTCGGACAGCGCCTTGTCGACGATGTACTTCTCGACCGCGCCGATGGTGACCGCGCCGAAGCCGTCGTTGAGCGTGCAGCTGCCTTCGCACAGGCGATCCTGCGGGCAGACGCGGCCGCAGATCTCCGGCAGCGGATTGGTCTCGTGGCACAGCGCCGCGGCTTCGTGCACGCGGCCTTCGCGCGCGAGTTCCAGCCACTGCGGGATGAAGTTGTGCAGCGGACAGCCCCAGCTGCAGTAGGGATTCCCGCAGTCGAGGCAGCGCGCGGCCTGGGTCTTGGCCTCGGGCTCGCCGAAGCGGCCGTACAGCTCGTGCCAGTCGCCGCCGCGGCGCGCCTCGACCGGCACGCGATCGGGCATCTGCCGCTGCGATTGCAGGAACGCCTGCGGCGTCTTCTTGCTCATGGACGTGTTCCCCCGCATGCGGATGCCGAACGTCCGCCCCCCCCCAAAAGCCCCGCGCCCGCATACCCCACCCCCCCCAGCCGGGGCGGGGGGGGCAGGGCGCCCCGATTTTCCCTACCCCCGGGCGGGGGGC
>JBQCJG010000149.1:0-9862 GCA_051952955.1 Lysobacteraceae bacterium | reverse complement strand
CGGCCGCCGTTGGAGAGGATCAGCGCCAGCGCATCGTCCGGGCCGCGCCGGTCGCAGAGCGTGAAGGTGATGTTCGAGCCCGCATTCCCGCCGTAGGGCTGGAACACGAGCCGCGGCCGTCCTGCGCTGCCGATCAGGCGCACGTCGTCGGGCAGGGCGGGCGTGCGGTCGAACACCGGCTCGCTGCCGTCCGGCAGGCGGTTGCCGTTGGCGTCGACGAATGCGATCCAGCCCCGGCTCCAGTCGTGGCCGCCGTCGCAGCCGCCACCGCTGGCCGGGCAGATCACGACTTCGCCGCCGAGCACCGTCGCATTGCGCTGGGCGTCGAAGACGGTCGCGGTGATCGCTTCGCGGGTCGTGGCCGCGTGCACGCGCGCGATCACGTGCCCCCATGCGGGGATGGCCATGCCGAACAGCAGTCCGAGCACGACGAGGGCGATCAGCAGTTCGAGCAGGGTGAAGCCGGCGTGGCGACGAGGGGCGGGACGACGACGGGACATGGCGGGCTCCGGGTGTGAACGTGCGTTCAGTCTCCCGGTCACGGCGACTGCCCGGGATCGGGCCATGGCCCGGCCCGGGGTAGGAAAACCCCGCGCGCGTCGCCATGAATGGCTAGACTCCTCCGTTCGCTTCCTGCCGTCCGCGAATGACCCACACGATGAACGACCGCACGCCCGTCGATGCCGATTTCCAGCTCGTGTCGCCGTATGCGCCCGCCGGCGACCAGCCGCAGGCCATCGCGAAGCTGATCGACGGTTTCGAGAGCGGTCTGGCGCGGCAGACGCTGCTGGGCGTCACCGGCTCGGGCAAGACCTACACCATCGCCAACGTCATCCAGGCCGTGCGCAAGCCGACCCTGGTCATGGCGCACAACAAGACGCTGGCCGCGCAGCTCTATGGCGAGTTCAAGGCGTTCTTCCCGCACAACGCGGTCGAATACTTCGTCAGCTACTACGACTACTACCAGCCGGAAGCCTACGTCCCCAGCAGCGATACCTACATCGAGAAGGACAGCGCGATCAACGAGCACATCGAGCAGATGCGGCTGTCGGCGACGAAGGCGCTGCTGGAGCGCCGCGACGCGATCATCGTGTGCACGGTGTCGGCGATCTACGGCCTGGGCGACCCGAACGAATACTTCCGCATGGTGCTGCACATGGTGCGCGGCGAGCGCATCGACCAGCGCGAGCTGATCCGCCGCCTCACCGAGATGCAGTACACCCGCAACGACACCGAGCTGCGCCGCGGCACGTACCGCGTCCGCGGCGAGGTGATCGACGTGCATCCGGCCGAATCCGACAGCGAGGCGCTGCGGATCGAACTGTTCGACGGCGAGATCGAGCAGCTCACCCTGTTCGACCCGCTGACCGGCGAGAGCGTGCACAAGCTGCAGCGCTACACGATCTACCCGAAATCGCACTACGTGACCACCCGGCGCACCGTGCTGGAGGCGATCGAGGCGATCAAGGTCGAACTGCGCGAACGGCTGGAGCACCTGTACGCGTCGAACAAGCTGCTCGAAGCGCAGCGGCTGGCGCAGCGCACCCAGTACGACATCGAGATGATGGCCGAGGTCGGCTTCTGCACCGGCATCGAGAACTACTCGCGGCACCTCACCGGGCGCATGCCGGGCGAGGCGCCGCCGTGCCTGTTCGACTACCTGCCGCCGGACGCGCTGCTGGTGGTCGACGAGTCGCACGTCACCGTTCCGCAGATCGGCGCGATGTACAAGGGCGACCGCTCGCGCAAGGAGACGCTGGTGGAGTTCGGCTTCCGCATGCCGTCCGCGCTCGACAACCGGCCGCTGCGGTTCGAGGAATGGGAAGGCCGCGCGCCGCGCACGATCTTCGTCTCCGCTACGCCGGGCAAGTACGAGCTCGAACAGTCGCACGGCCAGGTGGTGGAACTGGTGGTGCGCCCGACCGGCCTGGTCGATCCCGAGGTCGAGATCCGCCCGGTCGCGACGCAGGTCGACGATCTGCTCGGCGAGATCCACGAACGCGTGGCGATGGGCGATCGCGTGCTCGTCACCACGCTGACCAAGCGCATGGCCGAGAACCTCACCGAATACCTCGGCGACCACGGCGTGAAGGTGCGCTACCTGCACTCCGACATCGAGACCGTCGAGCGTGTGGAGATCATCCGCGACCTGCGGCTGGGCGTGTTCGACGTGCTGGTCGGCATCAACCTGCTGCGCGAGGGCCTGGACATGCCCGAGGTGTCGCTGGTGGCGATCCTCGACGCCGACAAGGAAGGCTTCCTGCGTTCGTCCGGGTCGCTGATCCAGACCATCGGCCGCGCCGCGCGCAACGTGCGCGGCAAGGCGATCCTCTACGCCGACAGCATCACCCGCTCGATGCAGGCCGCGCTGGACGAAACCGCGCGCCGCCGCGAGAAGCAGCTCGAACACAACGCCGAGCACGGCATCGTCCCGACCTCGATCAAGCGCGAGATCATGGACGTGATGGAGGGCGCGCGCAGCGCGCCCGCGCCCGGCGAGAAGAAGGGCCGCGGCGCGCGCGTCGCCGAGCCGGCCGAGGACTACGCCGCGCTGTCGCCCGCGCAGGTGCAGGCGCGCCTCGCGGCGCTGGAGCAGCGCATGTACCAGCATGCGCGCGACCTGGAGTTCGAGGACGCGGCGCGCGTGCGCGACGAGATCCGCAAGCTGAAGGAATCCAGCCTCGGATGAGCGCGGCCGCCGGGCCCGCGCGTTTCCCGCGGCTCGGCTGGCTCGGCCTGCTGTGGCTGGCGGTGTACCTGCCGGTGTATGCGTCGGCCTACGGCGCCCGCAACTTCCTGTTCCTGTGCAACATCGGCGTGATCCTGACCGCGATCGGCCTGATCGCGCGCAGCCGGCTGCTGGTGTCGAGCCAGGCGGTGGCCGCGCCGGTGATCGCGCTGGCCTGGATGCTGGACGCCGGCTGGAAGCTCGCCACGGGCGATTTCCTGTACGGCGCCACCGCCTACATGTGGGACCCGGCCTTCCCGCTCTCCGCGCGCCTGCTGTCGCTGTACCACGTCGCCTGGCCGGTGCTGCTCTGGGCGGTGCTGCGCCGCACCGGCTACGACCCGCGCGGCGTGTGGCTGCAGACGGCCATCGCGGCCGCGGCGATGATCACGGCCCGGCTTCTGGCGCCGGCATCGGAGAACATCAACTTCGCCTGGGCCGACCCCTTCCTCGGCCGCCAGTTCGGCCCGGCCTGGCTGCACCTCGCGATCTGCTGGGGCCTGCTGTCCGTCGTGGCCTACGGCGCCACCCACGCCGCCCTGCGGCGGCTGTTTCCCGCCCCGGGGCCCGCCACCGCCGCGTGATGCGGGGATGGTTCCTTCCCGCCGGGACAGGTGTTACCATGTGCGCCCTCTCGGGACCGTCGGACGCTGTTCGGCGCGACCTCGACGGGCGGTTAGCTCAGCGGTAGAGCACTACCTTGACATGGTAGGGGTCACAGGTTCGAACCCTGTACCGCCCACCAATGCGATCGACGGCTTGCGCCATCCTGCATTGGACCCACTTCCGGCCAGTACGGAAAGAACACGGAAACCGCCCTGTCGAAGGGCGGTTTTTTCGTTCATGGGTCCGCAGGAAGACCTGCTGCAGAGCCCACGAGAACTCGCACCGCCAAGCGGTCTGGATCGATCGATGTCTCGCCCTCGATCGGCACCGGGGAGCGAGCAGCCGGCCACGGTCGTCGACCGTGCGATCGAGATTGCCTACGCCCGGGATGGACGCATCGCATGGCCCGGCACCGCAGGGCCGGCAGCCTCCTGGGCGATGGAGGCAGACGTGCAGTGCTGTCGCGCAAAGTCCGAACGCGCCGATGGCCCGGCAGTATTCATCGGGGAGTTGCATGTTGCCCGGTCTCGCCATCGTGCCGTTGCATGTTGCCCAGCTCTTCTGCAGGGCATTTGACAGGCGGGGCGCACTCTCTTTTTCATGTTTGCAGGCCCAGAAAAAGATGCGTTTCACAATCCCGCAGCGCAGGTCCGGCACGTGCCGATGTCGAACGTAAGATCGCGCAAAGCCCGAGACCGGCTTTCACTTCATCGCGAGGATCCATGCGACTGGCTCAATTCATTCTGGCGAACATCGAACCCATCCTCGTGGAGTGGGAAAATTTCGCGCGCAGCCTCTTGCCCGGCGCGAAGATGACGGTCGCCCAGCTTCGCGACGATGCGGAATCGATCCTGCGCGCGACCGCGCGCGACATGCAGAATCTGCAAACCCCCCAGCAGCAGGAGAGCAAGTCCAAAGGTGCGGGCGGTGCCGGCGGGGCCGAGAGCGACAGGCTGGACATCGCGTCGGACATGCATGGCGCGGACCGCGTCGCTTCGGGCTTCCACATCACCGAAGTGGTGTCCGAATACCGTGCGCTGCGCGCCACCGTCCTGCGCCTCTGGAGGAACAGCAATCCCCAGCCTGACCAGAACGACATCGACGATGTGACGCGTTTCAACGAGGCGCTGGACCAGTCGCTGGCGCGCGGCGTGGCCAGCTATTCCCGACGGATCGACGATTCGCGACAGATGTTCCTCGCGATCCTGGGCCACGACCTGCGCAATCCGCTCAATACCATCCGCACGGCCGCGTACCTCATCGCGATGAAGGACGAAGACCGCCGGACGGCCGACGCCGTTTCGCTGATCAACACGAGCGCGGATGCGATGGCGGGGTTGATCAACGACCTGATCGACTTCTCTTCCAGTGCGCTGGGGCACGCGATGCCGTTGCATCGGGAGCCGACCAACCTGCGGACGCTGTGCCAGGAAGTGATCCAGTCCTGTCGGGCGACCCATCCGCATCGCGTCCTGCGCTTCCATTGCGAGGGCGAGGTGGACGGCGTGTGGGACGTGGGCCGCATCCGGCAAGTCGTTTCGAACCTGCTGGGCAACGCGATCCAGCACGGATCGCCCGATGGGCCGATCGATGTGTCGGTCGCGACCGCACGCTCGCGTTTCGACCACTCCCGCGACGCGATACCCGCCGTCGTGCTCAGCGTCCGCAACGAGGGTCCGCCGATTCCGCCCGAGTTGCTGCCGACGTTGTTCGATCCGCTGAAGCGTTACGAGACCCGCGAGGCCGCGTCGCAGCGAACCCCCGGCAGTGTCGGCCTGGGGCTTTACATCGTGCGCGAGATCGCCATGGCCGAAGGCGGCACGGTGTCCGTGACTTCCACTACGGAAGCGGGCACGACCTTCACGGTCTGCATACCGCGGTTCCTCGATGCCGCGGACCACGATGCGCCGGACCGAACGATCCGCACGGCGAGCGCCGAACGCATGTCGTGAGCGGCGCACGATTCGCGATCGGGACGTGCAGGCGGCGCGGCCCTGCCGACCGAGCGAACGGCGCGGATGCCGGGCAGTCCGGATATCACGCCGAACGTTCACCGGTGCCCTTGCCGCGCCTGCGACGATTCAGGCGATACACGCCCTGGCCGACCAGCGCCGTCAGCAGGATGCTGGCGTTGGTGAAGACGAAGACCGCATTGCCGACGAGGGCGCTGTAGCAGACGAAGCCGACGCTGGCGGCGATCTGCCCGGTGAAGAGCCAGCGCGAGATGCCCTGCGTGTCTCCCGACTTCCACTGCTTGTGGACCTGCGCGATCAGCGTGGTGAGCAGGATGGCCGAGGCCGCCCAGCCGACGGCATCGGTCACGGTGACCGTCATGGGCCCGCCTCTTCCGCGTCGAGCCGGACCGGAAGCGGCCGGCCTGTCCTGCGGCGATGGCCGTGCGGTTCGCTCATGGATGCAGCACGATCTTGCGGCAGAAGTCGATCTTGTCGTCGAACATCGCGTAGCCGCGCGCCGCATCCGCCAGCGGCATGCGGTGGCTGATCAGTTCATGCGGACGCAGCCGGCCTTCCAGGATCAGGTCCAGCAGTTCGGGCATGTACTTCTGCACGTGGGTCTGCCCCATGCGGAAGGTCAGGCCCTTCTCGAACGCGTCGCCGAACATGAAGCCGTGGATGAAGCCGGCGTAGACGCCCGGCACGCTGATCACGCCGCCGCGGCGCGTGGCCGCGATGGCTTGGCGCAGCGCGAAGCCGCTGGAGCCCTCGATCTTCATCGTGGCCAGCGCCGTCTCGAGCGTGCTGCCCTTGGCCTCGAAGCCGACCGCGTCGATGCTGGCGTCCACGCCGCGGCCGTCGGTGTGCTCGATCAACCAGGCCGCGGGATCGTCGACGTCGTCGAAGTTCACGGTCTCGGCGTCGTATTGCATGCGCATGTACTGCAGGCGGTATTCGTGGTGGTCGATCACGAAGATGCGCGCCGCGCCCTGCAGCCGGGCGCAGGCGGCGGCCATGCAGCCGACCGGACCGGCGCCGAAGATCGCGACGGTGGAACCGGGCTTCACCTCGGCATTGAGCACGGCCTGGTAGCCCGTGGGCAGGATGTCGGAGAGGAACAGCACGCGCTCGTCCTCGATGCCCTCCGGAATGCGGATGGGGCCGGTGCTGGCCTTCGGGACGCGCACGTATTCGGCCTGGCCGCCGGCGTAGCCGCCGTAGAGGTGCGTGTAGCCGAACATGCCTGCCCCGGGGCGAATGTCCTTCGCGTTCAGCAGCGCGCCGCGGTCTGGATTGGTGTTCTCGCACGCGGCGAACTGCGTCCGTTGGCAGAAGAAGCACTCGCCGCACGAGATCGTGAACGGCACCACGACGCGATCGCCGCGCGAGAGGCCGACCACGCCGCGGCCGAGTTCCTCGACCACGCCCATGAATTCATGGCCGAGGATGTCGCCCGATTCCATGCCGGGCACCTTGCCGCGGTAGAGGTGCAGGTCGGAGCCGCAGATCGCGGTCGCGGTGACGCGGATCAGGATGTCGTCGTCGTCCACCAACCGCGGATCGGGGACGTCGTCGACGCGGACGTCGTGCTTGCCATGCCAGACGAGGGCTTTCATCGGGATTCGATTCCTTCTTCGGTGATCACGCGAGCGTGTGCGTGCGTGGACGGCGAAGCCGCGGGATGGCGAGCCGCAACATCCGTGCCATGCCGATGCGATGCGCACGGTCGGCGCGCTGCGGATGCGGGCTGCTTCGCCGGCACCACGCGGCGCGATCGTTCGTGTCGTCATCGGCATCGCGCCAATGTCGAGGTGCGGCCGTTCGTCCACGGAGTGCCTGCGAAAAAGATGCGCATGCGCGCAAGACTGCGGCCGGAGATCTCGGCGTCGACAAGGCGAAACGCCCGTGTTTCCGGCATCCCCGCGATGGCATGCCTCTTGCGCTCTGTTCCTGCGCAGGCCGGCTGCAACGATCGATGATCGAGCGCATCGAAGATCCGCTCGATGATCGATCTGGAACTTCGGGCGCACCCCTCCGGTGCGCCATGTCCATCCACGCAGGAGACTGCATCCATGCAAGACGACAAGCCAACCGGGATGTCCACGTCCGGATTGAAAGCGCTCGGGCGCGAAGCACTCGATCTGGGTGCCCGGTACCTGAACGCAGGCCGCGAATGGTTCAACGACAGGAGAGACGAGATGAGAAACGAATACGAGTACGGCGCGAATGGCCGCAACGATCGCGCTTCCTCGCAGGAAGGCCGCTACCGGCAGGGCGGTCGCGACGACGATCAAGGCTATGAAGGTCGCGGCCATGAAGATCGCGGACATGACGATCGCGGATATCGCGGCACCGGTCGGCAGGGCGATGTGTTCTCCGACCAGCGTTATGGAGAAGGCTCGGGCGGCTACCGCGGTTCGCGCGATGCGATGGGCGACTACGGCGATGTGTCCTCGCGCAGCCAGCGCCACGACGACGAGTCGAGCCTCGGCCGCCAGGGCCATGCGTACGAAGGTCGCGGTTACGACGATGCGCAGTACGGGCGTGGCCGCCAGTCCGGCATGGGGCAGCGCCAGCAGGGCATGAACGACTACGGCACGGGCTCGCAGGGCGGCGACGATGATCGCCGCAACGTCTACGGCCAGCAGGCCCGTCAGGGTTCGCAGCGCAGCTTCGACCAGTCCGACTTCGGCCAGGGTCGCAGCACCTACGGCCAAGGCTACGGTCAGGGCGGCCAGGGCAGCTATGGCCAACGCGGTTACGGCCAGAGCGGTCAGGGCAGTTACGGCCAGAGCGAGTACGGCCAGAGCGGTCAGGGCAACTACGGCCAGAGCGGCTACGGTCAGAGCGGCCAGGGCAGCTACGGCCAGAGCGGCTACGGTCAGAGCGGCCAGGGCAACTACGGCCAGAGCGGCGGCTACGGTCAGAGCGGTCAGGGCAGCTACGGCCAGAGCGGTTACGGTCAGAGCGGTCAGGGCAACTATGGCCAGAGCGGCTACGGCCAGAGCGGCCAGGGCAGCTACGGCCAGAGCGGCTACGGTCAGAGCGGCCAGGGCAACTACGGCCAGAGCGGCGGCTATGGTCAGAGCGGTCAGGGCAGCTACGGCCAGAGCGGTTACGGCCAGAGCGATCAGGGCAGCCATGGCCAGAGCGGCTATGGCAACCACGTTCAGGGCCACCGCGGCAAGGGCCCGCGCAACTACGCGCGCTCCGACGAGCGCATCACCGAGGATCTCAACGAGCGCCTGATGCAGGACGACGAGATCGATGCGAGCGACATCGAAGTCAGCGTGTCCAACGGCGAAGTGACGCTCGAAGGCACGGTGTCGCAGCGCGCGATGAAGCATCGGATCGAGGATCTGGCCGAGGCATGCGCCGGCGTGAAGGACGTCGAGAACCGCATCCGCGTGAAGCGCGACGACCAGGGCGACGAGCGCGGCATGTCCGGCAAGCAGGGCGGCAGCGCCATGGGCGCGTCGTCGGGCACGCAGTCCACCGCGTCCGGCCAGTCGCGCGCTTCCGGCACGTCGGCCACGTCGGGCACTTCGCCGTCGTCCGGCAGCGGTACGAGCGCATCGGGTACGTCCTCGACGGGCACGCAGTCCGGCACCACGAGCCAGAAGAGCGGCTCGAGTCGCAGCACGACTTGATGGAGGGGTGCAGGGACGTCCCTCCCTCCTCGATCCCTGCATCCGTCGATCGATCGGGCCTCCTTCGGGAGGCCCGTTTTCTTGCCGCGCGCATGCGCTGCACCGCGGCGCGCACGTCGTCCATGCAAACCGCCGTGCGCTGCCTATCGAAACACTGCATCGAGGCGTCGCGCGACACGCGCGTTGCAGCGCATCGATCCGTGAATGGGCAGCGGAAACGCATGAAAACACGCGGTTTTCCATGCGCTCTGCGCAAGCATGAACGATGAGGGCGCGCGCTGCACGATTGGCACGATCGGTGCGTCTCTTCCCGGGCCTCGTCCCGAGGCGAGCAATCGGAGCATCCCCCATGGCCAACAACAACAACGACCAGACGACCCAGAACCAGGCTCAGGACAAGAACCAGGTCCAGGACAAGAATCAGGCGCAGACCAAGGATCAGAACAAGGATCAGAACCAGAGCCGCGCCCAGTATCAGGGTCAGGATCAGGAGCAGGAAAACCAGCGCGGCGGCAGCAACAAGCCGTCGGCGACCGGTTCGCAGGGCAGCGGTTCCGGCATGTCCGGCAACAAGCGCTGATACGCCCGATGTGCGGCCACGCAAGTGGCCGCACCCCGGGTGCGATGGCGTCGAAGAGGCACGAAGGCGGCTGGCGCAGTACATCGGAGCAGCACACCGGACAGGCACATGTCCGCGCACTGCAGGAAACATCCGGCCGCGAAAGAATTGCAGGCACACGCGTCGTCGCGATGGCGACGTTCTGAAAGCACCGCATCGGTCCGGAGCGGCCCGGCGCCGGGCCGATTGGATTCCAGGGCCCACACCAAGCCAACACCCCCCGGGAGCCGCCCGCCGTCCAACGGTCTGGTCCACCGGCCCGTCACCCAGATGCCCGGCCCACCCACCACCCACCGCCAATTCC
>JBQCJG010000148.1:0-2887 GCA_051952955.1 Lysobacteraceae bacterium | reverse complement strand
CGGCGTCGGTGCGCAGCGGCGCCAGCGACCACGCGCCCATGCCGAAGTCGGTGACCGCCTGCGTGCGCGCCTCGGCGACCGGCACGAAGGTGCCGACGAGACGGACGCGGCGGTAGCCGTCGCGTTCCTCGCTCACCGTCGGCCACGCAGCGCGCGGCGGCGGCGCGACCGGCGCGGCGTGGATGCGCGCGTCGACGCGGGCGATCAGCGCGTGCTTCCACGCCATGCGCTGCAGCTGCCACACGCCCAGCGCGACGAAACCGGCGAAGGCCGCCGCGAGCAGCGCGCACAGCGCCAGCGTCCAGCCCGAAGGTCGTCCGCGCCGCGGCGTCGCGTTCGCGGCCGGCGACATCGCAGCGGGAGAGGCCGTCGTCGCGTTCATGGCATTTCGTGCATGCCCTGCAGCTCGTGGGCGCCCGGCATCATGTTGGTGTCGAGGTGGTGCATCACCCACAGCGAGCCGCTGAGCACGATGACCACCAGCACCGCGGTGAACACCAGCGCCAGCAGGTTCCAGCCGCCTTCCGAGTGCGCGTTCATGTGCAGGAAGTAGACCATGTGGACCACGATCTGCACCGCCGCGAACGCCAGCAGCACCACCGCCAGCGCGGTCGGATTCTGGATCCCCTTGCCCATCACCAGCGCGAAGGGAATGGCGGTCAGCACCACCGACAGCGCGAAGCCGGTGAGGTACTCGCGCACGGAGACGTGCGGGATGCCGTCGTCGTGGTGGTCGTCCTGCGCGAGCGCCTCGCGCAGGGTGTCGTCTCGGAATTGGCTCATGACAGCAGGCTCATGGCGACATGACTCATGGAAGCACGCCCATCAGGTAGACGAAGGTGAAGACGCCGATCCAGACGACGTCGAGGAAGTGCCAGAACATCGACAGGCAGGCGATGCGGCGCATGTTCTCGCGGGTCAGGCCGCGCTGCGCGACCTGCACGCAGAGCACGAGCAGCCAGACGATGCCGAAGCACACGTGCAGGCCGTGGGTGCCGACCAGCGCGAAGAACGACGACAGGAACGCGCTGCGCTGCGGGCCCGCGCCCTCGTGGACCAGGTGCGCGAACTCGTACAGCTCGATGCCGAGGAAGCACAGGCCCAGCGCGCCGGTCGCGAGCAGCCAACCGATCGTGCCGCGGCGGCTGCGCTGCTGCATCGCGATCATCGCGAAACCGTAGGTGATCGACGACAGCAGCAGCACCGCGGTGTTGGCCGCGACCAGCCGCAGGTCGAACAGGTCCGCGCCCGACGGTCCCGCGGCGTAGTGGCGCCCGAGCACGCCGTAGGCGGCGAACAGGCAGGCGAAGATCATCAGGTCGCTGAGCAGGTACAGCCAGAACCCGAACAGCGAGCCGTTCTGCGGATGGTGATGGCCGGCCGTGTCGAGGAACATTGGCGCACCGTCTTCCCGGTGCAGGGCGATGGCGTCAGACACGGACGGCCTCCAGCTGCGCGGTGCGCGCACGTTCGGTGGCGTCGACCACGTCCGCGGGGATGTGGTAGTCGCGGTCGAGGTCGAAGCTGTTGCGGATGGCCCACGCCACGGTGGCGAGCAGGCCCGTGATCGCCAGCCACCAGACGTGCCAGATCATCGCGAACCCGACCAGCGTGCTGGTGGCCGCGAGGACCACGCCCGCCGAGGTGTTGCGCGGCATGTGGATGGGCAGGAAGCCGCCGGTCGGGCGCACGAAGCCGCGGCGCTTCATGTCCCACCACGCGTCGGTGTCGTGCACGACCGGGGTGAACGCGAAGTTGTAGTCCGGCGGCGGCGACGACGTGGACCACTCCAGCGTGCGGCCGTCCCACGGATCGCCGGTGACGTCGCGCAGCTGCTCGCGGCGGCGGAAGCTGACGAACAGGCAGAGCAGGAACGCGGCGATGCCGATCGCGATCAGCACCGCGCCGAACGCGGCGACCACGAACCAGACCTGCAGCGAAGGATCGTCGAAGTGGCTCATGCGCCGGGTCACGCCCATCAGGCCGAGCACGTACAGCGGCGTGAACGCGAACCAGTAGCCGGCCAGCCAGAACCAGAACGAGACCTTGCCCCAGAACGCATCGAGACGGTAGCCGAACGCCTTCGGGAACCAGTGCGTCATCGCCGCGAACAGGCCGAACACCACGCCGCCGATGATGACGTTGTGGAAGTGCGCGACCAGGAACAGGCTGTTGTGCAGCACGAAGTCCGCCGACGGCACCGCCAGCAGCACACCGGTCATGCCGCCGACCACGAACGTCACCATGAAGCCCATGGTCCACAGCATCGGCACCTCGAAGCGGATGCGGCCGCGGTACATCGTGAACAGCCAGTTGAAGATCTTCGCGCCGGTCGGGATCGAGATGATCATCGTGGTGATGCCGAAGAACGAGTTGACGCTGGCGCCCGAGCCCATCGTGAAGAAGTGGTGCAGCCACACCAGGTACGACAGCACGGTGATACAGACCGTGGCGTAGACCATCGACGAGTAGCCGAACAGGCGCTTGCCGCTGTAGGTCGACACGATCTCGGAGAACACGCCGAACACCGGCAGTATCAGGATGTAGACCTCCGGGTGGCCCCAGATCCAGATCAGGTTCACGTACATCATGGCGTTGCCGCCGAGGTCGCTGGTGAAGAAGTTGGTGCCGGCGTAGCGGTCCAGCGTCAGCAGGCCCAGCGCCGCGGTCAGCACCGGGAACGACACCACGATCAGCACGTTGGTGCACAGCGCCGTCCAGGTGAACACCGGCATCTTCATCATCGTCATGCCCGGCGCGCGCATCTTGATGATGGTGACGACCAGGTTCACGCCTGACAGCAATGTGCCGACACCCGCCACCTGCAATGACCAGATGTAGTAGTCGACGCCCACGTCCGGACTCGCCAGGATGCCGGACAGCGGCG
>JBQCJG010000147.1:0-6204 GCA_051952955.1 Lysobacteraceae bacterium | reverse complement strand
CGCTGTGGTAGTTGCCGGTGCCCAGGTGCACGTAGCGGCGCAGCATGCTGCCCTCCCGGCGCACGATCAGCAGCATCTTGGCGTGGGTCTTGTAGCCGACCACGCCGTAGACCACCTGCACGCCAGCGTCCTGCAGGCGATCGGCGAGGCGCAGGTTGGCCTCTTCGTCGAACCGCGCGCGCAGCTCGACCACCACGGTCACGTCCTTGCCGTTGCGCGCGGCCTGGATCAGGTGCTCGACGATCGGCGAATCGCGGCCGGCGCGGTACAGCGTCTGCTTGATCGCCAGCACGTTCGGATCCTCCGCCGCCTGGCGGATGAGGTCGAGCACCGGCGAGAACGCGTCGAACGGATGGTGCATCAGCAGGTCGCCGGCGGCGACGCGCGCGAAGACCGATTCGCCGTCCAGCGGATTGCGCGCCTGGAACGGCGGGAACTTCAGGTCCGGACGGTCCTCCAGGTCGTACACCTGCACGACGCGGTTGAGGTTGACCGGGCCGTTGATGGGATACACCGCGTTCTCGGGCAGGTCGAAGTTCTGCAGCAGGAAATGCACGATGTCCTGCGGGCACTGCTCGGCGATCTCCAGCCGCACCGCGCGCAGGTAGCCGCGGCCCAGCAGTTCGTCGCGCAGCGCGAGCGCGAGGTTCTCGACTTCCTCCTCGTCGACGATGAGTTCGGAATTGCGCGTGACCCGGAACTGGTACGCGCCCTTCACCTTCATGCCGGGGAACAGTTCGCCGACGAACTCGGAAAGGATCGACGACAGGAAGACGTAGTCGTGGTTGCGGTCGTCGTCGGGCTCGTCGCCCGGCACGCGGATGATGCGCGGCAGCGAGCGCGGCGCGCGCACGATCGCGAGGTGCGCCTCGCGGCCGAAGGCGTCGCGGCCTTCCAGCACCACCACGACGTTCAGCGACTTGTTGAGGATCTTCGGGAACGGATGCGACGGGTCCAGGCCCAGCGGCGAGAGCACCGGCATGATCTCGTCGAGGAAGTACTGGCGCAGCCAAGCGGTCTGCCCCTCGGACCATTGCTCGCGCTGCAGCAGGCGCACGCCGGCGTCGAACAGCGCCGGGCGGACCTCCTCGTAGAAGCAGCGGTACTGTTCGCGCACCAGTTCGGCGGCGCGGTCGTGGATGCGCTTGAGCAGGGTGGCGTGCGGGATGCCGTCGGCCGCCAGCGGCATGCCGAAGTCCAGCGCATGGCGCACGGTGGCGGCGCGGATCTCGAAGAATTCGTCGAGGTTGGTGCACGAGATGCACAGGTAGCGCAGCCGTTCCAGCAGCGGCACCGACGGATCCTGCGCCTGCGCCAGCACGCGGAAGTTGAAGTCGAGCTGCGAGAGTTCGCGGTTGAGGTACAGGCCGGTGTCGCGCAGCGGATCGGCGTCCTGCATGGCCTCGGGAGCGGGCGTCTGCGGACGGGCGGGCGGGCGTTGCGAACGGCGGGGGCTCATGCGGATTCGTCGGAATGGGCGTTGACGGGAAGCGGTTCGCGCGCGCGGACGCGCTCGTGGCCGAAGCGGCAGGCGAAGCGGCTGCCGCGGCCGACCTCGCTCTCGATCTCCAGCCGCGCCTGGTGCAGGTTCAGCACGTGCTTCACGATCGACAGGCCAAGGCCGGTGCCGCCGCTCTCGCGCGAGCGGCTGGTGGAGACGCGGTAGAAGCGTTCGGTGATGCGCGGCAGGTGCGAGGCCGGGATGCCGTAACCGGTGTCCTCGACCGCGAGCGACACGCCGCCGTCGCGCTCGGGCAGGAAGCGGATGCGCAGGCTGCCGCCGGCCGGGGTGTAGCGGACCGCGTTGCTGACGAGGTTGGAGAACGCGCTGTGCAGTTCCTTCGTCGAGCCCCACAGGTCGACGCCCGCGGCATCCTCGACGGTGACGGTGTGCCGGCGCTGGCTCAGCGCTTCGGCCTCGCGCCGCAGCGAGGCCAGCATCGACGGCATCGACACGATCTCCTCGGGCAGCGCTTCCTGCGACTCCATCCGCGACAGCGTGAGCAGGTCCTCGACCAGCTGGGTCATGCGCTGCGACTGCCGCTGCATTTCGCCCAGCATCGGCGCCCAGTCCGGTTTCTCCTCGGGGTCGAGCATGTCGAGGTAGCCGTGGACCACGGTCAGCGGCGTGCGCAGTTCGTGCGAGACGTTGGCGACGAAGTCGCGGCGCATCTGTTCCAGCCGCATCACCTTGCTCACGTCGCGCGCGACCAGCAGCCACAGCTCGTCGGAGTAGGGGATCAGGCGCAGGCTCAGGCGCAGGTCCGGATGCACGGGGGAGGGCGTGTCCGTCAGCGGTTCGGCGTGGCGGCCGGCGGCCAGCCAGTGCGCGACCGGCAGCGGCTGCAGGCGGTGGCCCAGCGAGGCGCCGAGGTCGCGCGGATAGCGCAGGCCGAGCAGGCGGGTCGCGGCCTCGTTGAACCACTGGATGCGCTGGCTGTTGCGTTCGACCACCACGATGGCGTCGGGCATGGCGGTCGCTGCGGCGCGGTAGGCGCGGAGCATCGCGATCAGACGGCGCTTGCGGCCGCGCACTTCTTCCTGGCGACGGTGCAGCAGGCGGTCGAGCTGGTGCCAGACGCCGCCGCCTTCGGGCGGCAGTTCGCGCTGGCGGGCGGTCAGCCGCAGCAGCAGCCGTCGCAGCTTCCAGTAGTGCCAGGCGACCACGCCCAGCGCGGTCGCGGTGAGCACCGGCCACGGCTGGCCGATCGCGAAGCCGACCACGAGCCCGGCCGCCAGCGCCAGCGCCAGCTGGCCCAGAGTCCTGAACCACGCGGAGCGGGCGTCGACGGGCATCCGTGGAGTCTACCGGCAATCGTCGTCGAGGCCGGCGCGCTCAGAGCGTGGCGGAGAAGCGGTAGCCGGCGCCGCGCACGGTCTGCACCATGCCGTCCAGCTGCACCGGTTCCAGCGCGCGCCGCAGCCGGCGGATATGCACGTCGACCGTGCGCTCCTCGACGTAGGTGTTGCCGCCCCAGACGTGGTCCAGCAGCTGGTTGCGGGTATAGACGCGCTCGGCGTGGGTCATGAAGAAGTGCAGCAGGCGGTATTCGGTCGGGCCGATCTGCACCTGGGTCTCGCCGGCGAACACGCGGTGCGAGGCGCCGTCGATGCGCAGGCCGCCGACCTGGACGCTGCCATCCTCGTCGTCCTCGCGGGCGCGGCGCAGCACGGCGCGGATGCGGGCGAGCAGTTCGCGCGCGGAGAACGGCTTGACCACGTAGTCGTCGACGCCGGCCTCCAGCCCGCCGACACGATCGTTCTCCTCGCCGCGGGCGGTGAGCATGATGATCGGGATCTCGCGGGTCAGGGTGTCGCGGCGCCAGCGCCGGGCCAGCTCCAGGCCGCTGGTGCCGGGCAGCATCCAGTCGAGCAGGATCAGGTCGGGCACGCGCTCGGCGATGGCGGCCTGCGCTTCGCGGGCGTCGCCGGCGTGGATCGGTTCGTACTCGCCCTTGCGCAGGGCGAAGGCGACCATGTCGCGGATCGCGGGTTCGTCGTCGACGATGAGGATGCGCTTCTGCATGGGCTGCGGCGTGGTCCACTGCGGGGGAAGGCCGGTCGCTGGAGGCGCGACCGGGCGCAGGGCACAGTAGACGACACTTTTGTGACCGGACGGTGACGACGGAAGCCCCGCCGCAACATCTCCGGCGACCGGCCGCGCGAGGCCGCCGGCGACAGCCTCAGAGCCTGCGTTCGAGCTCGTCGTCGCGGACGCCCTGGCGGCGCAGTTCCAGCACCGACGGCGTGATCTCGGCGATGCGGGCCTCGATCCGGGCGCGGGCGTAGTAGTCGACCTCGGGCCGCTTCAGCAGCGTGTTCAGCTGCACCAGCGCGCGTTCCGGGCGGCCGTTCAGCACTTCGGCCTCCGCATAGGCTTCGCCGGCGCGGACCGGGTCGCCGGCCACTTCGCAGGCGCGGGCGAAGGTCTGCTGGAAGATCGGGTCGTCCTTCGCCGAGACCAGCAGCGGACGCAGCACGGCCTGCGCGCGGCGGCCGGAGCCGACATCGTTGCGTTCGGCCAGCATGCGCGCGTAGCTGAGGCTGCCGGCGCGATGCTGCGGCATGCGCGCGAGCAGGGCGTCCATGCGCTTGTCGGCGGCGGCGAAATCGCCGGCATGCGCTTCGGATTCGGCCATGCCGATCACCACCCACGGGTCGTTCGGGTGGTCGGCGAGCAAGGCGAGCAGTTCCTTCCGGCCAGCGGAATAGTCGCCGTTGCGGTCGTGCGCCAGCGCCAGGCCATAGCGCTGGGCATCGGTGAGCGGCTTCGCCTGGCGCAGGCGCTCGTACTCGTGCACGGCCTGCGCCGGGGTGTCGGCGCTGAACACGCGGATGCGTTCGCGCGCCCAGCCGAACTGCACCTGGTCGGCACCGCCGGGTCCGCCGGACACGCGCAATCCGGGCGGCAGCAGCGGGTTGCCGCTGCCCATGTCGCCGACGGAGAACGCCGGCGGCTTCGCGGCCAGCGCTTCGGCGCGGGCCTTGGCCTCGCTGATGCGGGTGGTGGTGACCGGGTGGGTCTGCAGGTAGCCGGGCGTGCGCTCGCGCTCGCCGCCCTGGTTCACCCGCGCGATCGACTGCATGCGCT
The DNA here is from genome assembly GCA_051952955.1 of Lysobacteraceae bacterium. Classification (GTDB taxonomy): domain Bacteria; phylum Pseudomonadota; class Gammaproteobacteria; order Xanthomonadales; family Xanthomonadaceae; genus Lysobacter_I. The sequence goes on along the minus strand of JBQCJG010000147.1, from coordinate 1,613 downwards.
CGAACATGCTGACCATCGCCTGCGGGTCGTAGCCGGCGCGGACCAGGGTCTGGATGCCGATGCGGTCGGCCTCGGCCTCGTTCGAGCGGGTGTAGTCGATCTGCCGCTGCGCCGCCAGCGCCTGCGCGGAGGCCATCGCCGCCATCGAGGCGTCGCCGGAGGAATTGCCGCCGGCGGACTGCGCCACCGCGATCGCGCCCAGCATCGCCAGCAGGATCGGCACGCTGTCCTTCTGCGCGCGCTCGGCGGCGCGCAGCACGTGGGTCTGGGTGACGTGCGACACCTCGTGGGCGAGCACGCCGGCCACTTCGTCCTCGCTCTCGGCCGCCAGCACCATGCCGGCGTTGGCGCCGACGTAGCCACCGAGCGTGGCGAACGCGTTGAACTGGCGATCCTTCATCAGGAAGAAGGTGAAGGGCTGCTGCGGTTTGTCGCTGGAGGCCGCCAGCCGATGGCCGACCGACTGCAGCCAGCCGTCGATGAGCGGATCGTCGAGGATGTAGCCGTAGTGGCGCAGCTGGGCCAGCATCATGCTGCCGTACTCGGCCTGCTTCGCCGGATTGAGCAGCTCGTTGGCGGACGATCCGATGTCCGGCAGCTTCGTCTCCTGCGCCGGGGCGACAGCAGCGGCGAGCGCGAAGGTGAGGGCGGCGATGGCGACCGGCAGGCGCATGGGGCGATCCAGGGCAGAAATTGCGGCGACAGGATGACGCTTGCGGCCGAGACAGGCGTGAATGCGTTGTTAATCCGGCCGGATCGAGGGGTTCGCAGGCCGCGCGCACCGGCCGGGCCGGCCGTGGCCTCCCATGGATCGTTGTGTTGCCCGTCCACGGACCTGTCCGGCTGGAAATGGCCGGGATGGCCCCCCATGATGCCCCGTCCGCCGCGAACGCCGGCGCCAGTCGCCGCGAGGAGCCCCGCATGAACGCCACCGCCCATCCGCCGATCACCGTCTACACCACCGCGATCTGCCCGTACTGCATTTCCGCCAAGAACTTCCTGAAGAGCAAGGGCCTGGCGTGGGACGAAGTCCGGATCGACACCGATCCCGCCGAACGCCAGCGCATGGTCGACCGCACCGGCCGTACCAGCGTGCCGCAGATCTTCGTCGGCGACGTCCACGTCGGCGGTTTCGACGACATGATGGCGCTGCACCGCGCCGGCAAGTTCGAGCCGCTGCTCGCCGGGGGCGCCCCAAGAGCGCCGATGTCGGCTCGCCGCAGGGCGAACAGGCTCGCGTCGCCGCGGTCACCGCGTTCCGCAAGCGCATGAACGAGCGGATCCTGGCCGAACCGAACCAGGTCGTCCGCCGCTTCTTCGCGCTCGACACCCAGACCTACCAGCCCGGCGCCCTCGACGTGAAGACGAAGGAGCTGCTGGGCCTCGTCGCCTCGCTGGTGCTGCGCTGCGACGACTGCATCAGCTACCACGTGGCGCAGTGCCGCGAGGCCGGCGTGCATCGCGACGAGATGTTCGAGGCGTTTTCGGTCGGGCTGGTGGTCGGTGGCTCGATCGTCAACCCGCACCAGCGCCGTGCGGTCGATTTACACCACCCGCAGGATCAAGGCGACGCCGCCCCCGCCCCCCCCCACCAAAACCGCTGACCCCCCCCC
>JBQCJG010000146.1:0-5613 GCA_051952955.1 Lysobacteraceae bacterium | reverse complement strand
GATGGCGGGCTGGTCGGTGCTGCTGGCGCGACTGAGCGGCCAGCAGGACGTGGTCGTCGGCACACCGGTGGCCAACCGCCAGCGGCGCGAGATGGAGCGCGTGATCGGCTTCTTCGTCAACACGCTCGCGCTGCGCGTGCGGCTGGACGACAACCCCAGCGTTCGCGATTTGCTGGCGCAGGTGAAGGCGAGCGCGCTGGCGGCGTTCGGTCACCAGGAGCTTCCGTTCGACCAGGTCGTGGAAGCGTTGCAGCCGGTGCGCAGCCTGAGCTACAGCCCGCTGTTCCAGGTCATGATCGCGATGGACACCCCGCCGGACAGCGAGCTCGCCTTGCAGGGCGGTCTGGCGTTGCCCGGCCTGACGATGACGCCCGTCGCGACGCCGCACACCGCGGCGCATTTCGATCTGTCGCTGTTGCTGAGCGACGACAACACGGGGCTGACCGGCGAGCTGGAGTACGCCTGCGACCTGTTCGATCGCGCCACCGTCGAGCGCTTCGCGGCGCACTTCCTGACGTTGCTCGAGGGCATGGCGGCGGACGACGCCGCACGCGTCGCCGCGCTGCCGCTGCTGACGCAGGCGGAGCAGGCGCGCGTGCTGGTGGACTTCAACGACGTCCCGGCGGGAACGCCGGGCGAGGCGTTCATCCACGAACGGTTCGAGGCCTGCGTCGCGGCCGACCCGGAGGCCATCGCGGTGGTCTTCGAGTCGCGATCGCTCAGCTACGCGGAGCTCAATGCGCGGGCGAACCGGGTCGCGCATTACCTGATCGCCCATGGCGTGCAGGCGGACGACCGCGTCGCCATCTGCACGCAGCGAACGCCGGACATGGTCGTCGCCATGCTCGGGGTGCTGAAGGCCGGCGCCGCGTATGTGCCGATCGACCCGTCGTATCCGGTCGAGCGCCTGCACTACCTGCTGACGGACAGCGCACCGAAGGCGCTGCTGATCCAGCAGGCCCAGCTGGAGCGCGTTCCGTCCGGTTCGATCCCGACGCTGGTGCTGGACGCCCCCGGCGATGCGCTGTCCGCGCAGCCGGAACACGACCCGGATGCCCGCGGCCGCGGACTGGCGGCGCATCATCTTGCCTACGTGATCTATACGTCGGGCTCCACCGGGTTGCCCAAGGGCGTACTGGTCGAACACGGTGGCGTTCGCAACCTCGCGCATGCACTGCGCGAGCGCATCGGGGTGTCGCCGGGCGATCGCGTGCTGCAGTTCGCGACGTTCAGCTTCGACGCCAGCGTGCTCGAACTGGTGTTGTCGCTGTGCAATGGCGCCAGTCTGCATCTGGCCCGGCGAGAAGCGTTGTTGCCCGTCGAACCTCTGGCGCGCACGCTGCGCGAGCAACGCATCACCCACGTCCTGTTGCCGCCTTCCGTGCTCGCCGCATTGGTCGGAGAATCGCTCGGCGGTCCGGACCTCACCCTGATTTCCGGTGGCGAAGCCCTGCCTGCATCGCTGGCCCGGCATTGGGCCGCGAAGCATCGGCTTTTCAATGCCTATGGCCCGACCGAGATCACGGTCGCCGCGACCGTGCATGCCTGTTCACCCGACGACGCCACCGCGCCCATCGGGTGACCGCTCGCCAACACCCGGCTCTACATCCTGGACCCGCAGGGCGCACCGGCGCCGATCGGCGTCGCGGGAGAACTCCACGTCGGCGGCGCGGGCGTTGCGCGCGGGTATCTCCATCGTGAGCAGTTGACGCGAGAACGCTTCCTGAAGGATCCGTTCGTCGGCGAGACGTCCGCGCGCATGTACAGGACCGGCGACCTCGCGCGCTGGCTGGCGGACGGCAATATCGAGTACCTGGGCCGCAACGATTTCCAGGTCAAGATCCGCGGCTTCCGCATCGAGCTGGGCGAGATCGAGGCCAGGCTCGCCGCGTGCGCCGGCGTGCGCGAAGCGGCGGTGCTGGCGCGCGAGGATGCGCCGGGCGACAAGCGGCTGGTGGCCTATTTCACGGCCGTCCCCGGCGCGCACGTGTCCATCGACATTCTGCGATCGGAACTGCGAGATCAATTGCCGGACTACATGGTCCCGAGCGTGTTCGTGATGCTCGACACCTTCGCCCTGACCGCGAACGGCAAGCTGGATCGCAAGGCGCTGCCGATGCCGGACGGCGATGCGCTGGATCGGCCCGAGTACGAAGCGCCACGCACCCGCGACGAAGTCGCCATCGCGGAACTCTGGCAGGAACTGCTGGGCGTCGCGCGCGTCGGTCGTCACGACAATTTCTTCGAGCTCGGAGGCCATTCGCTGCTGGCGGCCCGGTTCGTGGCCGAGCTGCGGGCCAGGACCGGGGCCGAACTGGCGCTGCGGTCGATCTTCGAGGGACCCACGCTCCGCGCGCTGGCGGCCGCCATCGAGCGGGCGCCGCGCAGCGCCCGGGAGTCCGTGGTGCCGACGCCGCGCGATGGGGGTCCGCGGCCCTTGTCGTTCGCACAGCGGCGACTGTGGATCATCGATCAGCTGGATCGGGACAACCACGCGTTCCGCAGCCAGTACAACATGCCCATGGCCCTGCGCCTGCGGGGCACACTGGATCCGAAGGCGCTGACGCTGGCGTTGGCCGGCATCGTCGAGCGCCACGAGATCCTTCGCACGGTGTACGCCAACGACCCGGCGGGCGAGGGCGTGCAGATCATCGAGGCCGCGCGCGAGTTCGAGGTCCCCGTGATCGAGCTGCCCCCGATTGCGCAGGATGAGCAGGAGCAGCGGGTGCACGCGCTGGCCCTCGCCGATGGCGCGAAGGTGTTCGATCTGACGCGCGATCCGATGCTCCGGGCGACCCTGGTCCGCCTCGACGACAGCGATCACGTGCTGCTGCTGACCCTGCATCACATCGCGGGCGACGGGTGGTCGCTGGCGGTGCTGGCGCGCGAGTTCATGGCGCTGTATGCCGTGCACGGCGGCCACGCGTCGTCGACGTTGCCGGCGTTGCCCGTCCAGTACGCGGACTTCGCCCGATGGCAGCGGCGCCAACTCGAAGGCGACGGCCTGCAGCGCCTGCTGGCGTACTGGACGCAGCAGCTGGCCGGTCTCCCGGTGGTGCACAGTGTCCCGCTCGACAGGAAGCGGCCCGAGAAGCAGAGCGTGGCCGGTGCGGTGGTCAGTCGATCCCTCGACAAGGATCTCGGCGATGGCCTGATCGCACTCGGCCGTCGCGAGGATTGCACGCTGTTCATGCTCATGCAGGCCGCGTTCTCGGTGCTGCTGGCGCGCTACAGCGGCGAGTCGGACATCGTCGTCGGCACGCCCGTCGCCAATCGGCCGGGCGCCGAGCTCGCGCCGATGATCGGCTTCTTCCTCAACACGCTCGTCCTGCGCAACGACCTGTCGGGCAATCCGGGCTTCACGACGCTGCTCGCACGCAGCAGGGACATGGTGCTGGGCGCCTACGAGCACCAGCATCTCCCGTTCGAGATGCTGGTGGACGCGCTGCGTCCCGAACGGACGATCAGCCACACGCCGCTGTTCCAGATCATGATCACGGTGCAGAACAACGACGCCGTGGACCTGGCGTTGCCGGGGCTGGAGGTCGGCACGCTCGACTTCGATCCCGGCATCGCGAAGTACGACCTCAGCCTGAGCATCGCCGAACAGGCAGACGGCATCAGCATCGACTGGGAGTACTGCACGGACCTGTTCGAACGCGACACGATCCTGCGTCTCGCGGAGAACTTCGAGGTGCTGCTGCAGGCCATCGTCGCGGCACCGGAGATGCCGATCGACGAGCTGGCCCTGCTCGGCGCCGCCGAGCGCCGGACCCTGCTGCGAACCTGGAACGACAGCGCCTGCGACTATCCGCGCGCGCAACTCGTGCATGAAGCGTTCGCGCTGCAGGCGCGGCGCACGCCCGACGCGCCTGCCGTGAGCTGCGAGACCGGCAGCCTGAGCTACCGCGAGCTGGACGCGCGCGCCAACCGGCTGGCGCAGTACCTGCGCGACCATGGCCTGCAGGTGGAGGCGCGGGTCGGCGTGTGCATCGAGCGTTCGCCGGACATGCTCGTCGCGTTGCTGGCCACGCTCAAGGCCGGCGCCGCGTACGTGCCGCTCGATCCGGGCTACCCGCTCGAACGCCTGCACTACATGCTGCAGGATTCGGGCGCTGCATGGCTGCTCACGCAGCGCGACATCGTGCCGATGTTCTCCGTTCCGGCAACATGCGAGACGCTGTGCCTGGACGAACCCGCACTCCGGGACACGCTGTCGGCACTTTCGGGCAGCGAAGCGCCCATCGTGCCGACGCTCGGCCCGGCGAACCTGGCCTATCTGATCTACACCTCGGGCTCCACCGGCAAGCCCAAGGGCGTCATGATCGAACACCGCAACGTGATCAATTTCTTCACGGGGCTTGATCGGCGTCTGGGCGTGCCGGCCGCGGCGCAGACGTGGCTGGCCGTCACCAGCATCAGTTTCGACATTTCCGTGCTCGAGCTGTTCTGGACCCTGTCGCGCGGCCACCACGTGGTGCTGCAGCCGGAACGTCCGATGCCGGTCGCGGTGACCGGCGAGATCGACTTCAGCCTGTTCTATTTCGCGGCCGAAGACAGTCGCTCCGCCCACAAGTACCGGCTGCTGCTGGACGGCGCGCGGTTCGCCGACACCCACGGCCTCGCCGGCGTGTGGGTGCCCGAGCGGCATTTCGGCAGCTTCGGCGATCCCTTCCCGAACCCCTCGGTCGCCGCCGCCGCCATCGCCGCGATCACGCACAGCGTTCCGATCCGCTCCGGCAGCGTGGTGCTGCCGCTGCACGACCCGATCCGGGTCGCGGAAGAGTGGTCGATGGTCGACAACCTGTCCGGCGGGCGCGTGCAGCTGTCCATCGCATCGGGATGGCAGCCGAACGATTTCGTGTTCGCGCCGCAGCACTACGCGAAGCGCTACGAGGTGATGAAGGACGGCATCGACACGCTGTGCCGCTTCTGGCGCGGGGAGGGCATCGAGCGCATCAACGGCATCGGCAACCCGGTGACGGTGCACCTGCGTCCGAAGCCGATCCAGGCGGAACTGCCGATCTGGATCACCGCTGGCGGCAGTCCGGAAACGTTCCGCCATGCCGGCGCCATCGGCGCCAACGTGCTGACGCACCTGCTGGGGCAGACCGAGGAAGCGCTCGGCGAGAAGATCGCGATCTACCGGCAGGCCCGCGCGGACGCGGGCTTCGATGCCGGCCGCGTCGCGCTGATGCTGCACACTTTCGTCGGCGAAGACGCCGAGTCGGTGAAGCGGGTCGTCGAGCAGCCGCTGAAGCACTACCTGCGCCAGTCGCTGGATCTGCTCAAGCCCCTGGCCGAGCAGGCCGGCCTCGATGTCGACATGGATATCGAGGCGCTGCTGGCGCTGGGGTTCGAGCATCATTTCGCGCGCAGCGGCCTGTTCGGCAGCGTCGAATCCTGCTGCCGGCGGGCGCAGGAACTGCGCCGGCTGGGCATCGACGAAGTCGCGTGCCTGATCGACTTCGGCGTCGAGCATGCCGACGTCGTCGCGCACCTGCCGCGATTGAAGCAGGTGCAGTCGAGCCTGCGCCAGCAGGGCGCGCAGCAGCGGCTGCTGGCGAAGCGGCTGGAGGCATCGACGTCGCCGTTCGAGCTGATGCAGCGGCA
>JBQCJG010000145.1:0-5040 GCA_051952955.1 Lysobacteraceae bacterium | reverse complement strand
CGCCCTGGCTGCTCGCGCACGCGCTGCGCACGCAGGACCGCATCGCCTGCTGCGAACTGCGCGAGGACGACGCGGCGCTGCTGAAGCGTGCGCTGGCCGGCGACGCCCGCGTCGGCGTGCACGTGCGCGACGGCTACGCGGCGATGCGCGCGCTGCTGCCGCCGAAGGTCGACGGGCAGAAATTCGGCCGCGGGCTGGTGCTGATCGATCCGCCGTACGAAGCGCAGCTGGCCGAGTTCGACGTCGCGCTGGCCGCGATCCGCGACGCGCTCGCGCGCTGGCCTCAGGTCGTGGTCGCGCTGTGGTATCCGATCAAGGTCGGCGCCGCGCTGCAGCCGTTCCGGCGCGCGGTCGCGGCGCTCGATGCGAAATCCGCGCTGCTCTGCGAACTGTGCGTGCGCCCGGACGATTCGCCGCTGCGCATGAACGGCAGCGGCCTGTTGGTGCTCAACGCGCCGTGGAAATTCGACGCGACCGCGCGTGCCGCAGCCGATGCCCTGCGCGACGCGCTGGGCGAAGCCGGCGCCACCGCGCGCACCGAGTGGCTGCGCGCGCCGGCCTGAGGCGACGCGTCGCGGCGACGGCGCAGGTCAGTCCTCGTTCTTGTGGTCCGGCTCGAAGAAGCTCCAGCGGATCTCCGGAAAACGCTGCTTCACCGCGCGCTCGACCGCGTTGATGCGTTCGACCAGTTCGTCCGCGCTTCCCGCCGGCGCCATCTGCGCCTGCACCGACAGCATCACCTCGTTGCCGAGCTGCAACGTGATCAGGCTCATGACGCCGGCCACTTCCGGACGCGCCGCGATGAACGCGCGCAGTTCCTGTTCCCGGTCCGGATCCATGCTCTGGCCGATCAGCAGCGCCTTCACCTCGATCGCCACGAACACCGCCACCACCACCAGCAGCAGGCCGATGGCCAGCGTGCCCAGCGCGTCCCAGATCGGATCTCCGGTGGCCACGGTCAGCAGCACCGCCGCCAGCGCCAGCGCCAGGCCGACCAGCGCGGCAAGGTCCTCGCCGAAGATCACCACGAGCTCGGCCTGGCGGCTCTCGCGGAACCACTGCCACAGCGATCGGTCGCCGCGGGCCTTCTTCACTTCCTGCAGGCAGGCGCGCATCGACATGCCTTCGGCGATCAGGCCGAACACCAGCACGCCGGCCGCCCAACCCCACTGCCGCAGCGGCTCGGGGTGGCGCAGCTTGTGCAGGCCCTCGTACAGCGAATACATGCCGCCGACGCTGAACAGCATCAGCGCGACCAGGAACGACCAGAAGTAGATCGCCTTGCCGTAGCCCAGCGGGTAGTCGGCGGTGGGCGCGCGGCGGGCCTGCTTCACGCCCAGCATCAGCAGCAGCTGGTTGCCGCAGTCGGCCAGCGAATGCACGGTCTCGGCCAGCATCGCGCCTGAGCCGGTGAAGAACGCCGCCACGCCCTTGGAACAGGCGATCGCGAAGTTGGCGCCGAGCGCGAAGAGGATGGCACGGGTCGAGTCGCCGCCGGCGGACATCGGGATTTCCTTTCTGGATGCGAAACGACAAGTTTAACAGGCACTTGCGGGTATGGCCGGGCGTCCCGCAAGCCGCATTCGCCGGCCCCGTGCGCATCGCCCGGTGCCCGACGACCGGCGCTTCCGGTCATGCCCGCTGTGCGAAGATGCGGCCGTGAAGCGAGATCGTCTCCCGCCCTGGCACGAGTACAAGCAGCTGCTCGACGGCCGCGAGCTGCTGATCCGGCCGATCCGGCCCGAGGACGCGGAACCGCTTCGCGCGGGCTTCGGCCTGCTGCGGCCGGACGAGATCCGCCAGCGCTTCCTCTACGCGATCAAGGAACTCACGCCCGAGGCCGCCGCCCGGCTGACCCGGCCGGATCCGGAGCGCGAGTTCGCCCTGGTGGCCGCCGAACCGCTGCCGCCCGGGCAGGCGCTGATCGGCGCCGTCGCCCGGGTCGCGATCGCCCCGGGCACCCGCGACGCCGAGTTCGCGATCCTCGTCAGCCACTTCATCGCCGGCATGGGTCTGGGCCGCCTGCTGATGCTGCGGCTGGTGCGCTGGGCGCGGCGCAAGCAGCTGCGGCGGCTGTACGGCGAGGTGCTGGAGCACAACACCGCGATGCTGGGGCTGGCGCAGTCGCTGGGCTTCCACCGCGAGACCGCCGACACGCCGGGGCTGGTGCGGGTGGTGCTGGAACTGGATGCCGCCCCGGCCCGCGACGGCGGCGACGCGTCGCAATGACGATGCGATCCGGCGGATCGCTGCGTGCGGCCGGCGCGGGATGACGCATCTCCCCCGCGCGGCTACCCTGTTCGCCCACCGTCCTGCGCCCAGACCGTGTCGATGACCGCATCGATCGATGCCTTTGCCGTTTCGCTGCTTCCCCGCGCCGGCCAGACCCGCGCGTGGTGGCGCATGCCCGCCAGCGCCAGCGCGCTCGCGTGGACGATCGCCCGCGTCGCCCGCACGCATGCCGGCCCGCTGCTGGCCGTGGCCCGCGACAACCAGTCGGCGCACCAGCTGGAACAGGACCTGCGCACGCTGATCGGACACGACGACGCGCTGCCGGTGCTGCTGTTCCCGGACTGGGAAACCCTGCCCTACGACCGTTTCAGCCCGCACCCGGACATCGTCTCGCAGCGGCTCGCCGCGCTGCACCGCCTGCCGTCGCTGAAGCGCGGCGTGGTGGTGGTGCCGGTGCAGACGCTGATGCAGCGGCTGGCGCCGCCGGCGCACGTGGTCGGCGGCAGTTTCGACGTGAAGGTCGGCCAAAGGCTGGACCTCGACGCCGAGAAGCGGCGGCTTGAGGGCGCCGGCTACCGCAACGTGCCGCAGGTGTTCGATCCCGGCGATTTCGCGGTGCGCGGCGGCCTGCTCGACGTCTATCCGATGGGGGCGGACGAGCCCTACCGCATCGAACTGCTGGACGACGAGATCGAATCGATCCGCGCGTTCGATCCCGAGTCGCAGCGCTCGCTCGACAAGTACGCCTCGGTGCAGATGCTCCCCGGCCGCGAGGTGCCGCTGGAGGGCGACGCACTGCGCCGCGCGCTGGACGCGCTGCGCGATCGGTTCGACATCGACACCCGCCGCAGCGCGCTGTTCCAGGACCTGAAGGCCGGGCTGGCGCCGGCCGGCATCGAATACTACCTGCCGCTGTTCTTCGCGCAGACCGCGACGCTGTTCGACTATCTCGACGCCGAAGCGCTGCCGCTGCTCGGCGATGGCGTGCAGGAGGCGGCGGATCATTTCTGGCGCGGCACCGGCGAGCGGTACGAGCAGCGCCGCCACGACATCGAGCATCCGCTGCTGCCGCCGGACGACCTGTACCTGTCGCCGGACGCGCTGCGCGAACGCCTGAACCGCGGACGCCGCATCGAGGTCTGCGGCGAGACGCATCCGCGCCGCGACGACGCGCTGCCGCTCGGCGTGCAGCCGGCGCCCGACCTGCCGCTGATGGTGAAGGACGCCGCGCCGGCGGCCGCGCTGCAATCGCTGCTCGACGCCTACCCGGGCCGCGTGCTGATCGCCGCGGACTCCGCCGGGCGTCGCGAGGCCCTGCTCGACACGCTGCACGGCGGCGGCCTGAAGCCGCGCGTCATCGCCGGTTTCCCCGAATTCCTCGCGCCTGCCGTCGCCGACGCGACGCTGTGCATCGCGGTGGCGCCGCTGGACAACGGGTTCGGCGTCGATAGCGACGACGCGGGCGCCACGCCGTGGCTGGTCGTCACCGAGCGCCAGCTGTTCCCCGAGCGCGCCGCGCAGCCGCGCCGTCGCCGTCGCGCGGGCCGCGAGCCGGAAGCGATCATCCGCGACCTCGGCGAACTCGCAGAAGGCGCGCCGGTCGTGCACGAGGACCACGGCGTCGGCCGCTATCGCGGGCTGATCACGCTCTCGGCCGGCGGCCAGACCGGCGAATATCTCGACATCGAATACGCCAAGGGCGACCGGCTGTACGTGCCGGTGACGCAACTGCACCTGGTCAGCCGCTACAGCGGCGCCTCGCCGGACACCGCGCCGCTGCATTCGCTGGGCGGCGAGGCGTGGACGAAGGCGAAGAAGAAGGCCGCCGAGAAAGTCCGCGACGTGGCCGCGGAACTGCTGGAGATCCAGGCCAAGCGCCATGCGCGCGCCGGCCTCGCGCTGGACGTCGACCGCGGCGTGTACGAACCGTTCGCGGCGACGTTCCCGTTCGAGGAAACGCCGGACCAGCTCGCGGCGATCGAGGCCGTGCTGCGCGACCTGTCGTCCTCGCGGCCGATGGACCGCGTGGTCTGCGGCGACGTCGGCTTCGGCAAGACCGAAGTCGCGGTGCGCGCCGCGTTCGGCGCGGCCATGGCCGGCAAGCAGGTCGCCGTGCTCGTGCCGACCACGCTGCTGGCCGAACAGCATTACCGCAACTTCCGCGACCGCTTCGCCGACTGGCCGCTCAAGGTCGAGGTGCTGTCGCGCTTCAAGTCGACCAAGGAGATCAAGGCCGAGCTGGAGAAAGTCGCCGACGGCCGCATCGACGTGATCGTCGGCACGCATCGCCTGCTGCAGCCGGACGTGAAGTTCAAGGACCTCGGCCTCGTCATCGTCGACGAGGAACAGCGCTTCGGCGTGCGCCAGAAGGAAGCGCTGAAGGCGCTGCGCGCCGACGTGCACCTGCTGACGCTGACCGCGACGCCGATCCCGCGCACGCTCAACATGGCGATGACCGGCCTGCGCGACCTGTCGATCATCGCCACGCCGCCGGCGCACCGCCTCGCGGTGCAGACCTTCGTCGTGCCGTGGGACGACGCGCAGCTGCGCGAGGCGTTCCAGCGCGAGCTGGCGCGCGGCGGCCAGGTGTATTTCCTGCACAACGATGTCGAGAGCATCGGCCGCATGCAGCGCGAACTCGAAACGCTGGTGCCCGAGGCGCGCATCGGCGTCGCCCACGGACAGATGCCCGAGCGCGAGCTCGAACGGGTGATGCTGGACTTCCACAAGCAGCGCTTCAACGTGCTGCTGTCGACCACGATCATCGAATCCGGCATCGACATCCCCAACGCCAACACCATCGTCATC
>JBQCJG010000144.1:0-13956 GCA_051952955.1 Lysobacteraceae bacterium | reverse complement strand
TGCTCTCAAAAAAAGCCGCTGACTCTTCGAGCAGGCGATAGAGCCTGTCGCGCTGATCCTCTTCAGCGACATTCCGCTCCGGCTGTTTCGGCATCGGGACACCGGCTTCCGCCGCCAGCCTCTCGACGGCCTCGGGAAATTCGAGCCCCTCGGTCTTCATCAGAAACGTGAAGATGTCGCCGTGCTCGCCCGAAGCGAAGCAATGATAGAAGCCCTTCTGGTCGTTGACGGTGAACGACGGAGTCTTCTCGGTCTTGAACGGCGACAGGCCTTTGTATTCGCGCCCAGCCTTTTTGAGCGCGACCTTCCGGCCAACGACTTGGCTGACGGGAACCCGCGCGCGGATCTCATCCAGGAAGTTCGGATTGAATCGCATCGGCTCGTGCAGCCTCGGTGAATCACAAGTTTCGTCGTATGCGACTCAATAAGTGATTCGGCAGAGTACATTGTACGTACTGAGCATACCGGGCGCAGGCGTACCCGCTTTCCACAGGCTGCCTGTTGACGGCGAGGGATTACCCGAGTGCAGCTTTGACCGCCGCGCTCGCCTTCTGGAAATCCATCTTCCCGGCGTACTTGGCCTTCAGCACGCCCATGACCTTGCCCATGTCGGCCGGACCGGCGGCGCCGGTCTCGGCCACGGCGGCCTCGATCGCGGCCTGGATCTCGGCCTCGCCGAGCTTGGCGGGGAGGTACTCCCCGATGATCGCCATCTCGGCGCGCTCGACCGCGGCCAGATCCTCGCGGCCGGCCTGGTCGTACTGCTCGATCGAGTCCTTGCGCTGCTTGACCATCTTGTCGAGCACGGCCAGCACGCGGGCGTCGTCCATCTCGACGCGCTCGTCCACTTCCTTCTGCTTGATGGCGGCGTTGATCAGGCGGATGGTGGCCAGGCGCTCCTTCTCGCCGGCCTTCATCGCGGTCTTCATGTCGTCGGTGAGGCGTTGCTTGAGGCTCATGGTGGGGCTCCGTGGAATCGCGATTCGCCGGGCGGACGCGGTGGAACAAGGGAAAACCAAGGGGAAACGGTGTCTGGATGCGATCGCCGGAGGCGGCGATCGGGAAACGCAAAAAGCCGGCTGCGCTGGGCGCGGCCGGCTTCGGGATTCGCGGCGGAACGCGACCTTGGGGTCGCGCCGGGAATCAGTAGAGACGCTGACGCTTGGTGGCGTCGCGCGAGGTGCGGCGGGCCTGGCGCTTCACCGCGGCGGCCGCCTTGCGCTTGCGTTCCTGAGTCGGCTTTTCGTAGAACTCGCGCTTGCGGACTTCGGCCAGGACACCGGCCTTCTCGCAGGTGCGCTTGAAGCGGCGCAGGGCAAACTCGAACGGCTCGTTTTCGCGGACTTTGACGCTGGGCATGGGGATCTCGTTAGGGAAGCCTGGCCCGGTCCTTCCGGGCGAGCCGCGCATGATAAGGGCCCTCCCCCCGGCGGCGCAAGTCGCGGCCGGGTCGGGGCGGCCGGGCGGGTAGACTATCCGCCCGCTTTCCCGGTGATCCGCCCCCGATGAAGGTCCTCGGCATCGAATCCAGCTGCGACGAGACCGGCGTGGCCGTGTACGACACGGCCCGGCCCGGCGCGGCCGGGCTGCGGGCGCATGCGGTCTACAGCCAGATCGCGCTGCACGCCGAATACGGCGGGGTGGTGCCCGAGCTGGCCAGCCGCGACCACGTGCGCAAGCTGCTGCCGCTGATCCGCCAGACCCTAGCCGAGGCCGGGCTGTCGGTCCGCGACCTCGACGGCGTGGCCTACACCGCCGGTCCGGGGCTGGTCGGGGCGCTGCTGGTCGGTGCCGGGGTGGCGCGGTCGCTGGCGTGGGCGCTGGACCTGCCGGCGATCGGCGTCCACCACATGGAAGGCCACCTGCTGGCACCGCTGATGGAGGACGCCGATCCCGTCCACGGCCGGCCCGAGCCGCCGTTCGTCGCCCTGCTGGTCTCCGGCGGGCACAGCCAGCTGGTCGCGGTCGACGCGATAGGCACCTACCGGCTGCTGGGCGACACGCTCGACGACGCGGCCGGCGAGGCCTTCGACAAGTCGGCCAAGCTCATGGGCCTGCCGTATCCGGGCGGCCCCCAGCTCGCGGCGCTGGCCGAGACCGGCGACCCCGGCCGCCATCGCTTTCCGCGGCCGATGACCGACCGGCCCGGCCTCGATTTCAGCTTCAGCGGGCTGAAGACCCAGGTGCTGCTGGCCTGGCGCGATTCCGACCAGTCCGACACCGCCCGCGCCGACATCGCCCGCGGCTTCGAGGACGCGGTGGTCGACACGCTCGCGATCAAGTGCCAGCGCGCGCTCGACGCCACCGGCGCGAAGGTGCTGGTCGTCGCCGGCGGCGTCGGCGCCAACAAGCGCCTGCGCGCGAAGCTGCAGGCGATGGCCGCGCAGCGCGGCGGCCGGGTCTGCTTCCCGCGGCCCGAACTGTGCACCGACAACGGCGCGATGATCGCCTTCGCCGGCGCGCTGCGGCTCGAGGCCGGGCAGCGCAGCGACGCCGCCGTGCACGTCGTGCCGCGCTGGGACATGGCGACGCTGCCGGCGGTCGAGCGAGGAGAGGTCGCATGAGGGCGTACGGTCATCGCAAGGGCGAGGCGCAGACGCTCGAATCGACCGTCGAACTCGACGATGTCGTGATCGAGGTCGACGAGTCGTTCCTCGTGGCGCTCCGGGATTTCGCGCAATGCGCGCTGGATGACATGCGTCGTCTCGGCACGCGATACGACCATGTGCATTTCCAGGACAAGAGTGCAGCGTGGCGGCCGTCGTGGCCGGATATCATCCTGACCCGCAAACGCGACGACTCCCCCGGGGACACGACATGACGGACAAGGTTTTCATCGAAGCTCTCGAGATCGAGGCGCTGATCGGCATCTACGACTGGGAGCGGCGGATCCGTCAGCCGCTCCTGTTCGACCTGGAGATGAGCTTCGACAACCGCAAACCCGCGTCGACCGACGACATCGCCGACACGCTGGACTACAAGGCGGTGAGCAAGCGCCTGATCGACTACGTCTCGGCGTCGTCTTTCGGGCTGGTGGAGACGCTGGCCGAGCGCTGCGCCGAGATCGTGCTGGCCGAGTTCGCGGTGTCGCACGTGCGCCTGAAGCTGAGCAAGCCCGGCGCGGTGCGCGGCGCGCGCGCGGTGGGCGTGATCATCGAACGCAGCCGATCCTGAGGCTGTCGCGATGGGCAAGGCGTACCTCAGCCTCGGCAGCAACGTCGAACCCGAGCGCAACCTGCGTTCGGCGTTCGCCGCCCTGCGCGCGCGCTTCGGCGACATCGTCGCCTCGACCGTCTACCGCTTCCCCGCGGTCGGCTTCGACGGTCCCGACTTCCTCAACGCCGCGGCGGTGATCGACAGCGACCTCGATCCGCCGGCGCTCAACGCCTGGCTGCATGCGCTGGAAGACGCGCACGGGCGCGACCGCAGCGGCCCGCGGTTCGGCGATCGCCCGCTGGACATCGACATCGTGTTCTACGACGACCTGGTGCTGTCCGGGCCGGGCCACCTGCAGTTGCCGCGCGACGAACTGCGCCACGCGTTCGTGCTGCGGCCGCTGGCGGAGATCGCGCCGGACCACGTCGATCCGCGCAACGGTCGCACGCTGGCCGCGCTGTGGGTGGATTCGCCGGAACGCGAGGTGGCCTGCGAGCCGGTCTTCGACGGTGCGGCCGATTAAGCGGTCTGGCGGGCGCAACGTTATTGCATCGCCGGTGACTTCCTGCGCTTGCGGCATGCCGACGCAGAGCGGACGATGCCGCCTCCACACACCGTGTCCGGGGAGGACGCAGGCGATGTTCGAGAAGTTCTCGCGCAGTTGGGAGCTGGTGAAGGCCAGCGCGTCGGTGCTGCGCGCCGACAAGGAGCTGATGCTGTTCCCGGTGCTGTCGTCGCTGGCGACGTTGCTGGTGCTGGCGACGTTCGCGCTGCCGGTCTTCACGCTGAAACTGTTCGACCACGGCTTCAATGCCGTCGGCGCGGTGGTCGGCTTCGCGTTCTATTTCTGCCAGTACGCGGTGATCGTGTTCTTCAACAGCGCGCTGGTGGGCGCGGCGACGATCCGCCTGGAAGGCGGCGATCCGACCTTCTCCGACGGCCTCCGCATCGCGCGCGGCAAGCTGCCGGCGATCCTCGGCTACGCCGCGATCGCGGCCACCGTCGGCGTCGTGCTGAAGGCGATGAAGGACCGCGACAACAACCTCGTCGTGCGCCTGGTCGCCGGCGGTCTGGGCGTGGCGTGGACGCTGGCGACGTTCCTCGTGGTGCCGGTGCTGGTGAACCGCGACGTCGGCCCGGTCGACGCGCTGAAGGAAAGCGTGGCGCTGCTGAAGAAGACCTGGGGCGAGAACGCCATCGGCAATGTCGGCATCGGCGCGGTGTTCGGTCTGGTCACGACCGGCGTGGTGCTGGTCGGCCTGGTGGCAGCGTTCCTCGCGTGGCAGGCGGCCCCGGCGGCGGGGATCACGGTTGCCGTGATCGCGGTCGTCGCGCTGCTGGTGCTGGGCACGGTCCAGTCGGCGCTGGGCGGCATCTATTCCGCGGCGCTGTACCGCTACGCCGTTTCGCGCGAAGCGCCTGCGGCGTTCCGCGGGCTGGCGCTGGAGTCTGCGTTCGCGCCGAAGCGCTGAAACGCCGGTGAGGCATGCGCGCACGGGCCGGCATCGCGAGGTGCCGGCCCGTGTCGTTCCGGGTCAGCCGGACAGCAGCCGCCCGCCGTCGACGCGGATGGTCTGGCCGGTCGTGTAGGTCGCGTCCTGCAGCAGCCAGCGCACGGCCTCGGCGATTTCGGCCTCGCTGCCGGTGCGGGCCAGCGGCGTCTTCGCGAGGATCGTCTCCTTCGCCGCCTCGGGCTTGCCTTCGGGCCAGAGGATCGCGCCCGGCGCGACCGCGTTCACGCGCACCTGCGGCGCGAGTTCCAGCGCGAGCGCATGGGTCGCGGCGACCAGCGCGGCCTTGCTCATCCCGTAGACGATGTGGTCGCGCAGCGGGCGCTCGGCATAGATGTCGACGAGGTTGACGATGCCGCCGCGCGCGACGCGCAGGTGCGGCGCGGCGGCCTGCGCGAGGATCAGCGGCGCGCGGGCGTTGACGAGGAACTGCGCGTCCCAGTCGGCGGGCGTGATCGTGCCCAGCGGCGTCGGCGAGAACGCCGAGGCGTTGTTGACCAGCGCATCGAGCCGGCCGAAGCGGCCGACGGCCTGCGCCACCAGTTCGGGCAGGCGGTCGTAGTCGGCGAGGTCCGCGCGCAGCGCGAGCGTGCTGCCGGGACGATCGCGTTCCAGCGCGGCGACCAGCGCGGCCATGTCCTCGCCCGAATCGCGGTAGTGCAGGACGAGGTCGTGGCCGGCCGCATGCAGGCGACGGGCGATGGCGGCGCCCAGCCGGCGGGCGGCACCGGTGACGAGCGCGACGGGGCGTGGATCGGACATGGCAGGACCTCGGTGCGGCGGCGATGGGGGCATTTGATCACAGTCAAACGCGGCCGCCGGCACGGGCGCATGCTCCCCGCGCCTTTCCATCGGAGCAATGCCATGGACCCGATCCTGTCCGAACTCTTCGCCAAGCCCGTCGGCTGGATGACCCTCGGCGGCCTCGGTTTCATCGTCCTCATGGGCGGCTACTTCTGGTGGTTCGCCCGCAGGAAGATGCGCGAGGAAGAACAGGCCGGGAAGACCGGGCAGCCCCCCCGCTGAAGTGGATTCGCTATCCTGTGCAGCCCCGCAACGGAGCTGCCGCATGGCGATCGACGACGAGTTGGACCCGGACGCCCGTGCGCACAGCGAACGATTGGCGGAATTGATCCGGGACCAGATCGCGAGCAACGGCGGCGCGCTGCCCTTCTGGCGGTTCATGGAGCTGGCGCTGTACGCGCCGGGCCTCGGCTACTACAGCGCCGGCGCGACCAAGCTCGGGCCGGGCGGCGATTTCGTCACCGCGCCCGAGCTGGGCAGCCTGTTCGCGGAATGCGTGGCGGATGCGCTCGCGCCGGTGCTGCAGGAGGTCGGCCCCGATGCGGTGTTCGTCGAAGTCGGCGGCGGCAGCGGGGCGTTCGCCGAGGCCGCGCTGCGCCGGCTCGAAACCGTCCGCGCGCTGCCGGCGCGCTACGCGATCCTCGAACCCAGCGCCGACCTGCGCGAGCGCCAGCAGGCGCGCCTGCGCGAGCGTTTCGCGCCCGAGGTCTTCGCCCGCGTGTCGTGGCTGCAGATGCCGATCCACGAGCCGTGGAACGGCGTGCTGTTCGCGAACGAGGTGATCGACGCGCTGCCGACCTCGCGCTTCGCGATCCGCGACGGCGAGGTCTACGAGGAGCATGTCGCGCTCGGCGCCGACGGTCGCTTCGTCCGCATCGATCGTCCCGCCGATGCGCTGCTGTCGGCGGCGGTGCGCCACGTCGAGCGCCAGTGCGGCACCGCGTTCCGCGACGGCTACCGCTCGGAAGTGCTGCCGCAGCTGCCGTACTGGCTGCAGGCGGTGATGGGCGGCCTCGCGGCCGGCGCGGTGCTGCTGACCGATTACGGCTATCCGCGCCGCGAGTACTACGACCCGCGACGCGAGGACGGCACCCTGCGCGCGTTCCACCGCCATCGCCTGGTGGACGACGTGTTCGCGCGCGTCGGCCTGCAGGACGTCACCGTGTCGGTGGATTTCACCGCGCTGGCCGAGGCCGGCACCGGCGCGGGCTTCGACTTCGCGGGCTACTGCTCGCAGGCCAGCTTCCTGATCGGCAACGGGCTCGAGCAGCGGCTGACCGACCACGAGGCGCAGGCCGCGGACGAAGCCGCCCGCTACGCGCTGCGCCAGCAGGCCAAGCGACTCACGCTGCCGGGCGAGATGGGCGAACGCTTCCAGGCGATCGGCTTCTCGCGCCGCGTCGATCTCGCGCACGCCTTCCTCGCGGGCGACCTGAGCCACCGGCTCTGACGCCATGGCCGGCTATCGCTACGGACGCTCGCTGAAACCGTTCCGCCGGCCCTGGCTGTGGTCGCTGCTGTGGACGGCGGCGGTGTCGACGGTGGTCGTGTTCTCGCTGCTGCCCGCGTCGTCGCTGCAGACGCTGCCCAGCGCCAACGACAAGTTCGAACACTTCACGTCCTACGCCGTGCTCGCCGCCGGCGCGGTGCAGCTGTATCCGCGCTGGCGCTCGCTGTCGATCGTCGGCGTCGGCCTGGTGCTGATGGGCATCGGCCTGGAATACGCGCAGGGCGCGATGGGGCAGGGGCGGATGATGGACCGCATGGACGCGCTGGCGAACACGCTGGGCGTGATCGCCGGTCTCGGCACCAAGCTCACGCCGTGGGCCGACCTGCTGCTGCGGCTCGATCGCCGCGACGACGCGGCGTCGCGCTAGGACTCGTCGGCGAGCGGCGGCTCCGCGCCGCGCGCGATACCGATCGCAGCGATCCTTGCGCGCCGCAGCGCATCGCCGATCGCGATGCCGTCCATGCCCGGTCGCACCACGTCGCGCCCCTGCACGGCCAGCGCCGCCGCATGCAGGCGCGCGAGTTCGGCGCCCTGCGGATACGCCGACTCCGCCATGCCGCCGCGGCCGCGCTTGTCGGCTTCGCACACGACGGCCAGCTGCGCGATCCGCTGCGGCTGGCGGAAGCCGTCGCAGCGCGCGATCAGGTCGTGGAGCTTCGCGTTGCGCAGTTCGGCGATGCGGTGCACGTTGAGATGCTCGCGGCAGGCGGCGCGCGCGAGGTCGCGGTGCGCCGCCGGCACCTTCAGCCGCGCGCACAGCGCGTCCAGCGGATCGAGGCCGCGCTGCTCGTGCAGGACGTGCTTCGGCAGTTCCTCCGCCGGCGTCAGCGCCTTGCCGAGGTCGTGGGTCAGCGCGGCGAAGCCGATGACGTCGTCGCCCGGCGCCAGCCGCGCGGCCATGTCGCAGACCATTTCCACGTGCACGCCGGTGTCGACCTCGGGATGGAATTCCGCACGCTGCGGCACGCCGTAGAGCGCGTCGACTTCCGGCAGCACCACCGCCAGCGCGCCGCAGTCGTGCAGCGTGCGCAGGAACGCCGACGGCCGTGCCCCGCGCAGCGCGCCGGCGAGTTCCTTCCACACGCGCTCGGCGGTGAGGTCGGCCAGTTCGCCGGCGTTGGTCATCGTGCGCATCAACGCCATCGTTTCCGGCGCGACGGTGAAGCCGAACGGCGCCAGCCGCGCCATGAACCGGCCCGCGCGGAGCACGCGCAGCGGATCGTCGACGAAGGCCGGACCGACGTGGCGCAGCACGCGCGCCTCGAGGTCGCGCGCGCCGCCGTGCGGATCGACCAGCGTGCCGTCGTCGGCCTGTGCGATCGCGTTGATCGTGAAGTCGCGGCGCAGCAGGTCGTCTTCCAGCGTGACGTCGGGCGCGGCGTGCACGACGAAGCCGCGATGCCCGCGCGCGGACTTGCGCTCGGTGCGGGCGAGCGCGTATTCCTCGCCGCTGTCCGGATGCAGGAACACCGGGAAATCCTTGCCCACGGTCTTGTAACCGGCGGCGAGCATCGCCTCGGGCGATGCGCCGACCACGACGTGGTCGCGATCGTGCACGGGCAGGCCGAGGAGGCGGTCGCGCACCGCGCCGCCGACGAGATAGGTCTTCATTCCCACAGTCTACGGTAGAGCGGCCTGACCAGCCGAACGGCTGGCCAGGTCGCTCTATCCGAGCAAGGGCGTCGCCTCAGCGCGTCGCGTGCTGCGCCAGCAGCGCGACGATCGCCTGCGATCCGCTGCCGCGACCGAGGTGCAGTTCGATCGGCGCCGGCTGGCCCGACAGCCAGATCCGCAGCTCGGCCTCCCGGTCGAAGTGGCCCGCGGTCTCCAGCGAGAACATCGTGATCGCCCGGTACGGGATGCTGCGGTACTCGGTCTTCTTCGCGGTCAGGCCCTGCTTGTTCACCAGCATCACGCGGCGGTCGGTGAACACGACCAGGTCGCGGATGGTGGAGAACGCGCGCTGCAGCGCTTCGCCGGGCGCGAGCAGCGGCGCGAATTCCTCGGCGAGCTTGTCGACCGGCGTTTCGCCGGCGTGGCCGAGCAGGCCGTCGATCAGTCCCATGGGCGTGTCCTCGTGTGCGGAAGGGAAGCGGATGCGTGCGGCGGCGCGTCAGGCGCGCGCGCCGAGGATCTCGGGCAGCTTGGCGCGGACGTCGGTGGGCGCGATGCCGAGTGTCGGCAGGCCGTTGTCGTCGCTGGTCGAATCGCGCTGCAGCGAACGCCAGTTGTCGCGGCTGATCGGCTTGCCGGGCAGGTGTTCGCCGACTTCGGCCTGCACGCGGCCGAGCGCGCCGGGCAGCGGCAGCACGAAGCGCGACCAGCCCTTCGTCTGCGCGGTGAGCCGCACGATCTCGCCGAGCGTCATCACCTCGGGGCCGACGAGGTCGTAGGAGCGGCCGATGGTGTTGGCGTCGGCCAGCGCGCGGGCGAAGGCGTCGGCCACGTCGCCCACCCACACCGGCTGGAAACGCACGTTCGCGCCGCCCAGCGGCAGGCCGGGCGCGAACCGCAGCAGCTGCGCGAAGCGGCAGAACAGGCCGTCTCCGGGACCGGCGATCACCGACGGCCGGAACAGCGTCCAGTCCAGCCCCGAGTCGACGACGTGCCGTTCCGCTTCGCCGCGCGCCTGCAGGTAGTGGCTGGCGCCGTCGCCGGCGTGCAGCGCGCTCAGCTGCAGGAGGCGGCGCACGCCGGCGGCGCGCATCGCGGCGATCATCGCGTCGCCGAGTTCGACGTACACCTTGCGGAAGCCGCGGCCGTCGTCGCCGCGTTCGTTGAGGATGCCGACGAGGTTGACCACCGCGTCGGCGCCGGCGAAGGCGTCGCGCAGGAACGCGCCGTCGTGCACGTCGCCCGCGCGATGCGCGGCGGCGGCCGGCACGCGCTCGCGCGTGGCCGCGTCGCGCGAGAGCACCTCCACGCGATGCCCGTCCGCGAGCAGCCGCGCGACCAGCCGTCGGCCGACGAAGCCGCTGCCGCCGAGGACGACGATCCGCCGGCTCATCGCCGCGCTCCCGCGTTGCCGCCGGTCGCCGGTGCCGGGCAGACGAATTGCTTGCGCGTCTCCACCAGCCGCCCGGCGAGGCGGTCGGTGATCGGCAGGGCGTTGCCGTTGAGCCGCCAGTCGTAGATCACGCTGAAGGCGAGGATGCGCGCGACGTAATCGCGGGTTTCCTTGTAGCTGATGGTCTCGATCCAGAAGTCCGCGTCCATGCCCGGGCGCTGCGTCTGCCAGCGCGCGACCGGCGCCGGGCCGGCGTTGTAGGCGGCGATCGCGACGTAGGTCATGCCGTACTTGTCCTCCAGTTCGCGCAGGTAGGCGGTGCCGAGCGCAATGTTGAACTCCGGCTCGTACAGCGCGTCGCCGCCGCTCCACGGCAGGCCGAGGCGGCGGGCGAGGCCGGCGCCGGTGGACGGCAGCACCTGCATCAGGCCGCGGGCATCGGCGCCGGAGCGCGCGCGGGGATTGAACACGCTCTCGGCGCGGATCTCGGCCGCGACCCAGGTCGGGTCGATGCTCTGCTTCGCCGCCTCGCGCCGGATCGCGGTGTCGTGGTGCAGCGGGAAGCGCAGCGTGTACAGCTGCGACTCCTCGGGATAGCTCCTGCCGCCCACGTTCACCAGCCCGAACACGCCGCGATCGAACCAGCCGTTGTCCTGGGCGATGCCGACGGCGATACGGCGCTGCTCCGGCGTGAACCGCGACAGCGCGTCCTTCCACTCGCGTTCGGCCCAGGCCGGGCGGTCGATGCGGTACAGCAGCATCGCGCGGATCATCGACGGATCGTTGCCGACCGCGGTCTTCGCGGCGGGCGTGGTCGCCGGCGCCGACGGACACAGCGCGTACGGTGCACCGATGCGGTCGGCGGCGAGGAAGCCGTGGAACTCCGGCTTCATCGCGGCCTCGCGGTACAGCGCTTCGGCCGCGGTGCGGTCGCCGCCCATCTCCAGCAGCCGCGCCTCGAAGTAGCGCCAGCGCGAGTCGCGGCGCTGGGCGTCGGGCATCGCGCGGATGCCGGCCAGCGCGGCCTTCCAGTCGGAGCGGGCCATCGCTTCGCGCACCCGCCACTCGTACAGCTTGTCGTCGTAGGCGACGTCGGGAACCGCGGCGAGGCGGCTGGCGGACTCGGGGCCATAGGAGGCCACCGTCCACAGTGCGGCCTGGTACAGCGCGCGGCCACGCTCGGCGTCGGTCAGGCCCAGTGCGTCGACGAGCTTCGGCAGCCGCGCTTCCGCCGCCGCCGGATTGGCCTTCGCCAGCTTCGCCAGTCCCTGCGAGGCGACCAGCCGGCTGCGCGCGGTCTTCGGCCAGCCGAGGGCGCGGTCGTGCGGCGATTCGACGAAGGCGGCGTAGTCGTTCGCCAGCGCGAAGTCGTCGGCCGGCAGGCCGCGCGCGGCCGCGCGCATCACGCCCGGCTGCCATTCGTTGGCGGCCTTCTCGATCCGCTCCCAGCGCAGCGCCGGGGTCAGTCCGCCGCGGGCGGCCAGCACCGCCATCGGCGCGTCGCAGCCGTCGGGCAGCGAGCGGCCGGTGCTGCGCCACAGCGCCTGCGCATCGGCGGTCCAGTCGGCGTCGGTCAGGCCCAGCGCCTGGCGGGCATTCAATTCGGCGCAGCGCAGGGCGGCGCCCTTGATCGACGGCGACCACGCGGCGCGGAACGCCGGCCAGTCCTCGCGCCGGGCCAGCGTCGCCAGCCACTCTTCGCGGAAGGCCTCGGCCACGGGCTGGCCGGCGTAGCGGGTGAGGAAGGCCTGGCCGTCGGCCGCGGGCAGGGTGTCGAGGGTGCGACGCAGTCCGGCGTACTCGACCCACCCGGCGAGGGCATGCCCGGCGGGCAGCGGCGCGGCGGCGACTTGCCCGCGCTCGGCGGCGTCGAGGGCGGCGCGGGCGCGGGCCAGGGCGGGGGTGTCGTTCTGCGCGCGGCAGGCGGCGGGGGAAATCGCGATCAGCAACGTCGCGACGAGGGACAGGTGGGGGATGCGCATGCGGGGACTATAGCGAAGCGCGATGAATCATCGGCGGACACCGGCGGCGCGGTGATGGTCGCGACGGCGGGCCCGGAGCACGGGGGGCGGTGCCCCTGCCGGAGGTCCCGGGGCCGGCCGGCATCTTGCCGCGCCTTCACATTTTGTTTACAAAGCCCGGGTGCCGTTCCGGGAGGGGGCCCGGAGGGTGGCCGCTGCGACACATTTAGATGTCCAATTTCAACGGAGAGAACCCATGAGCAAGCTGCGCCGTAATCGCCTGACGGCCGCTGTCCACCTGACGCTGCTCCTCGCGCTGCCCGGCATCGCCGCGGCGCAGGACGCGCAGGGCGACAAGAGCACCCTCGACACCATCAGTGTCACCGGATCCCGCATCAAGCAGACCAATGCCGTCACCGCCCAGCCGGTGTACGTGCTCGACCGCGCCAAGATCGAAGAGACCGGCGTCGCCAGCGTCGGCGAGCTGCTGCAGCAGCTGACCGCCAGCGGCAAGGCGCTGAACGCCAAGTTCAACTCCTCCGGCAACTTCGGCTATCCGCCGGACGGCGGCGGCATCGGCGCCGGCTCGGCCCAGGTCGACCTGCGCAACCTCGGCTCGCAGCGCGTGCTGGTCCTCGTCGACGGCATCCGCTGGGTCAACGAATCCTCGGCCTCGGGCGTCAGCGGCAGCGCCGACCTCAACACCATCCCGCTGGCCATCATCGACCGCGTCGAAGTGCTGGAAGACGGCGCCTCCGCGATCTACGGCTCCGACGCCATCGCCGGCGTGGTCAACATCATCACCCGCAAGAGCTTCAAGGGCGCCGAGCTGCACACCTACTACGGCGAATACAGCCGCGGCGGCCAGACCAAGGACGCGTCCTTCACCTTCGGCACCGGCGGCGACGGCTGGAACGCGGTGTTCGCGGCCAGCTATTACAAGCAGGATGCCATCAGCTCCGGCGACTGGGACCAGTCCTCGTTCCCGGAACCGGGTGCCGGCCTGCGCGCGGGCAGCTCGGGCACGCCGCAGGGCCGCTTCACGTTCTGCGACCCGTCGCGCCCCGCCGGCAGCTACGGTTATTGCGACCCGGCGGGCGAATTCTGGTACGACGTGACCTTGAATGGCGGTACGACGACGCCTGCCTGGAATCCCGCCAATCCGTCCGCCGGCAGCTACCACGACTTCAGCAGCGCCGACCGCTTCAACTTCGCGCCGTACAACCTGCTGCTGACGCCGAGCGAGCGCAAGGCGCTGTTCGCCAGCGCCACCATCGACCTCGGCGAGAACACCCGCCTGCACCTCAAGGGCCTGTTCAACAATCGCGAGTCGGCCAACCAGGCCGCGCCCGAACCGATCTTCGTCGGTCCGTTCGCCGGCACCGGCGGCATCGCCGACACGATCCGCATCTCGCGCCTGAACCCCTTCAATCCATTCGGCATCGATCTGGATCCGGCGACCAATTTCGGTTGGGTTACCCGCCGCCCCGTCGAAGTCGGGCCGCGCATCTTCAAGCAGAACGTCGACACCTGGTACTTCAATGCCGGCCTCGACGGCCTGTTCGACATCGGCGACCGCAACTTCGGCTGGGACGCGAACTACGTCCACAGCCGCAATTCGGCGACGCAGCGCTTCACCAACGGCTACAACGTCGCCCACATTCGTGACGCCTTGGGCGATCCCGCGGTCTGCGCGGCCATCCCGGGTTGCACCCCGCTCGACCTGTTCGGGGGTCAGGGCCGGCCGTTCACCCGGCAGATGATCGACTGGATCATCACCGACCAGCGCGATGCGAGCGTCCAGCAGCTCGACCAGTTCTCCTTCAACATCACCGGCGACCTGTTCGCGATCGGCGATCGCAACGCCGGGTTCGCCGCCGGTGCGGAATACCGCAAGTACAAGGGCGACTTCGATCCCGATCCGCTGCGCCAGACCGGCGAGTCGCAGGACTCCTTCGCCTCGCCGATCTCGGCCTCGTACCACGTCAACGAAGCCTACGGCGAGCT
>JBQCJG010000143.1:0-4447 GCA_051952955.1 Lysobacteraceae bacterium | reverse complement strand
GGCTGCCGGAGGCGGAGGCGGGATCTCGAAATCGGTCGTATCGAGTACGCGCAGAGCGTCGTAGTAACCGGCCTTGGCGGCGGCATCCAGCGAAGCCCGGAAGTCCTTCATGCCCGCCTTCACGGCATCGGCATGCGGCATCTCGCCGGCCGGATAGACGAACAGGTCGATGCGCAGCTCCGGGCGGTCGGGGAGCGAATAGCGCAGCGAAGCGCCCGCGCTTTTCATTGCCGGGTCGTACTCGGCTGCGTCGAGCACGAATTCGCCGACGCGCTTGGGCGCCGCCACGCGCGTCTGCTCGACGAAACTGCGCGCATCCCTGGATGGTCGCGCATCTTTCGCGTCCGCCGAGGCCGCGGACCAGGCGATGGCGGGCACGGCCAGCGCGAGCGCCGCGGCACGAAGTGCATTCACCGGGCGTCTCCGGTCTGCGCCTTCGCCGCCTGCGCGTCGTACGCGCGCACGATCTTGGCGACCAGCGGGTGGCGCACGACGTCCTTCGCCTCGAAGAAGGTGAAGCTCACGCCCTCGACGTCGCGCAGCACCTCGATCGCGTCGCGCAGGCCGGACTTCACGCTCTTGGGCAGGTCGATCTGGCTGATGTCGCCGGTGACCACGGCGGTGCTGCCGAAGCCGAGGCGGGTGAGGAACATCTTCATCTGCTCGACGGTGGTGTTCTGCGCCTCGTCGAGGATCACGAACGCGTCGTTGAGCGTGCGGCCGCGCATGTACGCGAGCGGCGCGATCTCGATGACGTTCTTCTCCAGCAGCCGCGCCACCTTCTCCACGCCGAGCATCTCGTACAGCGCGTCGTACAGCGGGCGCAGATAGGGGTCGACCTTCTGCGACAGATCGCCGGGCAGGAAGCCGAGCTTCTCGCCGGCCTCCACCGCCGGGCGCACCAGGATGATCCGCTGGATGCGCGCGGTGTTCAGCGCTTCCACCGCCATCGCGACCGCGAGGAAGGTCTTGCCGGTGCCCGCCGGGCCGACGCCGAAGTTGATGTCGTGGGTGGCGATCGCGTGCAGGTATTTCTGCTGGTTCGCGCCGCGGCCGCGCACGGTGCCGCGCTTGACCTTCACCGCGACGTCCTGCGGCACGTGGCCGGCGTCGTCGCGGGTGTCGTCGTCCGCGGCCTCGTCGCCGCCGAGCCGCAGGTGGATGGCCGGCGCGTCGAACACGACGTCCGCGGCTTCCTCGTACAGCGCGCGCAGCAATTTCTCGACGCCGGCCACGCTGGCCTCGTCGTCGCCGCTGACGCGGAAGAGGTTGCCGCGATTGGCGATCTCCACGCCGCGGCGCAGCTCGATCTGGCGCAGGTGGGCGTCGAAGGGGCCGGCGAGGTTGGCGAGGCGTTCGGGGTCGGCCGGGTCGAGCGCGAAATCGCGATGATGCCTGTGGAGCGCTTGGGTCTGCATACGCCGCGCAGGGTAGCGCGGGGCGGCGGCGAGCGCCATGCGCACGCGCCGTCCGTCGGCTCGGGGTCGACATTAATTAATCGATGAATTAATTATGGCGCATGCCCGCCCGCCCGCCAGCCGCCGCCGCTCCCGCGTCACCGCGCCGCCCGCGACGGCGCGCACCGGGTCGCCCGTCGGGCGATGGCGTCGATCTGCGCGGCCGGCTGCTGGACGCCGCGGTCGGGCGTTTCGCCCGGGACGGCATCGCCGGCAGTTCGCTGCGCGACATCGCCCGCGACGCCGGCACCACGCCGGCGCTGGTCCACTACTACTTCGGCAACCGCGACGCGCTGCTGGAGGCGGTGATCGAGGAGCGGCTGATGCCGGTGATGCAGACGCTGCGCATGCCGGTGCTGGCCGCAGGAGACGACCTGCGCGCGATCGTGCGCGGCTTCGTGCGCGCGGTGCTCGGCCTCGCCATGGCGCATCCGTGGCTGCCGCAGCTGTGGGTGCGCGAAGTGCTGCACGAGGGCGGCGGCCTGCGCACGGTGCTGTTCGACCGCGTCGGCCCGCTGCTGCCGCAGTTGCTCGCCGCGCGCTTCGCGCAGGCGCAGGCGGCGGGGCAGCTGAACCCGCGCCTCGATCCGCGCCTGCTGGTGCCGTCGCTGGTCGGCCAGACGATGTTCCTCGCCGCCAGCGCCCCGATCTGGCGCGGCCTCTTCGATGCGCAGGACATCGACACCGATGCGCTCTGCGCCCATGTCCTCGCCCTGCTCGAATCCGGTCTGGAGCTGCCCGCATGAACCTCCGCACGTGCTCTCGCCTCCGCTCCCGCGCCTTTCCCCGCTTCGCCGGCGCACTGGTCGCCGTCGCCGTGCTGTCCGCCTGCACCGACGACGGCGCGCAGGTGCTGGGCACGCTCGAATACGACCGCATCACGCTGCCGGCGCCCGCGGCGGAGCGCATCGCCTCGGTGGCGGTGCACGAAGGCGAGCGGGTGAAGGCCGGTGCCGAGGTGATGACGCTGGAAACGACGCGCGTCGCCGCGCAGACCGACGCGGCGCGCGCGCAGGTGCGGCAGCAGCGCGACGCGCTCGACGAACTGCAGGCCGGCACACGCAGCGAACAGGTCGCGCAGGCGCGGGCGCAGCTGGCCGGTGCGCAGGCGCAGGCGCGCGACGCGCAGGCCTACCTCGGCCGCGTCGAACCGCTGGGCCGCCGGCAGCTGGTGGCGAAGGTCGAGGTCGACCGCGCCCGCGCCGCCGCGCAGAGCGCCGACGCGCAGGTGCGCGCGGCGCAGGCGCAGCTGGACGAACTCGAACACGGTGCGCGCCGCGAGCGCATCGCGCAGGCGCAGGCCGCGGTCGAGGTCGCCGAAGCGCAGGCGTCGGCGCAGGCGGTGACGCTGGACAAGCTGCGCATCGTCGCGCCGCGCGACGCCCGCATCGACAGCCTGCCGTACAAGCTCGGCGACCAGGCGCCGGTGGGCGCGCCGCTCGCGATCCTGCTGGTCGGCGATGCGCCGTACGCGCGCGTCTACGTGCCCGAGCCGATGCGCGCGCGGGTGAAGGTCGGCGATGCCGCCACGGTGCACGTCGACGGCGTCGACCAGCCGCTGTCCGGGCATGTCCGCGCGATCCGCAGCGATCCCGCGTTCACGCCGTACTACGCCCTGAGCGGCAAGGACGCGGCGCGGCTGAGCTACTTGGCCGAGATCGCGCTCGACGGCGGCGCCGACCTGCCGGCGGGCGTGCCGGTGCAGGTCGCGTTCGCGGGCGCCGCGCGATGAGCGCCGCGGCGACGATGGCCGGCGACGGCGCGGTGCGCGGCGGCGTGCGCGCGACCCTGCGCATCGAGGCGGCGCTGGTGTTCGCGCTCGCGCTGTGGGCCTACGGACGATGGGGCGCCGGCTGGGGCACGTTCGCCGCGTGCTTCCTGCTGCCGGACCTCGCGTTCCTCGGCTACCTCGCCGGGCCGCGCATCGGCGCACTGGCCTACAACGCCACGCACGCGCTGCTCGGTCCGCTCGCGACGCTCGCCTTCGGTTTCGCCGGCGGCGAACCCGCGGCCCTCGCGGCGGGGCTGATCTGGATCGCGCACGTCGGCTTCGACCGCATGCTCGGCTACGGCCTGAAGTACGCGACCGATTTCCATGCGACGCACCTCGGGCGGATCGGCCGCATCGGCCGCGATCCCGCGGTGATGGACGCATCCGAATGAGCGCCGCCGCCGATCCGGGCCGCGACGGCGACCTCGCCATCCGCGCCACCGGGCTGAGCAAGCATTTCGGCGCGCTGCGCGCGGTCGACGCGGTCGACCTGCGCGTACCGAAGGCGCACGTGTACGGCTTCCTCGGGCCGAACGGCTCGGGCAAGTCGACCACGATCCGCATGCTCTGCGGACTGCTCACGCCGACCGCGGGCGACATCGAGGTGCTGGGCCTGCGCATCCCCGAACAGGCCGAGGCGCTGCGCCGGCGGATCGGCTACATGACCCAGAAGTTCGCGCTGTACGAGGACCTGAGCGTGCGCGAGAACCTGGAATTCATGGCCGACGTGCAGGGCGTGCCGCGGGCCGGGCGGCGGGCGCGGGTCGACGAACTCATCGAGACCTACGACTTCGCCGATCGCCAGAAGCAGCTCGCAGGCACCATGAGCGGCGGGCAGAAGCAGCGGCTGGCGCTGGCCGGCGCCACCGTGCATCGGCCGGAGCTGCTGTTCCTCGACGAACCGACCAGCGCGGTCGATCCCGAATCGCGCCGCGACTTCTGGGAGAAGCTCTTCGACCTCGCCGACCGCGGTACCACGCTGCTGGTCTCCACGCACTACATGGACGAGGCCGAACGCTGCCATCGCATCGCGATCCTCGATCGCGGCCGGCTGGTCGCCGACGGCACGCCGGGCGCGCTCACCGCCGCGCTCGCCGGACGCACGCTCGGCGTGCGCGCGGCCGAGCCGCGTCGCGCGCAGGCCGCGCTGCACGGGGCGCCGGGCGTGCTCAGCGTCGCGCAGGTCGGCAACACCCTGCGCGTGCTCACGACCGGCGGC
>JBQCJG010000142.1:0-6445 GCA_051952955.1 Lysobacteraceae bacterium | reverse complement strand
GCCGGGGCGGCGCCGCGCGAACCGGCCGCCGGGCCCCCACACCAAACCGGCCGCCGACGGGGGGGGGGGGCCTTTTGCATGGATGCGTTGCGGCGCGGCTTACTTGATGATGCTCCAGCCGGTGCCGTACTGGCCGATGTTCGACTGGGTGAAGGCCGTGCCGGTGCTGCGCCACAGGCGCATGCTGCGGTCGGTGGCGCGGCTGACGACCACGTCCTCGATACCGTCGCCATCGAAGTCGCCGGTGGTCAGCAGGTCGTAATCGCTGGCCAGGCCGAAGGCCGACGAGCCCTGGTACACGGCGCCGTCCATCTTCCAGAAGGCGAGGTAGTTCTTGCCGTTGTCGCGCAGCAGGATGTCGGCCTTGCCGTCGCCGGTGACATCGGCCACGCCGACCATGTTCCAGTCGGTGCCGTACTGGCCGATCTGGCCGATGGTGAAGCCCGAGCCGGTGCTCAGCCAGACACTGGCGTTGCGGGTGCCCGGGTCGTTCCACAGCAGGTCGGAGCGACCGTCGCCATTGAAGTCGCCCACGCCGGCGATGACGTAGGTGACCGGCGGCGAGTAGGTCTGCGCGCTGACGAAGACAGGACCGTTCATCAGCCAGTACGCGAACTGGCCGCTGGTCGAGTTGCGCCACAGCAGGTCGTCCTTGCCGTCGCCGTCGATGTCGGCGGTCCCGATGACGCTCCAGCCGGCGGCGTAACCGCCGATGTTGTTCAGGGCGTAGGCGCTGGACGTCGTGTTCCAGATGTAGGCGGACAGCGTACTCGCGGTCTGGTTGCGCACGACCAGCGACGCGTGCGCGTCGGTGGCGTTCATGAAGCCGCTGACGACGGGTTCGTTGTTCGCGGCGACGCTGAAGCCGGCCGAACCGGTATAGGTCGGGCCGTTCATGATCCAGTAGCCGAGGTAGGACAGCGACGGATTCCACAGCACGATGTCGCTCTTGCCGTCGGCGCTGAAGTCGTTGTGCGGACGCTTGCCGAACGACACCACCGCGGCGCGGAACTGGGCCACGGCCGGCATCGTGAGGTTCAGGCTGGCCGCGTTGTTGGCGTTCGCGGTGCCGGTGGCGCGACCGGTGTCGGTGTAGGTGACGCTCGGGTTGCCGAAGTAGTTGATCTCGAACTGGCTGCTGTTGGGCAGGCGGTACGCCATGATCGTGTAGAAGCCCGTCGTGGACGTTTCGCGGTAGCCGTACGAGTAGGGATGCACGCCGGCCTCGGCGCTGTCCTCGACGTTGTGCTGCTGGCCCATGTTGTGGCCCATCTCGTGGGCCAGCGAGGTGTCGGAGCAGCTGTAGGTGCGGCCGTCGGTTTCGTCGACGTCGGTGCCGTCGCTCACCACCGAGTAGCCGAAGTCGGCGTCGGCGCTGTCGATCGTGGTGCCGCCGCCGCCGTTGAGCCAGGAGATGCCGCAACCGGCCTGCTGCGGCTGCTGCAGCGGGCGCACCAGCGACACCAGGTCGCCGCCGTACTGGTCGCGGGCGCTGCGCAGCGGCACCAGGGCCGCCGGCACGGTCTGCGGGCTGCAGCTCGTCGTGGTGCAGGTGAGGCCGGTCAGTTGTTCCAGCGCGACATCGTTGGTGTTGGTGTCGGTGTAGGTGACCTGCAGCGTGTTCACCAGGCGCACGCGCGGCGTGATCGAGCTGTTGGCATAGGCCTGGTTGGTCAGCGCGATCAGGTTGGCGATGCGGGTCGAGGCCTGCGAGGTGCCGCCGAGGCGGGACGCCAGGCCGTTGGTGTAGCCCACGACCACGTCGACGATCTGCGACGGGCCGGCCTTGGTCTGGACGCTGCCGAGCTGCGCGGAGACCTTGCCGCCGGCGGTCAGCTGCGCCGCGGCCTTGCGGGCGAGGATGGCGCTGGCGGTGCTCGGCGGGACCAGCATGTCGCTGGTGGTGCGCGTGCGGTTGGCGTCGAGGACGCGGCTGGGGTCGGTCTGGACCAGCCAGGTGCGGCCGCCGGAGGTGGTCAGGCGCAGCGCTTCGGTGCCGCGCTGGGCGATGCGGCCGAAGACCGCCTTCTCGCCGAAGGTGATGACCGCGTCCTGGCCGTCGGCGGTGCGGCCGATCCAGGACCAGTTGCCGTCGAGGCTTTCCTCGACGCGCTGGAAGCCGATGCGCATCGTCTCGCCGGAGGGCGTGGGCAGTTCGATCGAGCGGCCCGGGGCGGCGGCGTTGAGCGCATGCGCCTCGCTCAGTTCCACCGCGCGGTAGGTTTCCGCGCCGCGCTGGATGACTTCGCGACCTGGCGCATAGGCGAGCAGGGCGCCGTGGTCGGGCATTGAGGCAAGGCCCGCCTGCCGGGTGGCGGCGGCCAGCGCGGTCGGCCGGGGTGCCTGCGGGGTCTGGGTGGACCGCTGCGCGGCGGACGTCGCTTCGGCGTCCTGCCGGTCGGCAGCACACCCGGCAAGCGCCAGGGCTGCGGTCACGCTGAGGAGAAGATGGCGCATAGGGACTCTCGGCTGTGGGCTCCGGCGGACGGAGCATGGGGGACCTAGGATACGCCGAAGCGGCGTCGGGCAGCACCTCGTGACGCGCGTCCGCGCGCCCGGGGCTGAGAGCGACGCCGCATCCGGGGTGCAACGGAGTTCACAGTCCGGAAAAGAATGGAGCGCGTCCCCCGTGGCGTCCCGATTCTAGGGCCAGTCGACGCGATTTGTGTGCGTCGCCCAGTCCATGCCCGGGCTCGCCACGGAATTCCGCTCCTCGTCCCGCGGACGGGCCGTAGGCGATCAGCGGCCCGGGATCCGGCAGCAGCGCAGGCTGGCCTTGAGCGTGGCCTGGGTGGTGCCGTTGTTCCGGGCCGAACACACGTTCCCGGAGACGAACACCAGCGGCATGTTCCACGACGTGCTTTCGCAGTTCACCGACGTGGCGCCGTAGCCGGCGGGGCAGGCGGCGGTCGCGACGAGGTTCGCCGTGGCCCCGGCATTGACCGTCGCGATGCTGGTCGCGCTGTTGACGCACTCGATCGGCGAGGACCGGGGACGGTCGAAGTAGCCGATGACGTCGACCACGTAGTGCGCCTGCGCGTAGCTGAAGAGCGTGAAGTCGACCGGCGCGGAGGGGGCGGCGATCGGGACGACGATCGCGTTGTTGACGATGTCGCCGCCGGCGTAGTTCACATTGGCGGTGCCCGGCTGCGCCGTGCCGTACGCGAAGGCGGTGGCGTAGCCGGGGCCGGCGGGCGTGACCGCGGTGATGTTCAGCGCGAGCGCGGCCGGGGCCTCCTGCGACAGCCCGCAGCTGACGTTGGCGCCGCCCTGGCCGGCATAGGTGCCGACCCCGGCGCCGACGAAGTTGCGGGTGCCGCCGGCCGGGATCGCTCCGGCGGCGGTGTTGCGGGTATCGACGATGCGGCAGGGCGTGATCGGGGTGTAGACGAGGTCCTGGGTGGCGTCGCCCAGCGCCTTCGCGATGGCGGGGGTGCGGGCGTCGATCGGCCCGGGCGGCAGCGGCGCCAGCGCCGCGGCGCCGCGGCTGCCCGCGTCCCGGCGCGCACCGCCGTCCAGCGCGGCCATCGCGTCCTCGAACGTGCCGCGCGCGAGCGCGGCGCGCAGGTCTGCGGCGTCGCCGGTGGCGAACTGCGGCACCAGTCGCATCGCCCAGGCCTGCACGTCGAGCCGGTAGACGCGCTGGACGTGGCCGCCCCAGCGGTCGACGAACGTGCGGATGGCGTCCGCGCGGTCCGCGGGGGACAGCGCCTGCGAGGACGTGGTGGCGGCGGGTTGCGGCCGCGATACAGCGGGCGCGGCGTGGGTCAGGAAGGGGACGACGGCGAGCACCAGCGGCAGCAGGCGCTGGAAGGCGGGGGAGGTCATGGCGACGTCCTTCTGCGGCGGGGGGGATGTCCAGGGGGAACCGGTGCTCCCGCCACGCGATCCGGCCGCGGCTTGCTGCGAAGCAGCATGCGTCGCCGGGCCGAACCGGCGCGGGAACTTCGCTATAGTGCCACCGGGCAGGCTGCTGCTCTCATCCGGGGAACCTTCGATGTCTCATGCAATCCGCTTCACGGCGGCCGCACTCGCGTTGGCGATCGGCACGCTCGCGACTGACGCTTCCGCCGCTCGCGCGACCGGTGTGACCGGCACGCGTGCCGCACAATCCGGCACCGCCGCGCAGGCGCTCACGCCCAAAGCGCGGGGAGAGATGACGAAACAATTCGTCCTGCGCTGGGGCGGTTACGTCCAGCGCGTCTACCGCGTGCCGGTCGGCACCTGGGCCAAGCGCATGGTCGCCGACTTCGCGTCGGCCGATCCGGCGAACTTCCGCGCTGCGCTCGCGCGCGACACGTTCGAGGGCGCGATGGCCGCGCTGAACGGCACCGGCCACCGGTTCGACGACGAGGCCGCGATCACGCGCCTCGCGAAGCTGCCGGCCGGCGCCAAGGCGCTGTCGGTGGCCGCGACGGGCGCGACCGATCTGGTCTACACCCCGATCCAGCCCTGCCGCATCCTCGATACGCGCAACACCGCCGCCGGCGCCATCGTCGCCGACTCCAGCCGCGACTTCGTGTCGATCAACCAGAGCAACTACACCGCGCAGGGCGGCAGCGCGTCCGACTGCGGCACGCTCGGCGTGCACGCCGCGGCCGTGGCCATCAACCTGACCGCGGTCGCGCCGGACCGTGGCGGCTACGCCACCGCGTATCCGTACGGCACGACGAAGCCGCTGGCGTCCAGCGTGAACTACGGCGCCGGCGAGTTCGTCAACAACGGCATCATCGTGCAGATCCCGACCCCGCTGACGACGTCCGACTTCACGATCTACAGCTACGGCACCGCGCACTACGTCGCCGACATCGTCGGCTACTTCGCCGCAGCGCCGGCCACCGCGCTGGAGTGCACCGAGACCTACGTCAGCCAGAACGTGGTCGCGAACGACGTGTTCGACATCGCCATCCCGAGCTGCCCGACCGGCTACCGCATCACCGGCGCCGGCTGCCGCACGCCGGGCTTCAACCAGGCCAACTGGGCCATCAACGGCCTGTTCCGTTCGGCCCCCGGCCAGGTGATCGGCTACTGCTCGGGCCAGAACGCCACCAACGGCACGATCTCGGTGCAGGGCACCGCGCAGTGCTGCCGCGTGCCGGGTCGCTGATCGCACCCGACCACGCTCCGCGGAACGCCGGCGACGCCGGCGTTCCCGGTCCGGGCCCGGGACGGCCCGGGTGATGCCCGCCCCGCCGCAGGGGCCGGCCTTTCAGGATCGGAACGCCCACGTCCGTCACCGCAATTCCGGAGAATCCCATGTCGAAGTCCCTGTCCCGCACGCTCGCGGCGCTGTCCCTCGCGCTGGTGCCCGTCCTGTCCGCGTCCGCGGCGCCCCGCGAGACCGGCGCCGCCGGTCGCGCCCTGCTTGCCGCCGATGCCGCGAAGTCGGTGTCCGCCACGCCGCTGTCGCCCGCCGAGCGCGGCGCGCTGACCCGCCAGTTCGTGCTGAAGTGGGGCTACTACGTCGAGCGCGTGTACGACGTGCCGGTCGGCACGTGGGCCAGGCGCATGGTGCCGAACTTCGCCGCCGCCGATGCCGCCAACTTCCGCCGCGCGCTGCTGCGCGACACCTTCGACGGCGCGATCGCCGAACTCGGCGGCAGCGGCCAGCGCCTGAGCGACGCCGCGGTCGTCGACCGCATGGCGCGCGCCTCCAAGCGCAGCGGCGCGCTCGCCGCCGCCGACCTCAAGAGCCTGGGCGGCCTGTCCGGCGATCTGGTCTACACGCCGATCCAGCCCTGCCGCATCGTCGACACCCGCACCGCCGGCGGCGCCATCGCCGCGAACTCGACCCGCAGCTTCCGCGCAATCAACGCGTCCAGCTACACGGCGCAAGGCGGCAGCGCCACCGACTGCGGCACGCTGGGCCTCAGCGCCAGCGCGGTCGCGCTGAACATCACCGCGGTCACGCCGTCGATCGCCGGCTACGCCACGGTGTTCCCGTTCGGCACCACCCAGCCGCTGTCCTCCAGCGTGAACTACGCCGCGGGCGACATCGTCAACAACGCGATCATCAGCCAGATCCCGAATCCGCTGGCCGCGTCGGACTTCACGGTCTACAGCTACGCGCAGTCGCACTACGTGATCGACATCGTCGGATACTTCGCGCCGCCGGCCGCCACCGCGCTGGACTGCACGCAGACTTTCACCACCACGACGGTGCTGGCGGGTGCGACCTTCGACCAGCCGATCCCGGCCTGCGCCGCGGGCTACACGCTGGTGGGTGCGGGCTGCCGCACGCCGACCTTCGACAGCGCGGACTGGGGCATCAACGGCCTGTACCAGCCGAGCGCGGGCACCGTCGCCGGTTCGTGCTCCGGCCGCAACAAGACCACCGGCCAGATCACGGTCGAAGGCGTGGGCCGCTGCTGCCGCATCCCGGGCCGCTGAGGTCGCGCCGCGGCGCGGAGTGCGCCGGCGCGTCCGGCGCGCGCCGCAGCGTCGG
>JBQCJG010000141.1:0-7871 GCA_051952955.1 Lysobacteraceae bacterium | reverse complement strand
CGCGCGGGCGCGGGTCCGCGTGGCGCGGGCGGCGCGGGGCGCGGGGGCCGGCGGGTTCGCCCCCCCCGACCGGGGGCGGGGGGGGGTGGGGATGGGGTGCCGCGATGACCGATGGCCGAACTCCTTCCCTCCCGAACCCTTCCCTTGAAGGGGAGGGCGTTACCCGTCGGTTCGTTGTCGTCGTGATGCCTGTTGCCGTTTCCGGAGTGTCTTCCTGATGTCTACCCGTTTTCCCCGCGGCGCGCTGTTCGACCTCGACGGCACGCTGCTCGACAGCGCGCCAGACATGGTCGCTGCCGTCAACCTTATGCGCGCCGAGCGCGGCGAACCGCCGATGCCGCACGCCGAGCTGCGCCCGCACGTGTCGAAGGGCGCGCGCGCGATGATCCGCGCCACGTGGCCGCAGCTCGACGACGCCGCGCGCGAGGCGATGGTCAAGCCGTTCCTCGACACCTACGAGCGCGAACTCGGCCGCCACGGCGTGCTGTTCGACGGCATCGCCGAGATGCTGGCCGCGCTGGAGGCCGACGGCGTGCGCTGGGGCATCGTCACCAACAAGCCGGAGTACCTGGCGAAGCAGCTCATGCCGATGCTCGGCTGGAGCACGCGCTGCGGCGTACTCATCGGCGGCGATACGCTGGCCGAGCGCAAGCCGCATCCGCTGCCGCTGCTGCACGCGGCCGAGGTGATCGGCGTCGCGCCGGGCGACTGCGTGTACGTCGGCGACGACGAGCGCGACATCGTCGCCGCGCGCGCCGCGGCGATGCCGTCGATCGTCGCGCTGTGGGGTTATCGCCAGCCCGGCGACGATCCGCTGCGCTGGGGCGGCGACGTCCTGTTCGAGGATCCGCGCGCGCTGCTCGATCCGGCCGCGTGGCCGACCGCCGTCGTCGCGCCAGCGCCATGAGCGAAGCCGGTCTCGACGACGTCCTCGACGAGTTCCTCGACAAGTGGCGCGGCCGCTGGCCGGAGTGGCGCATCGCGCGCACCTTCGTGCCCGAGGCGCAGCACGCGGACGCGGAGGCATGGTTCGCGCTGCTGCAGGAATGGACCGATGCGGCCTGGACCGGCGCCGATCCGACGCCCGGTTCCGCCAAGCTGGCGTGGTGGCAGGAAGAACTGCGCGGCTGGGCGAAAGGCGTGCGCCGCCATCCGCTGGGCCGCACGCTGCACAAGCGCCCGGCGCCGTGGGCCGCGCTGGCCGATGCCTTGCCGGCGCTGGAAGCCGTGCGCGATACGCTGGCCGTCGACATGCGCGCCGAAACCGCGAGCGCGCGGCTGCGGCCGCTGGCGGTGGCGATCGCGCGCAGCGAAGCGGCGCTGTTGGGCGACGCGGCGCTTTCCGCAGCGGATGACGCCTCGGCCGATGTCTTCCCGCTGCTCGCGGCGCATGCGCTGTGGCCGCGGGAATCCGCTGCCGGTGCGGCCCGTGCCTGGGCGCGCACGGCACCGGCGCCCGCCCGCACGGGGACGCGTCCGCGCCGCGTGCTTGACGCGCTGGCGCATGCGCGGCTGGCGCGCCTCGGTGCTGCGGGCGCGGGCGTGCCACTGTCGCCGGTGCGCGCGCTGTGGACCGGCTGGCGCGCCGCACGCGGCTGAGCGCGGCCGATCCGATCACTGTCCGATCACGGGCCGTTCGACGCACGCCCGCGCGTTCACGTCGGGCAAGACGCATCGTTCCGCGCCGCGGCGCCCGCCCGCGGCCGGACCTGCGGGCGGCGGTGGGTACAATGCCCGCCTGTTCCGCCACCCCCGCAGACGCCCGTGACGCCGCCTCCCGCACAGCCTTCCCGCCTTCTGCCCGATGTCGCCGGCGATGCCGCCGCCGCGGCGCGCGCGCTGGACTGGGTCGGCATGCACGGCATCGCGCTGCCGCTGCGCCTGCGCGGCGCCGACGGCGCGGAGATGCAGGTGCCGGCATCGGTCGACGTGTTCGTCGACTTGCGCGATCCCGATGTCCGCGGCATCCACATGTCGCGGCTCTACCTCGAACTGCAGCGCACGCTGGCCGGCGAAACGCTGGCGCCGGCGCGCCTGCGCCGCGTGCTGCAGGCCTGCGTCGCGTCGCAGGCCGCGCTGTCGGCGTCGGCGCGGCTCGCGCTGCGTTACGACCTGCTGCTGGAACGCCGCGCGCTGGCCAGCGAACACGCCGGCTGGAAGCGCTATCCGATCGAACTCGAGGCCGCGCTCGTCGACGGCCACCTTGCGCTGTCGCTGGGCTTCTCGGTCGAGTATTCCAGCACCTGTCCGGCGTCCGCGGCGCTGTCGCGGCAGCTCAACGCCGAACGCTTCGCCGAGGATTTCGCCGCCGCGCATCCGCTGTCCACGCAGGTGGTGCGCGACTGGCTGGCGTCGCCGCGCGGACTCGCCGCCACCCCGCATGCGCAGCGCAGCCGCGCCGACGTGCGCGTCGCGCTGCAGCCGGCGTTCGACGAACTGCCGACGGCCGAGTGGATCGACCGCATCGAAGCCGCGCTGGGCACGCCGGTGCAGACCGCGGTCAAGCGCGAGGACGAACAGGCGTTCGCGCGGCTCAACGCCGAGCACCTGATGTTCTGCGAGGACGCCGCGCGTCGCGTCGCCGCCGCGCTCGCCGACGATGCGCGCGTGCTGCGCTACGAAGCCCGCGTCGCCCACTTCGAGAGCCTGCATCCGCACGACGCGGTGGCGCAGGTCTCCGGCCGGGGCCGCGCCGCCGGCTGAGCCACGGTCGCGCCTGCCGTTCCCGAACACGTCCCGGTCGCGAGGCCGGGACGTGTTCGTTCCGGCGACTGCGAATGCCGCCGCCCGAAGATCCACGATGCCGGCGCGATCGCATACGCCGGCGCACGGCGCGCGCATTTGTCGGCGTCTGCGCGCTTGCGTATGCTCGCCCGGTCCTCGGCCCGTGCGTCGTGGACGGCTGCCGTCACAGGGGGTGCGGAGCGTGGAACCAGGGGCGCAAGGCATTCCCGTCCATCACCGTTCGACACAGGAGGTCACATGAAGACGCGTCTGCTCGCGCTGTCCACCGCAGCGCTGTTGCTCGCTGCCTGCCACCAGGAAGCCCCGCCGCCGGCCCCCGCGCCGGCGCCTGCACCGGCTCCGGCCCCCGCGCCCGCACCCGTCGGCATCAAGCCGATCGACGTGCCCGCCGGCTTCGGCTATCCCGGCAATCGCGACGAATACCAGGCGTGGGCCGATGCCTGGAAGATCGACGACATCACGACCGCCGCCTGGAATCTCTGGGCCGGCATGACCAGCGACTCCGGCCAGAAGTGGAACGGCGCCGTGCTGCCGGTGTGGGAGACCTGGTGCGGTTCCGAGGAAGTCTTCTCGCCGACCGGCTGCCAGGACATGCAGCGCCCCGCGCACCGCTTCATGCGTCCGCACCAGCTCGGCCACATGGCCCGGCTCAAGGGCACGCGCGAGGCCTCCGACACCGCCGTGGTGTCGTTCAACAAGTTCAATCCGTCGATGGCGGCCTACATCGCGGCCCGGCACGCCGGACCCGGCGGCGGCCAGTACGCCTACAACGTGATGCAGGACCTGGCCGGCCTCAACGCCGCGTGGCCGGCGGAAACGCCGATCGCCTCGCGCACGCTGGAGGAAGCGCCGTACCAGCCCGACGAAGGCGACAGGATCGGTTTCGCCGGCATGGAAACGAAGCCGGTGATGTTCCTGGTGAAGAATCCGAAGAACCTGCCGCAGGGCCAGGCGCTGACCCCGGTGCCGCTGTGGCAGGGGACGGCCGGATCGACGACGCCCGCCAACGCCGTGCCCGAATCCTGGAAAACCTGCGTGCTGCTGGATCCGGCCAACACCTCCGCGCCCGATACCGCCCCGGCGGCGGCGACGCCCGAGCAGGTCGCGCAGGCGGTGCCGAACGGCACCTACGCTTGCGACCCGAAGCAGTATCTGTATGCGCCGCTGTCGACCATCTACAGCTTCCAGATGGACCAGGCCGAGGCCGACGCCTGGAACAACGCGCAGGCGGGCAACGACACCGGCATCAAGGCGCAGGCCGGCGACTACACCGTGCTGGCCGCGATGCACGTCAACAGCAAGGCCACGAAGAACTGGACCTGGGAGACGTTCTGGTGGCAGCCCGGCGGCGACACGCCCGGCGGCTTCCCCGGCAGCAAGCAGGGCATGACCGCCAACGTCGCCGGCGCTTGGCGCAACTACGCGATGTGCACCGCCTGGAACCAGACCAAGGGCAATGCGTCGAAGGACATGGTGGTCTGCTTCAACCCGTACCTGGAGACCTCCAGCGGCATCCCCGCCGGACAGACCAGCAACTGCATGAGCTGCCACGGGACCGCCACCGTCGGCTCGCCGCTCACCGGCACGCCGCCGTCGCTGCCGACGCTGGATTACCCGCCGGCGTACAAGCAGCCGATCGACTTCACCAACGACCCGCGCTACGCCACCTTCACCCGCACCGACTTCTCGTGGGCGATCCCGGGCAATGCCTTCTCGTCGCAGACGCCGCCGGCCGACGCGAAGAAGTGATCGGCTGACGCGCACCCGCGCATGACCGAACGGCCCGGCCGCGATGCCGGGCCGTTCTGTTTCGATGCCTCGATGCGAGCGCCGCACGGCGTCGCTGCATCCCGAAAACGTCATTCTCGCGGCTTTCAACAGCCGAACGGCTGGTCAAGCGAGGATGACGAAGTGGAGGGGCGTCGAGGCGGTAAATCCTGCAGATGCTTCGCCGGCAGCACCTGCAGCGGATCGCTGCGCATGCGCCACCGCGTCGAAGGCAAATCACTGTTCAATGAACGCGGTGCTGGGTCGTGACGGCAACGTGCCGCGACTTCTTGCGTTTCCGCAACTGTGCGCAAAAAAACGTCATCCTCGCGCAAGCGAGGACCCAGAGTTCAGTCGCGATCACGCGTGGGTCCTCGCTTGCGCGAGGATGACGATATGGAAGGCGTACCGCGCCGTGATGTTGTCTGCTTCGTGCCCACAGCACCGTCAGCGGATCGATGCACGCGCCGCTGCGTCGCGACGGCAACGCGCCGCGACTTTTTGCGATGCCGCGGTTGCGCGCAAAAAAATCCCGTCATCCTCGCGCAAGCGAGGACCCAAGGTTCAGTCGCGATCACACGTGGGTCCTCGCTTGCGCGAGGATGACGATATGAAGGACGCGATGCGCCGTGGCGCCACTACTTCGCCGCCGGCAGCACCAGCAGCGGATCGATGCGCACGTCGAACCAGTTCATGCCCCAGTGCAGGTGCGGGCCGGTCGCGCGGCCGGTGGCGCCGACGGCGGCGAAGACCTGGCCCTGTTCGACACGGTCGCCGACCTGCACGTCGATGCGCGAGAGATGCAGGAAGTTGGAGCTGACGCCGGCGCCGTGGTCGATCACCACCGTGCCGCCGGTGAGATACAGCGACGGCGCGGCGAACGTGACGATGCCGGCGGCCGGCGCCTTCACCGGTGTGCCCTGCGCGGCGGCGATGTCCATGCCCGAATGCGGCGCCTTCGGCGTGCCGTTGTAGACGCGCTGGTTGCCGAAGCGGCCGCTGATGCGACCTTCGACCGGCCAGACGAACGTCTGCAGGAAGTCTTCACGCGCGTCGTCGCGGGTGCGCGCGTCGGCGACCGCCGCCTGCTCGCGTTCGATGCGCGCGGCGATGTCCGGCGGCGGATTCACGGTGTCCGGCGGCACACCGTCGACCTGCTCGATCGGCCAGTCGCGCGGCGTCACCGCGATGCGGTGCTCGGCGGTCGCGCCGTCGGCGAAGGCGATGCGCACGATGAGCGGGCCGGTCGCGTCGCGGCCCACGCCGAACGCGAACGCGCCATCGGGCGCCACGCGCACGCGACGCCCTGCGTAGTCGACCTGCGCATCGGCGCGCGTATGGCCGATCACCAGCGAGCCCTGCGGCACGCTGGCAGGCAGCGTCGTGCGCGCTTCGGCCGATGCGACTGCGGATGCGGGCGGCGGCGCGGGCGCATGCACGGGCGCGGTGCCGCAGGCGCCGAGCGAAAGCACGGTCGCGGCCAGCAGCAGCCATGCCGGCGTCGCCCGCGGGCCGCGAGGCCTCATCGATCGAACGCCAGGCGCTGGCCCTGCGGCGTGCCGACGAGCTGCCGGCCGTCCCAGGCGAGATGGCCGTTGACCCAGGTCGAGGCGACCCGCGAACGAAACGTGCTGCCCTCGAACGGGGACCAGCCGCATTTCGACAGCACCTGCCCGCGTTCGACGGTGAA
Source organism: Lysobacteraceae bacterium (assembly GCA_051952955.1). Taxonomy (GTDB): domain Bacteria; phylum Pseudomonadota; class Gammaproteobacteria; order Xanthomonadales; family Xanthomonadaceae; genus Lysobacter_I. The sequence continues at coordinate 1,669 of JBQCJG010000141.1, read as the reverse complement.
CGGCACGTCCTCGACCAGCACGAGATCGGCGGCGTAGCCCTCGCGCAGGAAGCCGCGGTCCTTCACGTCGAACAGCTGCGCCGGCGCGTGCGCGAACTTGTTGACGACCTGCGTGGCGGTGAGCGTGCCTTCGTGCACGCACTCCAGCGCGGCCACCAGCGCGAACTGCACCAGCGGCAGGCCGCTGGGCGCGCGCAGGTACGGCGCCTGCTTTTCCTCCAGCGTATGCGGCGCGTGGTCGGTGGCGAGGATGTCGATCACGTCGTTCGCCAGCGCGGCGGTGATCGCGACGCGATCGCTCGCGTCCTTGATCGCCGGGTTGCACTTGATGAAATTGCCGCGGGTCGCGTAGTCGGCGCGATCGAAGCGCAGGAAGTGGATGCAGGTCTCGGCGGTGATGCGCTTGCGGCTGCCGTCGGCGCGGATCAGCGGGCCGCGCTCGAACAGCGCGAGTTCGTCGGCGGTGGAGATGTGCAGCACGTGCAGGCGCGCGTCGTGGCGGCGCGCCAGCTCCAGCGCCAGCCGCGTCGACTTGATGCAGGCCTCGCGCGAGCGGATGTCGGGATGGCATTCGACCGGGATGTCGTCGCCGTAGCGCTGGCGATACTGCGCCAGCAGCGCGTCGATCATCGGCGTGTCTTCGCAGTGGGTGATGATCGGCGTCGGCGCGTCGCGGAAGACCGCATCGAGGATCACCGGATCGTCGACCAGCATGTTGCCGGTGGACGCGCCCATGAAGATCTTCACGCCCGGCGCGGCCTTCGGGTCCAGCGCGCGGATCGCGTCGATGTTGCCGGTGCTGGTGCCCATGTAGAAGCCGTAGTTGCCGCGGGCGCGGCCGGCGGCCGCCGCGTACTTGGCCTCCAGCGCCGCGCCGTCGAGCGTCGGCGGGCTGGTGTTGGGCATGTCCATGAAGCTGGTGATGCCGCCGGCCACGGCCGCGGCCGATTCGGTGGCGAGGTCGCCCTTGTGGGTCAGGCCGGGTTCGCGGAAGTGGACCTGGTCGTCGATCATCCCGGGCATGAGCCGGCGGCCGGCGGCGTCGATGACGGTCTCGCCGGGGCGGGCCGACAGGCCGCTGCCGATGGTTTCGATCCGGCCGCCGGCGAGGCGCAGGTCGCCGTCGGTCTCGCGACCCTCGTTGACGAGGCGGGCGTTGACGATGAGGGTGGGGGCGGGCTCGGTCATGGGGGGTCATCCGGAGCGGGGCGGCGCAGGCGGCACGGGATCGTGGCCGCCGGGGCACAGCGGGTGGCAGCGGGACAGGCGACGGACGGTGAGCCAGCTGCCCTTCAGGGCGCCGAAGCGGCCGATCGCCTCCATCGAATACTCGGAACAGGTGGGGACGAAGCGGCAGCGTTGTCCCAGCAGCGGGCTGACCCAGCGTTTGTAGAAGCGGAGCGCGGCGATCAGCAGGCGGTCGATCAAGGAAATCCGGTCCGGCGTGAAGTTTGCAGGCTGCGGATGCATTGTGAAGCGAGGTTGCCGCTGCCGTCTTTGCAGGGTATAACAGCCCGCTTTCCCGCCTCAAGGGAAGTTCAGAGGATTCCGCGACGTGGCAGTGAAAAAACCCGCGAAGAAGGCCGCCAAGGCCGCGAAGCAACCCGCGAAGAAGGCCGCCGCCAAGCCCGCCGCGAAACCGGCGGCCAGGCCCGCTGCGAAGAAGGCG
>JBQCJG010000140.1:0-37045 GCA_051952955.1 Lysobacteraceae bacterium | reverse complement strand
CCTGCACAGCCGCAACCCGGCCAGGCACGTGCAGCCAAACAGGGCGATCGTCGGCGCGACCGCGTTCGCGCACGAGTCCGGCATCCACCAGCACGGCATGCTCCGGCATCGCGGCACCTACGAGATCCTGCGGCCGGAAGCGGTCGGTTGGGCGAAGTCGCAGATGATCATGGGCCGCCACAGCGGTCGCGCCGCGCTGGCCGACCGCCTGAAGGAACTGGGCTTCACCCTCGACGAGGCGCAGCTGAACCACGTGTTCGGCCGCTTCAAGGCGCTGACCGAGAAGAAGCGCGAAGTGTTCGATGCCGACCTCGAGGCGCTGGCGCTGGGCATCGACAGCGGCGCCGGCGGCGTCGCGGCCGTCGGCGGCTGGCGCCTGCATCGCCTGCACGTGAGCACCGGCGTGGGCGACGGCATCCTGCCGACCGCGAGCGTCGAAGTCTGCGCGCCCGACGGCGAACGCCGCACCGAGGCCGCGACCGGCGACGGCCCGGTGCACGCGATCTTCGCGGCGCTGGCGCGCGGCACCGGCCTGCACCCGGACATCGAGAGCTACCAGGTCTCCAGCGTCACCACCGGCGAGGACGCGCAGGGCCAGGCCAGCCTGACCGCGCGCGTCGACGGCGAGGAGATCACCGGCTCGGGCACCAGCACCGACATCCTCGAAGCCAGCGCGCTGGCGTGGCTGGACATCGTCAACCGCCTGCATCGCCGCGGCGTCGCCCTGCACGCGGCCGCCGCGCCGCCGGTCGCGGCCATCGCCTGATCGTCCCCTTCCCTTCCGGACCTCCTCCGCTCCCATGTCGCAAGATCAATCGCCCAAGACGCTGTTCGACAAACTGTGGGAGGCGCACGTCGTCGTCCCCGAGACCGCGGATGCCCCCGCGGTGCTCTACATCGACCTGCACCTCATCCACGAAGTCACCACGCCGCAGGCGTTCGCCGAACTGGAGTCGCGCGGCCTCACGGTGCGCCGCCCCGACCTGACCAAGGGCACGCTGGACCACAGCACGCCGACCACGCCGGCGAAGGCCGACGGCAGCCACGACTACTACACGCCCGATGCGCGGAAGCAGGTCGAGACGCTGCGCGCGAACTGCGCCAGGCACGGCGTCGAGCTGTTCGACTTCGGCAGCGACCACCGCGGCATCGTCCACGTGATCGGGCCGGAGCTCGGCCTGACCCAGCCGGGCACGACCATCGTCTGCGGCGACAGCCACACCGCCACGCACGGCGCGTTCGGCGCGCTGGCGTTCGGCATCGGCACCAGCGAGGTCGGCCACGTGCTGGCAACGCAGTGCCTGCTGCAGCGCAAGCCGAAGACGCTGGCGATCGAGGTCGAGGGCACGCTGGCGCCGGGCGTCACCGCGAAGGATCTGATCCTGCACGTGATCGGGACGATCGGCGTCGCGGGCGGCACCGGCCACGTCATCGAATACCGCGGCAGCGCGATCCGCGCGCTGTCGATGGAGGAGCGCATGACCGTCTGCAACATGTCGATCGAGGCCGGCGCGCGCGCCGGCCTGATCGCACCGGACGCGACCACCTTCGAATGGCTGGCGAAGACTCCGCGCGCGCCGCGCGGCGCCGACTGGAAGGCCGCGGTCGCGCGCTGGTCGACGTTGCGCAGCGACGAGGGCGCGACCTTCGACCGCGTCGTGCGCATCGACGCCGCCGACATCGCGCCGACCGTCACGTGGGGCACGCATCCCGGGCAGGTGGTCGCGATCGATGCCGACGTCCCGTTGGCGCACGACGCCGACGCGCAGCGTGCGCTCGACTACATGAAATTCGCCGGCGGCGCGCCGCTGCTGCAGCAGCCGGTCGACGTGGTGTTCGTCGGCAGTTGCACCAACGGCCGCCTCGGCGACATGCGCCAGGTCGCCGAGGTGCTGCGCGGCCGCCGCGTGCATCCGCGGGTACGCATGCTGGTGGTGCCCGGCTCGGTGCAGGTGCAGCGCGAGGCCGAGGCCGAGGGCATCGACCGCATCGTCCGCGCCGCGGGCGCCGAATGGCGCGAACCCGGCTGCTCGATGTGCATCGCGATGAACGGCGACCTGGTCGGTCCCGGCCAGCTCGCGGTCTCGACCAGCAACCGCAATTTCGAGGGCCGGCAGGGGCGCGACGCACGCACCGTGCTGGCCTCGCCGATCACCGCCGCCGCCTGCGCGGTCGCCGGCCACGTCGTCGATCCGCGCACGCGGGTGCGCCTGGACATCGTGAAGGAGCACGCCGCATGAGCGCCGACGCCTTGGTCCGCCTGCAGTCGCGCACGGTCTGCCTGCCCGAGCGCAACATCGACACCGACCGCATCATCCCGGCGCGGTTCCTCACGACGACCACGCGCGCCGGGCTCGGCCGCCACGCCTTCAACGACTGGCGCTGGCGCGAGGACGGCTCGCCCGATCCCGACTTCCCGCTCAACAGTCCCGAGGCGCAGGGCGCGGAGATCCTGGTCGCCGGCCGCAATTTCGGCTGCGGGTCCTCGCGCGAACACGCGCCGTGGGCGCTGCGCGACGCCGGCCTGCGCGCGGTGGTCAGCGCCGAGATCGCCGACATCTTCCGCAGCAACGCGCTGAAGAACGGACTGCTGCCGATCGTGCTCGACGAGACCGTCGTCGACGAACTGCTGGCGCAGCCGGGCCAGACGCTGGACATCGACGTGGCCGCGGCCACGGTGACGCTGCCCGACGGCCGCGCGTTCGCGTTCCCGATCGACGGCTTCGCGCGCACCTGCCTGCTCGAAGGCGTCGACCAGCTCGGCTACCTGCTCAAGCAACTGCCGCACATCCAGCGCTTCGAAACCACCCAGACGGAGACCCTTCGCCATGCACGCTGACATCGTCGTCCTGCCCGGCGACGGCATCGGCCCGGAAGTCACCGCCGCCGCGGTCTCCGTGCTGCAGGCCGTCGCCCGCCGTTACGGCCACGCGTTCCGCTTCGAGACCCGCCTGATCGGCGGCGCGGCCATCGACGCCGAAGGCACGGCGCTGTCCGACGCCACGCTCGACGCCTGCCGTCAGGCCGACGCCGTGCTGCTGGGCGCGGTCGGCGGCCCGAAGTGGGGCACCGGCGCGGTGCGTCCGGAACAGGGCCTGCTGCGCCTGCGCAAGGAACTGGGCCTGTACGCCAACCTGCGCCCGGTGCGCACGCATCCGGTCACGCTCGCCGCCTCGCCGATCAAGTCGCACCTGCTTGCGGGGGTCGACATGATCGTGGTGCGCGAGCTCACCGGCGGCGTGTATTTCGGCGCGCGCACGCGCAGCGACGCCGGCGCCAGCGACCTGTGCGAATACACGGTCGCGGAGATCGAGCGCGTCGTCCGCCGCGCCGGCGCGCTGGCGCGCGGCCGGCGCAGGCACGTCGTGTCGGTCGACAAGGCCAACGTGCTGGAAACCTCGCGGCTGTGGCGCGATGTCGCAACGCGCGTCGCCCGCGACGAATTCCCCGACGTGACGATCGAGCACCAGCTGGTCGACAGCATGGCGATGCACCTGATCTCGCGCCCGCGCGACTACGACGTGATCGTCACCGAGAACATGTTCGGCGACATCCTCACCGACGAGGCGTCGATGCTCGCCGGTTCGATGGGCCTGCTGCCGTCGGCGTCGCTGGGCGAAGGGCCGCTCGGTGTGTACGAACCGATCCACGGCTCGGCGCCCGACATCGTCGGCCGCGGCATCGCCAATCCCTGCGGCGCGATCCTCAGCGCGGCGATGCTGCTGCGGCATTCGCTGGGCCTGGAGGCCGAAGCGCAGTGCATCGAGCAGGCGGTGGACGCGGCCATCGATCACGGCGCCCTGACCGCGGACCTGGCGCCCGTCGGCACCGCGATCGACACCGGATCGATGACCGCCGCCATCGTGGCGCAGCTCGAAATCGACTGCAGCGTGGTGGTGCTGCGCGACTGATCCGGCCGGGTGCGCACGCGCGACACGCCGCTACAAAAGACGTGTTGACGCCCCGCCGCCCGATCGTTTACACCTGAACCATGTCCGTCGCCGCCGCCCTCGCCGTCGCCTGTTCCGGTGCTGCCCGCGCTTCCCGCGGGATCGTCGCCGCGTCGGCGACCGACGCCGCGCTCGTCGCTCCCGGCATCACCACCACGACCCGCACGACCGGCACCACCACCGGTGGTGCGGGCTGCGGCGGCGAGACGGACTGATCCCCTTCGACCCCGCGCCCCGCACCCGCCCAGGGGTGCGGGGCACGTCGCCGCGCTCTCCGGGCAGCGGGGTTCCCCACAAGGAGCCTTTCCCATGGATTCGCACGCCCCGATGGATGCACCGCACGTTTCTCCCGCCGCCGGCCCCGCGCTGTCGCGCCCGCTCGCCCACAAGTTCGGCGGCAGCAGCGTGGCCGACGCCGACCGCTACCGCCATGTCGCCACGCTGTTGCGCGATGCCCCGGCGCCGCGCGCCGTCGTGGTCTCCGCGATGCAGGGCGTCACCGACGCCCTGACCGCGCTGGCCGCCGATGCCGCCGCCGGCCGCGACTGGCGGGACGGCTGGTCTCGGCTGCGCGACCGCCACGTCGCCGAGGCCCGCAAGCTCGATCCGCAGGACACGCACGCGCTGATCGCGTGGCTCGATGCCGAATTCTCCGCGCTGTCGGCGCTGCTCGGCCGGCTCGCCGACGACGCCACCGTCGACGGCAGCGCCGGCAGCGCCCTGCCCGCCCACGACCTCGCCGCGGTGCAGGGCCTGGGCGAAGTGTGGTCGTCGCGGCTGCTGCAGGCCGCGCTCGGCGGCGAGGCCGCGGGCTGGGGCCGGCTCGATGCCCGCGACGTGCTGGTGGTGCATCCGGGCGAACTCGGCGTCGCCGTCGACTGGCCGCAGACCCGCGAACGCCTGGCCGCCTGGCGCGCACGCCACGCCGAGACCGACGTCGTCGTCACCGGCTTCGTCGCCCGCGACGCCGCCGGCCGCCCGGCCACGCTGGGCCGCAACGGCAGCGACTATTCTGGCGCGATCTTCGCGGTGCTGTTCGACGCCGGCGAACTGATCATCTGGACCGACGTCGACGGCGTGCTCAGCGCCGATCCGCGGCTGGTGCCCGACGCCGTCTGCCTGCCGTCGATGTCGTATGCCGAAGCCTGCGAACTCGCGTACTTCGGCGCGAAGGTGCTGCATCCGCAGACCATGGCGCCGGCGATGCAGGCCGGGCTGCCGATCGTGATCCGCAATTCGCGCAATCCCGCCGCGCCGGGCACGCGCATCGCCGCCGACGCCAGCGTCGACCACGACGCGCCGGTGAAGGGCCTGAGCGTGGTCCGCGACATGGCCGTGCTCGAACTCACCGGCGCCGGCCTGATCGGCGTGCCCGGCACCGCCGAGCGCATGTTCGCCGCGCTGCGCGACGCCGGCGTGTCCGTCACCATGATCTCGCAGGGCTCCAGCGAGCATTCGATCTGCTGCATCGTGCCCGCGGCGCAAGCCGAACGCGGCCACGACGCGGTGCGCGCGGCGTTCGCCGAGGCGATCGCCGAAGGCCAGGTCGAAGGCGTGGCCGTCACCCCCGGCATCGCGGTGCTGGCCGCGGTCGGCGACGGCATGGTCGGCCAGCCCGGCGTGTCGGCGCGGCTGTTCGCCGGCCTCGCCCGTGCGCGCGTCAACATCCGCGCGATCGCGCAGGGCGCGAGCGAACGCAACATCTCCGTGGCGGTCGCCGATGCCGACGCCGTGCGCGGCCTGCGCGCGGTGCACAGCGCCTTCTGGCTGTCGCCGGCGACGCTGTCGGTGGGCGTGATCGGCCCCGGCAACGTCGGCCGCGCGCTGCTGGCGCAGCTGGCCGAGGCGATGCCGCGCTTCGCCGGCGAACCGCGCGCGGAGCATCGCCTCGACCTGCGCCTGCGCGCGGTGGCGTCGAGCCGGCGCATGGCGCTCGCCGACCGGCTCGATCCCGCGCAGGCCGTGGCCGCGCTGGACGACGGCGAGGCGCTGGACCTGGACCGGTTCGTCGCGCACGTCCGCGCCGAACACCTGCCGCACGCGCTGATCGTCGACTGCAGCGGCAGCGACGCGATCGCCGCCCGCTACCCGGCCTGGCTCGCCGCCGGCATCCACGTGGTGACGCCGAGCAAGCACGCCGGCAGCGGCGACTGGGCGCGCTACCGGGCGATCCGCGACGCCGGCCAGCACGGCGCGCTGTTCCGCTACGAGGCCACGGTCGGCGCCGGCCTGCCGGTGATCGCGACCCTGCGCTCGCTGCTCGACACCGGCGACGCGCTGACCGGCATCGAGGGCGTACTCTCGGGCACGCTGGCCTGGCTGTTCAACCGCTACGACGGCAGCGTGCCGTTCTCCGCGTTGGTGGCCGAGGCGAAGGCGCTGGGCTACACCGAACCCGATCCGCGCGACGACCTGAGCGGCACCGACGTCGCGCGCAAGCTGGTGATCCTGGCGCGCGAGGCCGGCGGCACGCTGTCTCTGGGCGACGTCGAGATCGAGAGCCTCGTGCCGGAATCCCTCCGCGACGTATCCCGCGACGAGTTCCTCGCCCGCCTGTCCGAACTCGACGCGCCGATGCAGGCGCGGCTGGACGCGGCGCGCGCCGAGGGCCGCGGCCTGCGCTACCTCGCGCGGCTCGGCGCCGACGGCCGCGCACGCGTCGGCCTGGCCTCGCCCGAGCCCGGCCACGCCAGCCTGCACGGCCGGCTCACCGACAACCTGATCCAGTTCCGCACCCGCCGCTACGCCGACAATCCGCTGGTCGTGCAGGGCCCGGGCGCCGGCGCCGACGTCACCGCCGCCGGCGTGTTCGGCGACATCCTCGCGATCGCCGCCACCCTCGGCGCGCGCCCGTCGGGAGTCGCGGCATGACGGCAAGGCAACACCGTGCGGTGCGCGCGTTCGCGCCCGCCAGCGTCGGCAACATCGGCGTCGGCTTCGACCTGCTGGGGCATGCGATCGCCGGCCCGCGCGACCTCGCGACCGTGCGCCGCATCGACGCGCCCGACGTCCGCATCGCCGCGATCCGCGGCGACGTCCCCGGCGTCGACCAGCTGCCGCTGGCGGCCGAGGCGAACACCGCCGGCCGCGCGCTGATCGCGCTGCGCGAGGCGCTGGCGCTGCCGTACGGCTTCGAGGTCGAGCTGGAAAAAGGCATTCCGCTGGGCTCCGGGCTCGGCGGTTCGGCGGCGTCGTGCGTGGCCGCGCTGGTCGCGGCGAACGCGCTGCTCGACGCGCCGCTGCCGCGCGAGGCGCTGTATCCGTTCTCGCTGCAGGGCGAAGCCGTCGCGAGCGGCAGCGCGCACGGCGACAACGTCGCGCCGATGCTGCTCGGCGGCGTGGTGGTGGCGACGCTCGACCGGATGATCCCGCTCGCCGTGCCCGACGCGCTGCACTGCGTGGTGGTGCATCCCGACCAGGTGCTGGAGACGCGCCGCGCCCGCGCCGCGCTGGCCGAGCCCTACCCGCTGCACGACTTCGTCGAACAGAGCACGCACCTCGCGCTGTTCCTCGTCGGCCTGCAGCGCGGCGACCTCGCGCTGCTCCGCGAAGGCCTGCGCGACGGGCTGGTCGAACCGCGGCGCGCGCCGCTGATCCCCGGCTTCGATGCGGTGAAGGCCGCCGCGCTGGCGCACGACGCGCTGGGCGCGAGCATTTCCGGCGCCGGCCCCAGCGTATTCGCGTGGTTCGCGTCGAAGGCGCAGGCCGAAGCGGCCGCGCCGGCGATGCAGGCCGCGTTCGCCGATGCCGGCTACGCGTCGCGCGCGCACGTCTCGCCGGTCGCGGGACCGCGCGCCGACGTGCTGCCGGAGGACGCCGCATGAAGTTCGTCAGTACGCGCGGCGGCACTGCGCCGACCGGCATCGATGCCGCGCTGATCGCCGGCCTCGCGCCCGACGGCGGCCTGTACGTGCCCGAGTCCATCCCGACCTTCGATGGCACGGTGACGCACGCCGCCTCGCCGTCGCTCGCCGCGACCGCAGCGGAGGCGCTGGCGCCGTATTTCGCGGCGTCGTCGCTGCGCGAATCGCTGCCGGCGCTGTGCGCGCGGGCGTACGCGTTCGACGCGCCGCTGCGCGCGCTGCGCGGCCCGGGCGACCACGTGCTGGAGCTGTTCCACGGCCCCACCGCCGCGTTCAAGGACTACGCCGCGCGCTTCCTCGCCGAATGCCTGTCGGCGCTGCGCGCGCCGGACGCGCCGGAGACGACGATCCTGGTCGCGACCTCCGGCGACACCGGCGCCGCGGTCGCCGGCGCGTTCCATCGCCGGCCCGGCTTCGCGGTGGTGATCCTCTATCCCGACGGCCGCGTCTCGCCGCGGCAGGCGCACGGTCTGGAATGCTGGGGCGACAACGTGCGCACGTTCCGCGTCGCCGGCACGTTCGACGACTGCCAGCGCATGGCGAAGACCGCGCTGTCCGACCACGACCTGCGCGACCGCATGGCGCTGACTTCGGCCAACAGCATCAGCCTCGGCCGCCTGCTGCCGCAGCTGGCGTACTACGCGCACACCGCGCGCAACTTCTTCGCGGCGCACGGCGCGCCGCTCGACCTCGTCGTGCCGACCGGCAACCTCGGCAACGCCGCCGCCGCGCTGCTCGCGAAGCGGATGGGCTTCCCGATCGGCGGGATCGTGCTGGCGACCAACGTCAACGACGTGCTGCCGCGCTTCTTCGCCGGCGGCGACTACGCGCCCGAGGCGACGAAGGCCACGCTGGCCAACGCGATGGACGTCGGCGCGCCGAGCAACTTCGAGCGCCTGCGCCACTGGTTCGCCGACGACGCAGCGCTGCGCGCCGCGCTGCGGGCGCAGGCGGTCGACGATGCCACGATCCGCGCGACGATCGCCGCCGCACCCGAACGCCACGGCATCGTCGCCTGCCCGCACACCGCCTGCGGCCTGCACGTGCTCGAAGGGCTGCGCGCCGCCGGCGACACCCGCCCGTGGGCGGTGGTCGCGACCGCGCATCCGGCGAAGTTCGACAGCATCGTCGAACCGCTGGTCGGCCATGCCGTCGACGTGCCGCCGGCGCTGGCCGACTGCCTCGCCCGACCGGCGCATGGCGAAGCGCTTTCGGCGGACGACGCCGCGCTGCGCGCGAAGCTGCTCGGCGATTGAGTCGATCGCCCAAGGTAGAGCGGCCTGACCCGGCTCACGGCGGGTCAGGACGCTCTACCCAGCATGGCCATGCAAGATTCGCGACCCGGGCCGCCCGCGGTGGGAGGGGGGAGGGCCGCCAGGCGGCCCGGATGCGAAGACGAGGACGTGACCGGGGAGACGTGTCGAGGAACGCGCCCGGTCACCGTGCGTTGAACGCGCCGCCCACTTCGGCGCGCACGCGGAACCACGCGGCGTACAGCGCCGGCAGGAACAGCAGGGTGAGCGCGGTGGCGACGATCAGGCCGCCCATGATCGCCACCGCCATCGGCCCGAAGAACGCGCTGCGGGTGAGCGGGATCATCGCGAGGATCGCGGCGGCCGCGGTGAGCACGATCGGCCGGAAGCGGCGCACGGTCGCATCGATGATCGCGGTGAAGCGGTCGTGCCCCGCCGCGATGTCCTGTTCGATCTGGTCGACCAGGATCACCGCATTGCGCATGATCATGCCCATCAGCGCGATCACGCCGAGCATCGCGACGAAGCCGAACGGCACGCGGAACACCAGCAGGAACAGGGTCACGCCGATGATGCCCAGCGGCGCGGTCGACACCACCAGCAGCACGCGCGAGAAGCTGCGCAGCTGCAGCATCAGCAGCGTGAACACCACCAGCACGAACAGCGGCATGCCGGCCTTGATCGAATCCTGGCCGCGCGCGGAATCCTCGATCGTGCCGCCGGTCTCCAGCAGGTAGCCGTCGGGCAGCGTCGCGCGGATGCCTTCGAGGGTCGGCAGGATCTGGTCGACCACCGTCGGCGGCGTCGGGCCGTTGACGATGTCGGCGCGCACGGTGACCGTCGGCAGCCGGTTGTGGTGCCAGATCACGCCGTTCTCGAACGTCGACTCCAGGTGCCCGATCTGCATCACCGGCACGGTGCCGCCGTTGGCGGTGGGCACGGCGAGGCTGCCGAGCAGGTCCAGCCGGGCGCGTTCGTCGGCGGGGCCGCGCAGCAGGATCTCGATCAGCTCGTTGTCCTCGCGATAGGTGCTGATGTGCTGGCCGGACAGCGCGCTCGCCAGGAACGCCGCGACCTGCTGCGAGGACACGCCCAGCGCGCGGGCGCGGTCCTGGTCGATCACCAGCTTCACCACCTTGCTCGGCTCGTCCCAGTTGAGGTTGGCGTTGATCGTGTTCGGGTTCGCGCGCACCTTCGCCAGCACCTGCCGTGCGATCGCCTGCACGCGCTCGATGTGCTCGCCGGAGATGCGGAACTGGATCGGATAGCCCACCGGCGGACCGTTCTCCAGCCGGGTCACGCGCAGCTGCAGCGCCGGGAAATCGTGGCGGACCTCGCCCATCAGCCAGTCGCGCAGCGCTTCGCGGCCGTGGATGTCCTTCGCCCGCACCACGAACTGGGCGAAGTTGGTCTGCGGCAGCTGCTGGTCCAGCGGCAGGTAGAAGCGCGGCGAACCGGTGCCCACATAGGCGACATAGTTGTCGATGTCGCGGCGCGTCGCGAGGCGCTTCTCGAGCGCGCGCACCACGTGGTCGGTGGCCGTGAGCGAACTGCCTTCGGCCAGCTCCACGTCGACCATGAGTTCGAGCCGGGTCGAATCCGGGAAGAACTGCTGCGGCACGAAGCGGAACAGGAACAGCGACAGGACGAACAGCGCCAGGGTCGTGCCGATCACCGTCCAGCGGCGGCGCACGCAGGCGCGCACCAGGCCGCGGAAGCGGCGGTAGAAGCCGCTGGCGTAGGGATCGTGCGCGTGGCCGTCGGCACCGGCGATCGGCGCCGGGCCGACGATGCCCGCGTACTGCGGCCAGCGATCGGCCAGCCGCTCGCGGAACGCGCGGATGCGCCCCGACAGCGAGTCCGGCTTCGGCAGCGCGTGCGGATCCGGCAGCATCTTGTCGCCGAGGTACGGGATGAACAGCACCGCCGCCACCCACGACACCAGCAGCGCCAGCGCCACCACCTGGAACAGCGAGCGCGTGTATTCGCCTGTGCCGGACTGCGCGGTCGCGATCGGCAGGAAGCCGGCCACCGTCACCAGCGTGCCGGTGAGCATCGGGAACGCCGTGGTCTCGTACGCGAACGCCGCCGCGCGCAGGCGCGAGAAGCCCTGCTCCATCTTGATCGCCATCATCTCGACCGCGATGATCGCATCGTCCACCAGCAGGCCCAGCGCCAGCACCAGCGCGCCCAGCGAGATCTTGTGCAGGCCGATGCCGAAGTAGTGCATCGTGCCGAAGGTCATCGCCAGCACCAGCGGGATGCTGACCGCCACCACCAGCCCGGTGCGCAGGCCCAGCGAGAAGAAGCTCACCAGCAGCACGATGATCACCGCCTCGGCGAGCACGCGCACGAATTCGCCGACCGATTCGCGCACCGCCGCGGGCTGGTCGGCAACGCGGTGGAGTGCCATGCCGACCGGCAACTGGCGCTGCAGCACCTGCGTCTCCTCGTCCAGCGCCTGGCCGAGCTTCACGATGTCGCCGCCGGGCTTCATCGCGACCGCAATGCCGATCGCGTCCTTGCCCATGAAGCGCATCCGCGGCTGCGCCGGATCGGCGTAGCCGCGCGTGACCGTGGCGATGTCGCCGAGGCGCACGGTGCGGCCGCCGGCGCGGATCGGGAAGTCGCGGATCGCCTGCACCGAGGTGAACGCGCCGTCGACGCGCAGCTGCACGCGATCGGTCGCGGTCTCGAAGAAGCCGGCCGGCGTGACCGCATTCTGCGTCGACAGCGCCTCCTGCACCGCGGACAGCGGGATGCCGAAGGTGGCGAGCTTCGTGTTCGACAGTTCGATCCAGATCTTCTCGTCCTGCAGGCCGAGCAGGTCGACCTTGGCCACGTCCGGCACGCGCTGCAGCTGCAGTTCCAGGCGTTCGGCGTAGTCCTTCTTGAGGGCGTCGTCGAAACCGCTGCCGGTCAGCGCGTAGAGGTTGCCGAAGGTGTCGCCGAATTCGTCGTTGAAGAACGGCCCGACCACGCCTTCGGGCAGCGTCTGGCGGATGTCGCCGACCTTCTTGCGCACCTGGTACCACAGCTGCGGCATCTCGCGGCTCTCCAGAGAATCGCGCGCCACGAACAGCACCTGCGATTCCCCGGCGCGCGAATACGAGGCGATGCGCTCGTAGTTGCCGGTCTCCATCAGTTTCTTCTCGATGCGATCGGTCACCTCGCGCGAGACGTCCTCGGCGGTGGCGCCCGGCCACAGCGTGCGCACCACCATCACCTTGAAGGTGAAGGGCGGATCCTCGGACTGGCCGAGCTGCCGGTACGACCACGCGCCGATCAGCGCGAGCAGCAGCATCGTGTAGAGCACCAGCGCGCGGTTCGCGAGCGCCCATTCGGAAAGGTTGAAGCGCCGCATCGTCGGGGTCTCCGCTCAGTTCGCCGCGACGGGGCGGTTGCCGCGGTCGACCGGCAGCACCGGCAGGCCCGGATAGAGCAGATGCCCGCCCGCGACCACCACCCAGTCGCCCGCCTTCAGGCCGGACTGCACCGGCACGGTGTCGGCCGCATAGGGGCCGACGGTCACGACGACCTGGCGCGCACGCCGGCCCTGCGGATCGGCGACCCAGACCACGGTGCGGCCGCGGTCGTCGCGCTGCAGCGCGCTCAGCGGCACCGACAGCCGAGTGTCGACGCTGCCGATGTAGACGCGGGCGCTCTGCCCGATCGACAGCGCCGGCCCGGCGCCCGGCGCCAGCGTGGCGCGGGCCGCGTAGGTGCGCGTGAGCGGATCGGCGACCGGCGAGATCTCGCGGATCCGGCCTTCGAGGCGGGCGCCCCGGGCGTTCCACAATTCGATCAGCACCGGCTGGCCGGCGTGGAAATCGGCGACATTGGCCTCCGGCAGGGCGAACGCGACCTCGCGCTCGCCGTCGGCGACGAAGGTGAAGACGGTCTGGCCCGCGGCCAGTACCTGCCCGGCCTCGGCCTGGCGCTGGCCGATCGCGCCATCGGCGGGCGCCCGCAGTTCGGTGTAGCCGCGCTGGTTCGAGGCCACGTCGCGCTGGGCGCGCGCCGCGCGGAGCTCGCTTTCGGCGGCGCGCAGGGCGGCGGTCTGCTGGTCCAGCGCGGAGCGGCTGACCAGCTGGTCCTTCGCCAGGGTGGCGAAACGGGCGTGATCGGCGCGGGCCCGCGCCAGCTGGGCTTCCGCCGCCGCCAGCTGCGCCTGCGCAGCGTCGGTCTGCAGGCGGAGGTCGTCGGGATCGAGCTCGGCCAGCAGGTCGCCGCGATGGACGACATCGCCGGCATCGACCAACCGCCGGGCGAGCTTGCCGCCGACGCGGAACGACAATGCGCTTTCCTCGCGGGCGCGGACCTCGCCGGCGTAGGCGGTGACGGCGGCCATGCCGGTCGTTCCCGCTTCGACCGGATGCGCGACCAGCACCGGACGCGGCGGCTCGGGTGCCGTGCCCCGGTTGCCGCAGGCGGCCAACGCCGCCACCATCCACACGAGCGTCACCGCCCGGATCCCCCTTCCCGCGTGCATCGCCATGGTCGCCTCGCCGGTTCCGGAGCACCCGGAATTAATGAACCGGCAGGTATCGTATAAATAACGAACCAGTTAGTCTAGTATTCATTCCATGACTCTGCCCCGCGCCACCAAAGCCCCCGCCGAGCCGGCCAAGGCCGGCCCGGGCCGCCCCAAGGACCTCGGCAAGCGCGCCGCCATCCTGGACGTGGCCAAGCGCCTGTTCACCCAGTCCGGCTTCGACGGCGTGAGCATGGACCAGATCGCCGCCGAGGCCGGCGTCTCCAAACTGACCGTCTACAGCCACTTCGGCGACAAGGAATCGCTGTTCAGCGCCGCCATCCGTGCGAAGTGCGAGGAACAGATGCCGTCGGCGCTTTTCCTGGCCGGGCTGGAAGGCAGCCTGCGCGAGCAGTTGACCGCGATCGCCCGCGCCTTCCTCGCACTGATCACCAGCGAGGAGGCGCTTGCCATGCACCGCACGATGATGGCGCCGGGCACCGGCGATTCGCACGTGCGCGAGCTGTTCTGGCAGGCGGGCCCGCAGATGGTCAAGGACGCGTTCTCCGAATTCCTCCGCGCCCGCGTCGCCCGCGGCGAGCTGGCGATCGAGGACGTGCCGCGGGCGGCGTCGCAGTTCCTGTGCCTGGTCAAGGGCGAGCTGCACATGCAACTGCTGTGCGGGATGTGCTGCAGCGCTCCGGCTGCCGACATCGAGGAACACATCGCGTCCACGGTCGACTTCTACCTGCGCGCCTCCGCCACGGGGGTCGGCGCGTGAGGCCGGAAGCGGTCACGAAAGGTGTCGAGGGGGGCGTATCGGCAGGCTTCCGGTGGTCCCGGTGACTTCCGGCACTCAGTCGTCCCCCCTGCCTCCGGCGATCCTGCGCCTGCGATGCGACGGCGCGCCCGGTACACTTGATGGTTGTTCCCGCCCCTCCTGCCCGCCGCGCCCGTCGCGAGAGACCCCACGATGACGATCGATTTCGCCAACGCCCGAGCAACCATGGTCGAACAGCAGGTCCGGCCGTGGGACGTGTTCCAGCCCCGCGTGCTCGAGGCCATCGGGCGGCTGCCGCGCGAGCGTTTCACCGCCGAGTCCCATCGCGCGCTGGCCTACGCGGACCTGGCGCTGCCGATCGGCCACGGCGAATCGATGATGAAGCCGGTGCTGGAAGGCCGTGCGCTGGAATCGCTGGCGATCGGCGCCGGCGAGGACGTGCTGGAGATCGGCACCGGCAGCGGCTATCTGACCGCCTGTCTCGCCGCGCTGGCCCGCGACGTGGTCAGCCTGGAGCGCCATGCCGACCTCGCCGAGGCCGCCCGGGCACGCCTGCAGGCGCAGGGCATCGCCAACGTCCGCATCGAGACCGCCGATGCCTACGCCTGGGAATCCGACCGCCGGTTCGACGCGATCTGCGTCGGCGGCGCGGTCGACGCCATCCCGGCGCGCTTCCTGCGCTGGCTGCGTCCCGGCGGCCGGATGTTCATCGTCCACGGCCGTGCGCCGGCGATGGAGGCCGCCCTGGTGCGCCCCGCCGACGGCACTGCCGGCTTCGCGATCGAATCGCTGTTCGAGACCGAGCTCCCCTATCTCGCCGGCGGCGCGCCGGCTCCCCAATTCCACCTGTGAACCGACGACCGCCCGCGATGCCGGAGATGCTGCGGACCGATCAACCCGAAGGATGCCCATGACTCGCCGCCCCCTCGCCCACACGCTCGCCATCGTCCTGACCGCGCTGCTGCCTGCCGCCGCCCACGCGGACGATCTGCTGCAGACCTATGAACTCGCGCGCGACAGCGACCCGCAGTTCTCCGCCGCCGAATCCACCCAGATCCTCTCGAAGGAAGGCGCGGTGCAGGCGCGCGCGGCGCTGCTGCCGCAACTCAACGGCAGCGCTTCGTACAACCGCTCGCGCAGCGACAGCAGCGGCTCGCAGGTGTTCGCCAACAATCTGGTCACCAGCGACTCCGACAGCAGCAGCACCTCGCGCGAATACGGCGTCAACCTGCGCCAGGTGGTGTGGGACGGCGGGCTGTTCAGCCGCGTGCGCAGCCAGAACGCGCTCGCGACCGCCGGCGAGTTCCAGCTGAAGTCCGCGGGCGATTCGCTGATGACCCGCACCTCCGCGGCCTACTTCAACGTGCTGGTCGCGATGGAAACCCTCGCCGCGGCCGAGGCGCAGGAGCAGGCGCTGAAGAAGCAGTTCGACTTCGCCGACAAGCGCCTGGAGGTCGGCCTGGCGCCGATCACCGACGTGCACGAAGCCAAGGCGCAGTACGAAGCGGCCCGTGCCAACACCATCGTCACCCGCAACGCGCTGGACGATGCCTACCGCGCCCTCGCCGAGATCACCGGCAAGGACGTGGAAGTGCTCAAGTCCCTGCCTGTCGACTTCCAGCCGGCGCTGCCGTCGTCGCTGGACGCCAGCGGCTGGGTGCAGGCGGCGCTCGACAACAACCCCGCGCTGAAGGCCAAGGAATACCAGCTCAACTCGGCCGAGAACGACGTCACCACCGCGCGCGCCGGCCACCTGCCGACGCTGTACCTCGGTGCCAACTACGGCAAGACGCGGACCGACGGCGACCAGACCAACAATCTCACCAGCGCCACCACCGCGTTCGACAACGAAAGCCGCTCGCGCAGCATCGGCCTGACGCTGTCGGTGCCGATCTTCTCCGGCGGCGCCACCCAGTCGCAGGTGCGTTCGGCGCTGGCGCAGCGGGACATCACCGCCGACCAGCTCGAACAGCAGAAGCGCGCCCTCGTGCGCAGCACGCGCAGTGCCTACGAGTCGCTGGTCGCCGGCATCAGCGAGGTCGAGGCCCGCCGCGCCTCCGTGTTCGCCGCGCGCAGCGCCTACGAGGCCTCGCAGATCGGCCTGGAAGTCGGCACCCGCACCGTGCTGGACGTGCTGAACAACCAGCAGACGCTGTTCAACGCCGAACGCGAATACGCGCTGTCGCGCTACAACTTCCTGCAGAACCGGCTGCTGCTGGAGCAGGCCGCGGGCACGCTCGACGTCGACGACCTGAAGGACGTCAACCGCCTGCTGACCGTGGATGCGGCGCCGAAGAAGACGCCCTGACAGCGGCGTGCAGAGGACATGACGAGGGGCCGCGATCGCGGCCCCTCGTCGTTTCGGCGCGGATGCGAATCAGTCGGAGCTGCAGTTGCCTTCCAGGCATTCGTAGGTGCCGACGAGCAGCCAGCCGCTCGGTACGCAGAGGTAGTAGTCGATGATGAAGCCGGTCGGGACATCGGTCTGGATCCACTCGACCGACCACAGGTTGTCGTTGTTGCACTCGGGAAGCGTCGCCGCGGAGACCGGCGTGGAAAACGTGATGCCGAAAGCGAACGCGACCGCGAGGAGCGCGGCGATGAAGGCGCGTGACATGGAAGTACTCCTGAGAATGACGTGAGTCGGCGCGGGACGTCGCGCTGCGACGATGGATCCCGCCTGCATGTTGTAGCGCCGCCTGCCGGGCGGCGGATTGATCTGCGTCACGTGGCCCCGCGATCGTGCACACGCGTTTCGATCGAGATCGCGCAGTGGATAGACGGCCTCGAATCCACGGCAAAAACTGCATGAACGCAGCGAAGCGCGCGACCGATCCGCGCGCTGATTCAAGACGGAATATTCACGACGGAGAATTCACGACTGCAGATTCGTGACGGCAGATTCACGATCGCCGATTCACGACGTGCCCATGGCGTCGGATGCCTGCCGCGACGGCGGCGCGGCGTGGCCGTCACGGCGCTTCAGCGCGATGCGGTCGCGATCAGGTCGAGCGTGCGCCGCAGCGCGCCGCGTCCCTGTTCGACCAGCGCACGCCCGGCCTCGGCCATGCGCGCGCGCTCGGCGGGATCTGCGAGCAGCGCTTCCAGCGCATCCGCCACGCCGGCGGCATCGGCTTCGATGCGAACCGCATCGACGCGACGCAGGTGTTCGGCGATATCGGCGAAATTGTGCAGGTGCGGGCCGGTGACGATCGGGACGCCGACCGCCGCGGGTTCGAGCAGATTGTGGCCGCCGACCGGCTGCAGGCTGCCGCCGACGAACGCGACGTCGGCGCAGGCGTAGAACGCCTGCAGTTCGCCCAGCGTGTCGATCACGAACACCGCGTCCTCGGCATCGGGATGCACGGTGAGCGTGCGTGTGGCCACGCGCAGGCCGGCATCGACCGCGAGCTGGGTGACCGGGCGGAAGCGTTCGGGATGGCGCGGCGCCCACAGCAGCAGCAGGTCGGGCCAGCGCGCGCGCAGCTGGCGATCGATCGCCAGCACCTGCGCTTCCTCGTCGGGATGCGTGCTGGCGGCGATCCACGCCGGCCGCCCCGGCACCGCCGCGCGGAACGCCTTCGAGAAATGCGCGATGCCGTCGAGGTCGATGCGCACGTCGTACTTGAGGTTGCCGAGCACCGCGAGCTGGTCCGGGCGCGCGCCGAGCCGCGCGAAGCGGTCGGCGTCGCCCGCGGACTGCGCGGCGATGGTGCGGAACGTGCGCAGCGCGCGGCCCACCAGCGGACGCAGCGCGCGATAGCCGCGCAGCGAACGCTCCGACAGCCGCGCGTTGACGAGGTAGGTCGGCACGCCGTGGTCGCGGCAGGCGAACAGCAGGTTCGGCCACAGTTCGGTTTCGACGATCAGCCCCGCCTGCGGCCGGAACCGGCGGAGGAAGCGTGACACCGCGCCGGTGAGGTCGTACGGCAGGTAGACGTGGGCGACCCGATCGCCCCACAGCGACCTCACGCGCTCGGAGCCGGTCGGCGTGATCGTGGTGACCAGCACGCGGCGATCGGGGCGTTCGCGCAGCAGCGCGTGGATCAGCGGCGCGGCGGCGTTGACCTCGCCCACCGACACCGCGTGCACCCACAGGTGCGGCGCGTCGGGCGCGGGCGCGTCGCGGTAGCGGGCGTAGCGTTCGTCCCAGCGCAGCAGGTAGGCGCGCTGGCGGAAGCCGCGCCAGACCAGGTGGTAGAGCGTGACGGGCAGCAGCACGTACAGCGCCGCCGAATACAGGCCGCGCAGGGTGCGTTCGATCGCGCGTTCGAAGAGGCCGGCTCGCATCGGCACAGGATAACCGCCCCGGCCGGCCGCACGCCCGTGACGCAAGCTCGTGCGCATGGCGGTGCCGAGCGACGGACGCCCGCGGCATGGCCGCTTACAATGCCGCATGTCCTTCGCGTTCGACGCCCCGCCGCCGCGTTCGCCCGCCACTTGGCCCGCGTGGCTGGGCATCGGCGCGCTCGCGCTGCTGGCGCGGCTGCCGTGGCCGCTGCAGCGCGCGCTGGGCCGCGTCGCCGGCGACGGCCTGCGCCTGCTGCTGCGCAACCGCCGCCGCGTGGCCTCGCGCAATCTCGAACTGTGTTTCCCCGACCTCGCACCGGCCGAACGCGCGGCGCTGCTGCGCCGGCATTTCCGCGCGCTGGGCATCGCCCTGTTCGAATTCGGCCGCGCCTGGTGGGGCTCGGTCGAACCGCAGCGCCGCGGGCTGCGCATCGAGGGCGTCGAACACCTCGACGCCGCGCGCGCCGCCGGCCGCGGCGTGATCGTCGTCTCCGGCCATTTCACGACGCTGGAGATGAGCGCCCGCCTCGCCTGCGATGCGGTGCCGCTGGCCGGCATGTACCGGCCCTACCCGCAGGCGGCGATGGAATGGGCGGTGCTGCGCGGGCGCTCGCGCTACGCCGCGGCGATGTTCGCCAAGCAGGACGTGCGCGGCGCGGTGAAGCACCTCAAGCGCGGCGGCCTGCTCTGGTACGCGCCCGACCAGGATCCGAGCCGCGGCGAGAGCGTGTTCGTGCCGTTCTTCGGCCAGCCGGCGAAGAGCCTGGCTTCCACCCACCAGCTCGCGCGGCTGTCCGGCGCGGCGGTGGTGATGTTCGAGCACGTCCGCCGCGACGACGGCGGCTACACGCTGCGCTTCTGGCCGGCGTTCGAGGACTTTCCGTCCGACGACGCCACCGCCGACACCGCGCGCGTGATCGCCGCGATCGAGACGATGGCGCGCACCGCGCCCGAGCAGTACCTGTGGATCCACCGTCGCTTCAAGCGCCGCCCGGACGGCAGCCGCGTCTACGACTGAGCGTCTTCCGCCGGCGGCGGTGCCTCGCGGCCGAACAGGCTGCCGGCATACAGCGCGGCCAGCAGCAGCATCGCGCTTCCCCAGAAGCTGGAATAGAACGCGAGGTGGGTGTTGAACGGGAACACCGTCACCGCCAGCGCCAGCATCGCCGGATACGCCGCCTCGCGCGCCACGGGCTCGGCGTAGCGCCACGCGCGCCGCGCCAGCGCCACGCCGGCCAGCCACAGCAGCAGGCCGAACGCGCCGGTCTCGCTGAGGATCTCCAGCACGATCTGGTGCGCGTGATAGGCCGGGCCGATGCCCCAGGCCGCGCGCTCGGTCGGCGCCGGGTCGCAGGCCGGGAACGCATCGCGGAACTGGCGCGGGCCGACGCCGTTGACCGGATGCGTCTTCGCCATGCACAGCGCCGCGCCCCAGATGCGCCCGCGCCCCGACAGCGCGCTGTCGACGCCCTCGGTGTCGCCGCTCAGCGCGAACGCGGTGCGCTCGATCCGCTCGCGCACCTGCGGCGAGACGAACGTCAGCACCGCCAGCACCGCCGCACCCGCGCCGAACACCGCCAGCAGCCGGCGCCAGCCCAGCAGATGCCGGCCCGACAGCAGCAGCACGAGGCCGTAGGTGATCCACGACGCGCGCGAGCCGGCGAGCAGGATCGCGACGCCCACCGCACCGGCCGCGACCAGCCAGCCGATGCGTCCGAACCGCCGGCCGGCAGCGACCAGCGCGAACGGCGACAGGCTGGCGAGGATCACGCCGAGCTTGAGGTTGCAGGGCCCGAACGCACCGCTGAGGCGGTCCAGCGCGGCGACGTCCTCGGCGGTGCAGTAGCCGTGGCCGCTGATCGCGGTCTTGCCGGCGTCGAGCAGCGCGAACAGCGGGCTGGTACCGGCGACCGCCTGGATCAGGGCATCGACGGTCCACGCGCCGACGATGATCGCGAGCCCGGCGAAGGTGACGCGGCGGCCGCGCGCGTCCGCGACTGCCGCCGCGGCCAGCCACAGGAACGGCAGGTAGCGCAGGTCGACGGCGACCGCGCGCAGCGCGTCGACATGGTCGATCGCGTCCACGGCGGCAAACAGTTCGGGCAGCCAGTAGGCGAAGAACAGCACGCTGGTCAGCGCCCAGGCGTGCGGGCTGAGCAGCGCCGCGCCGCCGCGGAAGCGCACGTAGAGCAGGCGGCCGATCGCGATCAGCGCGCCCAGCGCCAGCACGGCCTGCGGCACGCCCTTGGCCGGCCACAGCGCGACGAACGCCAGCACCCAGAACGGCGCCCAGCGCCAGCCGGCGGGCGCGCGCGGAACGGCGGCAGCGGCGGCGGTCGAAGCGTCGGTCATCGGAAGCAGGGGATCGGCATCAGGCAGGGGAAGCGAGGAGTTCGTCGTAGCAGGCCAGGGTCGCGGCCTGCATCGCCGCCAGCGAATGCGCCAGCGGCCACGCCGGCATCGTAACGGACGCGCCCGCTTCGAGCAGCGCGCGCGCCGCGCGATGCAGCGCGTCGACGTCGAACGGCGCCACCGCACCCGCCGGACACAGGTCGCCGAGCAGTTCGCCGACGCCGCCGTGCGCCCAGCCGACGACCGGCCGCCCGGTCGACACCGCCTCCACCACCGTGCGCCCGAACGCTTCCGGCTTGCGCGATACCTGCAGCACCAGGTCGCTGGCGGCGTACGCGGCGGCGATCGCGGCGGTGGGCGGCGTCATCGCCAGCGCGCCGGCGACGCCGCGCCGCGCGGCCTCGGCGTCGAGTTCGGCGAGATAGGCCTCGCGGCCGGGCTCGCGCGCGCCGGGCATCCACAGCCGCGCGTCGAGGCCGTCGCCGCGCAGCGCCGCCAGCAATGCGAGCGCGTCGCCGTGGCCCTTCAGCCGCGTGCCGCGGCCCGGCAGCAACAGCAGCGGGCCGTCGCCGCCCAGCGCGGGATGTTCGGCGGCGACCTGCACCCGCGCCGCGGGATCGGGCCGCGGCCTGCGCGGGAAGGCGACAGGGTCGATCCCGCGCGGAATGACGCGCAATCGGCCGATATCGGTATCGGGATAATGCTGCAGCACGTAGTCGCGCACCGTCGCCGACACGCAGATCACGCGCTCGCCGCGGGTCATGATGCGGCTGTAGCGCGACGGCGAATTCAGGCCGTGGACGGTGGTGACGAAGCGCGGGCGTTTCGCCGCGGGCATGCCGCGCAGCGCGAACCAGCCGATCCACGCCGGCAGGCGCGAGCGCGCGTGCACGAGATCGGCGCCGACCTGCGCGAACAGCCGGCGCAGCGTGCGGATATGGCGGAAGGTGAGCGGCGACTTGCGGCCGATGTCGAGGGCGACGTGTTCGGCACCGAGCGCTTCGAGCGTCGGCACCAGCCGGCCGCCGGCGGAGACGACGACGGCGCGGTGCCCGGCGCGGACCAGCGCCTCGGCGATCTCGAGCGTGGAGCGTTCGACGCCGCCCGAATGCAGGGCCGGCAGCAGCTGGACGACGACGAGGCGGCGCGACACAGCGCCGGCGACCGCGGTCAATCGATCAGGACGTACTGCGCGCCGCAGTACGGGCAGGTCGAGGTGCCGCCCTCGGCCTCGATCGCCAGGTACACGCGCGGATGCGAGTTCCACAGGCCCATCGAAGGCGTCGGGCAGCTCAGCGGCAGGTCGCTGCGATG
The DNA here is from genome assembly GCA_051952955.1 of Lysobacteraceae bacterium. Taxonomy (GTDB): domain Bacteria; phylum Pseudomonadota; class Gammaproteobacteria; order Xanthomonadales; family Xanthomonadaceae; genus Lysobacter_I. The sequence continues at coordinate 14,768 of JBQCJG010000140.1, read as the reverse complement.
GACTTCGTAGCGTTGCTGGGCGTTGGCGGGAGCGGGCTGGGCGGTCATGGCTCGTGTGTCCTGCGCGGAACCGGCATTCTAGCCCACAGCCCGCGGTCCGATACCGCCGGCGTTCCTGCTCCCGTCCGAAGAGGCCGCACGCCATGGATCGCACCGATGGACCCGCCGTCGAACCCGCCCTCGTCATCGTCGGCCGCGAGGCCTCGCACTACACCCGGCAGGTGCGGATGCTCGCCCACGAACTGGGCATCGATTACACCCTCTCGCCGATCGTCGACCTGATGAGCGAGGACCCGGCGACCTACGCCGGCAACCCCGCGCTGAAGCTGCCGGCGCTGCGCCGCGGCGACACCGTGGTCTGGGGCAGCGCGAACCTCTGCCGCTGGCTGGCGCGGCACGCCTCGGGCGGCACGGGCCGGACGCTTCAGGATCGGGTGTTCCTGCCCGAGCATGCCGAAGACCCGCTCGGCATGAACGCGCACGAGGTGCTGGCGCACGCGATGGCCGTGCACGTCGAGGTCGTCTTCCACGAACTCGTCTCGAAGCGCCCGCCCGACGCCGCCTCGCACAAGCGCCGGGCCAGCCTGGTGAATTCGCTGGCGTGGCTGGACGCCGAATGGGATGCCATCCGCGCGACGCTGCCGGCCGACCGCATCGCCGTGTTCGACCTGGGCCTCTTCGCGCTGCTGGAACACATCCCGTTCCGCAACCCGATGGATCTGTCGCAGCTGACGCGCCTCACCGCCTTCGCCGACGCCTTCCGCCGGCGCCCGTCCGCGCAGGCCACGCCCTACCGCTTCGACGCCCCGCCGCCGGAGGCCGTGGCCGCGACATGAAAAAGGCCGCGCGGCATGCACGTCGCGCGGCCCCGGGGAGGCTCCGGAAGAAGCGATCAGGCGAGGCGCGCGGCCGCTTCGGCGACGCGCTTGCCGAACGCGCGCGCGGTCTCCAGGTCGCCCGGCACCATTTCGTCGGTCGACGCATCGGACGGCGTGGCCGTCATCAGGCCGGACGAGGACGCGACGTAGTTGAGGTCGTTGCGGGTCGCGGCCTTGGTGTTGCTCGGCATCATGCCGGTGCCGACCCACAGCATGCCGTGCTGCTGCGAAAGCGTGAACAGGTAGTGCAGCGTGGACAGCTTGTCGCCGTTCATCGACGCGGAATTGGTGAAGCCGGCGGCGAGCTTGTCCTTCCAGCCCTGGCCGAACCAGGTCTTGGACGAGGCATCGGCGAATTTCTTGAACTGCCAGCTGACGCTGCCCATGTACGTGGGCGAGCCGAACACGATCACGTCGGCTGCGTGGAGCGTGGCCCACTGGTCGTCGGTGAGGTTGCCTTCGGCGTCGATGGGCAGCAGCGTGCCGCCGCTGCCTTCGGCCACGGCCTGCGCGACCCTGGCGGTGTGGCCGTAGCCACTGTGGAACACGATGGCGATGCGCTTGGACATCTCGGAATCTCTGTCTGGGGGAAGGCGTCTGTCGGGGCGAATGTCCGCCGCGGCGCGGGCCGCGGCGGACCGGGCGGGCTTACTGCGCCTTCGGCACCATCGCTTCGGTGGTGATGGTCAGCTTCACGTCGTCGCTGACGTTCGGCGCGTACTTGCCCAGGCCGAAGTCGGTGCGCTTGATCGTCGCGGTCGCGTTGAAGCCGGCGGCTTCGCGCTGGCCCAGCGGATGCACGCCCAGCTTGTTGATGGTCACGTTCAGCGTCACCGGCTTGGTGATGCCCTTGATCGTCAGGTCGCCGACGACGATCAGCTTGTTCTTGCCGGCGGCCTTCACCGAGGTGCTCTTGAAGGTGACCGTCGGGTACTGCGCGGCGTCGAAGAAGTCCGCGCTGCGCAGGTGGTCGTTGAAATCGGGGACCTGCGCGTCGAGGCCGTCCAGCGGCAGGGTCACTTCGACCTTCGAGGCGGCGACGTTGGCCGGATCGTAGACGATCACGCCGTCGACCTTCAGGAAGTTGGCGATCGGGTTGGAGAAGCCGAAGTGGCTCCAGCTGGCGACCACGTCGGTGTGGTTGGGGTCGATCTTGTAGGACGTCGGCGCGGCGAAGGCGATGGTGGAGACCAGGGCGAGCGCGGCGGCGATCAGCGTGCGTTTCATGACGGGGACACTCCTGTGGGATGCGTGGCGGAAAGGCGACGGGACGGAAGAGGCGGCCATGGCGCGTTCGGTTGCGCCGGGGCGGCCGGGGGTTAGATCGGATGTTCGGACGATCAGGCGATTTCGCAGGCTTCGTCGAAGCCCAGCCGCGGCGAGCGCGGGAACAGCGAGGTCGGGTCGCCCTTGCCGAGGTTGACGAGGAAGTTGGAGCGGATCGCGGTGCCGGCGAAGAACGCCTCGTCGACCATCGCGTTGTTGAAGCCGGACATCGGGCCGCAGTCCAGGCCCAGCGCGCGGGCGGCCAGGATCAGGTAGGCGCCCTGCAGGCTGCCGTTGCGCATCGCCACCGTCTCGAGCACCGGCTCGGGGCGGCCGGCGAACCAGCTGCGCGCGTCGGTGTGCGGGAACAGCACCGGCAGCTTGTCGTAGAACGCCATGTCGTGGCCGACGATCACGGTGACCGGCGCGGCGAGGGTCTTCTCGCGGTTGCCGGCATCCAGCGCCGGGCCCAGCTTCGCCTTGCCCTCGGGCGAACGCACGAACACGAACCGGGCCGGCGACGCGTTGGCGGCGGTCGGGCCCCACTTCAGCAGCTCGTACAGCCGGTGCAGGGTGGCGTCGTCGATCTCGCCGGAGAAGGCGTTGTAGGTGCGGGCGGTACGGAACAGCTGGTCCAGCGCGGGGGTGTCGAGCGGTGCGGACATGGATGAATCCCGGCGTGTGAGAATGAACGAGGGCGCAGTGTAGAGTCCGCTGCGACGCCGGACAGCCGCACGCCGGGAACGAATCGAGTCAAATCCGGAACGATGGCGACAAACCAGACCGATTCACCACAAATCTGTGCGATCAGCGACGGCCGCGCCGGCAACGATCGACAGACGTTCGCGCTGGCGGCCGCGCTGGCCGGCGACGGCGCGTTCCGCACGGTGCGGCTGCAGCCCGGCCTGACCTGGACGCTGGCCGCCCCGCGCCGCTGGCGCGGTGCCGTCGCCGCCGGCGGGGCCGACTTCGCGGCGCTGCTCGATGCGCCGCCGGCCGTGGTGGTGGGCTGCGGCCGCCGGGTCGCGCTCGCCACCCGCCTGCTGCGCGAACGCGGCGCCAGGGCCGTGCAGATCCTCGATCCGCGGATCGACCCGCGTCACTGGGACGTCGTCGTCGTGCCCGAGCACGACCGGCTCCGCGGTGCGAACGTCGTGCCGGTGCTGGGCAGCCTGCACCCGATCGACGACGCCTGGCTGGCGCGGGCGCGCGCCGATTTCCCCGCGTTCGCCGACCTGCCCCGCCCGCGCACCGCGGTGTTGCTGGGCGGCCGCACGCGCCACGCGCGCTTCGACCGCATGGGCTTCGAGGTGCTGGGCTCGAAGCTGGAAGTCGCCCTCGCCCGCGACGGCGGCAGCGTGCTGCTCACCACGTCGCGACGCACGTCGAAGGAACTGCGTGACGTGCTGGCGCATCGCTACGACGAGACGCCGGGCCTGGTCTGGCGCGGCGACCGCGACGGCCCGAATCCCTATGCCGGGCTGCTGGCTTGGGCCGATCGCATCGTCTGTTCGCCGGACTCGGTCAACATGATCACCGAGGCCTGCGCCACGCGCGTGCCGGTGCACGTGTTCGATCCCGGCCGCGTGCGCGGACGGCCGCGGCGGTTCCTCGATGCCTTGCTGGCGACAGGCCGCATCCGCGTCATGGACACGGCACTGGCGCCGTTCGAAGTGGAACCGCTGCGCGAATCCGCGCGGGCGGCTGCGGAAGTGGCGGTGCGGCTGGGGCTGGCACCCAGGACCTGACCGTCGTCGCGGATCAGCGACGCGGCACCGGACGGCGCGGCGTTTCCCGGACGGGACGTGCCGCCGCCGGGTCGCGATCGGCATCGGGACGGAACATCCGGAACGCACCCCAGGCCGCCAGGCCGGCGACCACTGCGGCGGTGCCGAGCACCGGACGACGCTTCAGTGCACGCACGGCCGACAGCGCCATCGCGGCCGCCCACGGCCGCCGCATCAGGCTGGCGGCCAGGCCGATCCAGCCGCTGCGCGCGGCGACGCCGGCGCTCAGGCCACCGAGGCTGGACATCACGCCGCGCACGTTGCCCGTGCGGTGGCGCAGTTCGGCCACGGCGTCGGCCAGTTCGTCGCGCTGCATCGACGCGCGCATGCGCAGCAGCTCCATGCGCAGGACGCGCACTTCCGAACGCGGATCGCGACTCATCCCGAGATCTCCGGGTCGTCGCCGTCGGCGACGGTGTTCTGTGTGTTCCTAGCTTCGCCCGCGGCGCCGAAGATCGCGCGGCGATCCTCGGCGAGCTGGCGCAGGGTTTCGGCGAGCGGCGCCGGGGCGGTGTCGATCTCGCGCTTGAGCCCGCCGAGCATCCCGAGCGCGATGCCGGCGTACAGCACCGCGAACCCCAGCAGCGACCATGGCCCGAGCTGCGGCCACAGCAGCGCGACCAGCAACGCGGTGGCCGTGGCCACCGCGAAGACGACCAGCAGCATCGCCAGCAGCCCGCGCAGGAACCAGCGCAGCAACTGCACCCGCGCCTCCGCGAGTTCGAGGCTCGCGAATTCGGCGCGGGACATCAGCAGATTGAGCGCCGCGGTGCTCACGCGGCGCAGGGACTGCAGCGGCGATGCCATGGCCGGACGCGTCCTCAGCGACGCGAGACGAGCAGGCCGACCAGGAAGCCGACACCGGCGGCGACGCCGATCGCGCCCCACGGGTTCTCGTGCACCCAGTCGTCGGTGGCGCTGGCGGCGGCCTTGGTGTTGCGGGCGACCGAGGTCTGCGCATCCTGCAGACGCTGGCGCGCGCGACCGAGGGCTTCGCTGGCGCGGGCGCGCAGCGCCTGCGCACGCTCGCCGGTGGCGGACGCGGCTTCCTCGAGCATGGACTCGACGTCGTCCAGCACGACCTTCGCGTCGGTGACGAGTTCTTCGGTGTCCAGATAGTGGTTCTTCGACATGTGAGGCTCCTCGTTGGGGTGGGGGATGCGCCGGCAGGCGCCCCTCGCGACGAGGATACCGCGGCCGGTGCGCGGAATCCCGAACCGCCGCGGACTCCGGCATCCGGAACGATGCGGGCGGAGGCATCGGGCGGAATACGGCCTCGTCGACAGGCATGCCGGCGCGGGCGGGGTCAGGCCCCGACCTTCGTCGGCGGCGCCGCTTCTCCCGGCTGCCTGCAGCGGACCACCAGTGTCTGGCTCGACTCGGACCCGTCGGACCAGAAGGAATTCGACGCGGCGTGGCGATCGATGACCTCGTATCCGTTGGTGCCGCAGATCTCGCCGGCCTTCTTGTAGCACGCGCCGATGTCGTTCATGTCCGAGCAGTTGACGCTGAATCCCTGCGCGCCCGACGGCGTGATCAGCGGCGTCACGGTGACGCAGCCGCCCAGCATCCCCAGCGCGAACGTGGCCACGCCGACCTTGCAACCTGTCGAAACCCTCATCCTGATCCTCCGTTTCCATGCGATGCCGTTGCGGCATGGCGGCCATGGTGCGGCCCGTCCACGCGGACACTCAACCCGTCGGAAACGACCGTCGTCGCCCCGGAGACCCGCGGTTCAGTTCGACGCCCGGACCGCGTCGAGGACGATCGCCCGCGCCTGCGACACCGCCGCATCCGGCACCAGGATCCGCGCGCGCCGGTCGAGCGTGCAGGCCAGGCCGGCCGCCACCAGCGCCGCATGCGCGCGCAGCAGCGCCGCCGCGGTGGCGGTGTCGAGCGTGCCGGCATCGCGCAGGGCATCGATCAGCCCGGGCGTGTCCCGCGGTGCGAGCAGCGCCGGCGTCCGCGCCGCGTCGCGCAGCACCGCCTGCTGCAGCAGGAATTCGAGATCGACGAGTCCGCCCTCGCCCTGCTTCAGGTCGAAGCGTTCGCCGGCAGAACGATCCAGCTCGTCGCGCATGCGCGCGCGCATCGCGCGCACTTCCTCGCGCAGGACGTCCGCATCGCGCAGGCGCGCGAGCGTATCGGCGCGGGTGCGCTCGAACGCGTCGCACAGCGCGGCATCGCCGACGACCGCGCGTGCGCGCACCAGCGCTTGGTGTTCCCAGGTCCACGCGCGCTGGCGCTGGTAGTCGTCGAAACTCGCCAGCGTCGACACCATCAGCCCCTTGGCGCCGTCCGGGCGCAGGCGCACATCGACCTCGTACAGCCGGCCGGCGCCGGTGGGCGCACCGAGCAGCGCGACGATCTTCTGCGCCAGCCGCGTCGCCCAGCGCGGCGCATCGAGCGCGCGCGCACCGTCGCTGGTCGCGTCGGCCGGCGCGTCGTACACGAAGACCAGATCGAGATCGGAGCCGAAGCCGAGCTCGCGCCCGCCGAGGCTGCCGTAGCCCAGCACCGCGAAGCGCAGGCCGGCGATGCGGCCGTGCTGGGCGGCGAGTTCGCGCAGTGCGAGCGCATGCACCGCGACCAGCAGCGCATCGGCCAGCGCCGCCAGCCGACGCGCGGCCTCGACCGCTTCGACGCGGCGATCGAGCACCGCCAGCGCGATGCGGAAGCCCAGCGTCTGGCGCGCCTCGTTGAGCGCGAGCAGCGCGGCCTCGCCGTCGTCGTGGCCGAGCGCCGCCGCACAGGCCTCGCCGAAGGCCGCGGCATCGGGCAGCGGACCGGCGACGCGCAGGTCGAGCAGTTCGTCCAGCAGCAGCGGGTGCTTGGCCAGGCGATCGGCCAGCAGCGCGCTGCGCACGAGCGTGTCGACCAGACGCGACAATGCGGCCGGCTGTTCGTCGAGCAGTGCGAGGTAGCTCGCGCGCCGCAGCAGCGTCTGCAGCACCGCCAGCGCGCGGCGCAACGCCAGCGGCGGCTCGCTGGACACGGCGATGCCGGCCAGCAGCGCCGGCATGATCCGGTCCAGCCGCGCGCGCGAGGCATCGGACAGCTCGCGCACGCCGGGCGCACGGGCGAAGTCGCGCAGCGCGGTGTCGGCACCGCCCGCGTCGGCGAAGCCGGCGTCCTGCAGCGCGCCGGCGTCGACGGCCGGCTCCGCGTCGTTATCCGCGTCGTTTCCTGCACGCAGCGCGCGCCAGTAGGCGACCAATGCGTCGGGTCGCGCGACCTCGCCGCGCGGCGCGAGCAGCGCCGCGAATTCGGCGGCGACGCGCGCGCGGTGCGCTGCCAGCCCGACCGACAGTGCGGCCCAGTCGGCGAACCCGAGCCCGCGCGCGATGCGTTCGCGGTCTTGCGTGTCCTCGGGCAGGCGCTGGGTCTGCGCATCGCGCAGCATCTGCAGGCGGTTCTCCAGCGCGCGCAGGAACCGGTACGCCGCCAGCAGCGCGTCGCAGGTGTCGGCGGCGAGATGACCCGCGTCGCGCAGCGCGCGCAGCGCCGGCTGCAGCCGACGCTCGCGCAGCGCGGGCTCGCGGCCGCCGCGGATCAACTGCAGCGCCTGGGCGAGGAATTCGACCTCGCGGATGCCGCCCGGGCCGCGCTTGATGTCGTCGGCCATGTCGCGGCGCGCGACTTCGGCGGCGATGCTCGCCTTCATCTCGCGCAGGCCGTCGAGCGCACCGTAGTCGAGATAGCGCCGGTAGACGAACGGCCGCAGCGCATCGAGGAAGCGTTCGCCTTCGGCGAGATCGCCCGCGACCGGCCGCGCCTTCTGCCACGCGTAGCGTTCCCAGTCGCGGCCTTCGCGCTGGAAGTATTGCTCCATCGCGGCGAAGCTCAGCGCGATGCGGCCGGCATTGCCGAACGGCCGCAGGCGCAGGTCGACGCGATGGCAGAAGCCTTCCGCGGTGGTCTCGTCGAGCAGCTTCGCCAACTGCTGGCCGACGCGCGCGAAGTAGTCCTCGGCCGCCAGCGCACGCGCGCCGTCGCTCTCGCCGTTGCGGGCGTAGGCGTAGACCAGGTCGACGTCGGAACTGAAATTGAGTTCGCCGCCGCCGAGTTTTCCGAGCGCGAACACCACCAGCCGCACCGGCGCGCCGTCGGCATCGCGCACGACGCCGAAACGCTGCGCGAAGTCGGCCTCGACCGCGTCGAGCGCGATGCGCAGGCAGTCGTCGGCCAGCGCGCTGGTGCCGGCGAACGTGTCGTCGAGCGTGTCGAGCCCGTGCACGTCGCGCCAGATCAGCCGCACCGACGCGGCGTGGCGATGGCGTCGCAGCAGCGTCGGCCATTCGCCGCGCCGCTCGGCGGACAGCACCGGCGGCGACGGCGGTTCTGCGCCATCGTCGGCCAGCAGCGCCGGCAGCAGCGCGGGCTGGCGCAGGCAGACGTCGACCGCGAAATCGCTCGCCTGCGCGAGCCGGCGCACGCGCGCCGCGGCGACGGGATCGTCGGCCAGCGCGGGCACGACGGCGGACAGCCGCGCGAGGGCGCGATCGAGCGCGGCATCGGAAGGAGCGGGCGGAAGCGGCGACGTCATCCGCGGATTCTGTCATCCCGGCAGGACGCCCGACGGCGCGGCACCGGCCCGCGGCCACGAAGGAAAGGCCTGCAAACGAGCAGGCAATAAAAAAGCCCGCCCCGGTCGAACCGGTAGCGGGCCTGCTCCCTCCCCCACGTCGGGATGCCCGTGCATCGTGAAGGATGCGTTAGGACAAAGCACGCTGCGCTGCAAAAAAGAACCCGGCGGTACACTTAAACACACGCCGCATCCGATCGCCGCGTGTCGCGGCACGCGCGGCACGCCGCCCGCATCCGCGCACGCGACGGCGTCGTCAGCGGATGCTCGTATCGGCCGCCTTGCCGTGGCTGCCCGCGCGAATGCATGCCTCCAGAGCGGTCATCGCATCGCCCGCCGACGCCGAGGGACGCGAAAGGCCCGGCGAGCGCTCGCAGGGCCTTTCGTTGCGGGCGGTGGGGGCATGGATCCGGCTCCCCGCCGTCCCGGGCGGCGTGTCGCGTCCCGGCGGACCTGGAGGATCGCGGTGGCGCGCCGTGGGTGCCGCCGCGTCAGGTCACGGGCAGGTGGCCGGGGTCGAGTTCACGAGGAAGGCGCCCGGGGCCGAGATCAGGCCGGGGACGAAGCCCTGCACCACCCAGTTCACCTGCTCGCCCGGGGTCATCACCTTCGAGGCGATCGTGCTCACCGTCACCCGGGTGGCCGGGATGTTCGGGTTGGTCGAACCCGGCGAGTCGTTGCACTTCACGTAGCTGCGCACGATCGGCTGGACCACGCCGTTCTGGGTCACCTTGAACGCGCCGTCCCAGTGGCGGGTGGCCGAACCGGTGTAGGTCGCGCACTGCTGCTGGCCCGGGTACATGGTGATCTGCAGCCGCGCCGTGATGCAGCTGCCGCTGCTGTTGGTCACGTTGTGGGTCATCAGGTATTCGGCGCCGTAGTTCGCGGTCGACCACGGATCGGAATCGCGGCCGCCGGTCACGCCTGCGGTGTTGGTGTTGTAGTAGCGCAGCGCCGGCGAACGCTGGGCGTTGCTGGAGGGCGACGGATCGGCGGTGGTCGGGTTGCAGGCGCCGCCCGGCGTGGTGGTGCTGGTGTCGGTCGTGTTGATCAGGTTGCTGGGCGCGGCCAGGAACTTGTAGCCGAAGTTCTGGCTGGTCGAGGTCAGGTTGACGTTGTTGGTGCCCGCCCAGCGCTCGTAGCGGTAGATGCCGGCCGAACGACCCCAGCCGATCCAGTCGTAGGTGCCGTTGGGGTTCTGCGGCTGGCGGCTGGAGCACGGCGCACCGCCGAACACGAGCTGCTGGCCCGAGCTGTTGTAGGTCGAGGCGACGTTGCCCCAGCCGTACAGGCTCTTGCCCAGCGCATCGGCCAGCGCCAGCGAACCGTTGGCCGCGGACGTGGCGACCACGCGCAGGCGCAGGCAGCCGGAGGTGGCGCGCACCTTGATGCGGGCGTCCAGCGAGGCGCCCTGCGTGCCGCTGAGGCTGGCGAGCGCGAACGGGCCGGTGATGCTCTGTCCGCTGAGGTTCACGAACTTCGAGCCGTAGGTCGTGCCGGTCACCCAGCTCGGGAGCGAGCCGGTGATCGCGGCCAGCGAGACCGAGTAGCTGGGGCTCTTGCCCGGGTCGAGCGTGCCCTGCCCGCTCGGCACGGTGATGTCGCGCTGGGAGATGCCCGCGCCGTAGGCGTTGAACGTGGCGCTGGCGCCGGTGGGCTCGAGGATCACGTACACGCGCTCGACCTGCGCGTCGGTGCCGCTGGGCGCGGCCAGCAGGTGGTGCATGTAGAACGCGAACTCGCGCAGGCTGCCCGAGGGGCAGGCGCTGTCGAGCGTGCCCGTGGTGAGCGTGCGGGTGACGCGGGCGCTGTTGCTGGAGGTCATCGGATCGGTCGCCAGCAGCAGGCCTTCGCGGCTGACGCTTTCCGGGTTGTTGCTGTTGACCAGCGGCATGCCTTCCATGGTGCCGGGCAGTGCGTTGAGCTGGGACCACGTCTGGGCGTGGGCGGTCGCGGCGGTGAGCAAGGTCATCGCGGCGAACAGGCGCAGGGATCTGCGGAGAGAGTCCTTCATCGGGTTGCCTTCCTGGTTGGGGGTGCCGCGCGACCCCGTGAACGATGCCGGGCGGCGGACTCGACGGCGATCGGGGCGCCGGAGGTCGAGGGCCCCGGCGCGGGCGGCATCCTAGGGATCGCCCCCCGGCAGAAGCGTGAGATCGGTCTAGGAACCCGGGCCGGAGAGATTTCCGGGCATCACCGAGAGATTTCCGAGAGAGTGCGGGCACGCCCGCGGACCGGGATCGCGGGCGCCACTGCGTCCGTCGGGCGGGGCGGCCGGGGTGGCCGGAAGGGGCATCGCGCGACCGCATACAGGGCACGCGGCGCTGCATCCGCGCGACGGCTGCTGGATCGGCAGGCAGCCTCCCGGCCGACCGGACCGGGGACGCCCTGCGGACGGACGCGACGACATCGCCCGCCCCGGGTGGCGGCATACTGCAGGCGCCGGGCGCCATGCCCGGCCATCGACCCGCTGCGTCGGAACGGACCGGATCGCCTGGGGAGGCGCCGGTCGCGGACGCCGGGCTTTTCTTCCCGTTTCCAAGGAGTGGTTCCTGATGCATCGCACCCTGAAATGCCGGCTGGCGGCCATCGCCTGCGCCGGCCTGCTCTCCCTCGGCGTGGCGCACGCTGCGCGTCCCGTCGCCGAAACCGCGTCCCGCGCGGACGTCGACGCCGCCGAAGACCTGGTCCAGCCGGGCCAGCTGAAGATCGCCAAGGCACTGGGCGACGACGTCACCGGCCAGCTGGTCACGCCGTCCGGCACGATGACCTTCACCACGCGCAGCGTCTCCGCCGTCGGGAAGCGCGCTGCGGCCGGCGCCGCGCCAGACCGCGTGCAGGCGCGGCTCGAAGTGAACGGTGCGGTGATCGATCACGAGATCGACTACGCCGCCGGCACGCTGGTGGTGAGCACCGAGGCCGGCGTCGTCATCGGCGCGAACGATCGCGCCGTGCTGCGCACGTTCCAGACCGAACTCGGCCGCAGCCTGCTGATGCAGGGCTCGGCGAAGCGCACGCCGAAGTCGCTCGACCTGCTGTGGCGGCTGTCGGAAATGTATTCCGAAGTGCCGCTGGGCCATCGCCTGAAGCAGACGTGGACGATTCGCCGCACCGATGCCAAGCCGCTGCTGCCCGGCGCCACGCTCGCGAACGTCGGCGGCAACGGCGACCTGCCGCGACTGGACAGCCCGCCGCAGAAGGCGACGTGCAACGAGCAGGGCGGCGGCAGCTTCACCAACCTGCACGCCATCGCCGACGTCTGCCTCAGCGGCCGGGTGTACTACCGTTCGTCCTCGCACGACTTCTGCCCCACCCACGGCTACACCAGCAAGACCGTCGCCTACGGCTGCGGTTCCGGCTCGTGCGCGGGCCGCTGCGGCGCGGGCTGCGGCGTGGGCGACGGCCTCGGCGCGTGGTACCAGGACTGCCTCGACCACGACGTCTGCAACCGCGACCACAACTCGCAGCTGGGCGCCTGCGGCGACGAATGGACCGAGGCCGCCGACGACTACGCCTTCGGCGCCATCTCCTGCTACACGACCTGCCACTGACGGCCTGCTAATGACGGCGCCTCCGCCGCCGTCGGCGCAAAGAAAAACCCCGCGATCGCTCGCGGGGTTTTTCGTGTCGCGGTGGCTGCGTGGCGCGGATCAGAAATCCATGCCGCCCATGCCGCCCATGCCGCCGCCCATGCCGCCCGGGGCCGGCTCGTCCTTCTTCGGCGCTTCGGCGACCATCGCTTCGGTCGTGATCATCAGGCCGGCGATGGAGGCCGCGTTCTGCAGCGCGGTGCGGGTGACCTTGGTCGGATCCAGGATGCCGGCCTCGACCATGTCGACGAATTCGCCGGTGGCCGCGTTGTAGCCGTAGTTGCCCGTACCTTCCTTCACCTTGTTGACGATGACCGAGGGCTCTTCGCCGGCGTTGGTGACGATCTCGCGCAGCGGGGCTTCCATCGCGCGCAGGGCGATCTGGATGCCGTGGTTCTGGTCTTCGTTGAGGCCCTTCAGGCCTTCCACCGCGGTCTTGGCGCGGATCAGCGCGACGCCGCCGCCCGGGACGATGCCTTCCTCGACGGCCGCACGCGTGGCGTGCAGGGCGTCTTCGACGCGGGCCTTCTTTTCCTTCATCTCGATCTCGGTCGACGCGCCGACCTTGATCACGGCCACGCCGCCGGCGAGCTTGGCGACGCGCTCCTGCAGCTTCTCGCGATCGTAGTCGGACGAGGTCTCCTCGATCTGGGCCTTGATCTGCTTGATGCGGGCCTCGATCGCCGAGGTGTCGCCGGCGCCGTCGATGATCGTGCTGTTCTCCTTCGAGACCTGCACCTTCTTCGCGCGGCCGAGATCCTTGATCGTGGCCTTCTCCAGCGACAGGCCGACTTCCTCGGAGATCACGGTGCCGCCGGTGAGGATCGCCATGTCCTCCAGCATCGCCTTGCGGCGGTCGCCGAAGCCCGGGGCCTTCACGGCGCAGACCTTGACGATGCCGCGGATGGTGTTGACCACCAGCGTCGCCAGGGCCTCGCCCTCGACTTCTTCCGCCACGATCAGCAGCGGCTTGCCGGCCTTGGCCACGCCTTCGAGCACGGGCAGCAGGTCGCGGACGTTCGAGATCTTCTTGTCGTGCAGCAGGATGTACGGGTCGTCGAGTTCGGCGGCCATCGACTGCTGGTTGTTGACGAAGTACGGCGACAGGTAGCCGCGGTCGAACTGCATGCCCTCGACGACGTCGAGTTCGTTGTCCAGGCCCGAGCCTTCTTCAACGGTGATCACGCCTTCCTTGCCGACCTTCTTCATCGCGTCGGCGATGATGTTGCCGATCGACTCGTCGGAGTTGGCCGAGATCGTGCCGACCTGGGCGATCGCCTTGTCGTCGGCGGTCGGCTTGCTCATCGCCTTCAGTTCGGCGACGGCCGTGGTCACGGCCTTGTCGATGCCGCGCTTGAGGTCCATCGGGTTCATGCCGGCGGCGACCGCCTTCATGCCCTCGCGGATCAGCGCCTGGGCCAGCACGGTCGCGGTGGTGGTGCCGTCGCCGGCGTTGTCGGAGGTCTTGGAGGCGACTTCCTTCACCATCTGCGCGCCCATGTTCTCGAACTTGTCGGCCAGCTCGATCTCCTTCGCGACGGACACGCCGTCCTTGGTGATCGTCGGGGCGCCGAAGCTCTTCTCGAGCACGACGTTGCGGCCCTTCGGGCCGAGGGTCGCCTTCACGGCGTTGGCGAGCACGTTCACGCCGCGCACCATGCGCGCGCGGGCGTCTTCACCGAAACGAATGTCTTTGGCAGCCATGTTGTGAAACTCCGGAAAGATGTGGTGTTCGTTGGGCGGGCGCAGCGCGTGGGCGTGCCCGCCGTTGCGACTTCGATGCGTCAGCGCACGTCAGGCGGGGCGATGCGCCCGCCCGCGCGCATCAGCCGACGATCGCGAGGATGTCGTCTTCCTTGATGATCTTGTATTCGACGCCGTCGGCCTTGTACGCCGAGCCCGAGTACTGGCCGTAGATCACCTTGTCGCCGACCTTGACCTTCGGCGCGCGCAGGCCGCCGGTGGCGTCGATGAACTTGCCTTCGCCGACGGCGATCACTTCGCCCTTGGTCGGCTTTTCCTTCGCGGCGTCGGGGATGATGATCCCGCCGATGGAGGTTTCCTCGGCTTCGATCGGCTTGACGATCACGCGATCGTAGAGCGGCTTGAGATTCATGCGGATCCTCGCAAGTGGTTGATTGGGTTGGGAAAGGTCGGCGATCGTAGCACTCTCGCAGCGAGAGTGCCAAAACCCCCGGCAAAGAAACGCCCGGAAGCCGGGACGGGCGGTAGATGGGGGACGCCCGATGGCTTTCAAGGGCCCGGGCGAAGAAAAAGGGCGGATCGCTCCGCCCCGCCGCTCATGAGGCACTCAGTCCAAGCCGAAAGGTCAGGCTAGGCCAGCACCAAAGCCAGCTTGGGACACCGGCCGAATTTTTACACGGAAATTGCGCCGTAGCGATCGGAAGCTTGAGAGAGCCTGGCAACCTCGCTGACAATCATCTCATTGATGCTGGGCCATCTAGACATAATTTCAGAGGTCTTTCTCTGCCGACGGTACACAGCCCCATCACTGGCCTCAGTATAAAGCCAAGACCCATCTTCGCTATACGATCCCAAGAAGCACTGACTCGGCAACGCACCCTTGGGTCGCATCAGGGTGTTGATCTCGTAGATATCATGAGGTTTCCTTTTAAGCGGATCGCGACTGATCGCGCCTCTC
>JBQCJG010000139.1:0-3832 GCA_051952955.1 Lysobacteraceae bacterium | reverse complement strand
CGAGCAGCGTGAGCAGGGTGCGCTGCCGGTGCGCTAGCATCGCCAGCTGGGCCATGCGGAACGCCTCGGACAGCCGGTCGCGCAGCGAGCGGGTGCCGCCGGGGGCGGGCCGGGCGACCGTCGGCGGCACGGCGTCGGCGCCGGCGGGTGCGGCGTCGGAGGGACGCGGGGCCGTGCGCCGGTCGGCCACGATCCGCCCGTCGCGGATCTCGATGATGCGGCGCGCGTGCGCGGCCACCTCGGGATCGTGGGTGATGACGACGACGGTGTGGCCCTGCGCGTTGAGATCCTCCAGCAGGCGCATCAGCTCCTCGCCGGAGCGCGTGTCGAGCGCGCCGGTGGGTTCGTCGGCGAGGATGATCTCGCCCCCGTTCATCAGCGCCCGCGCGATGCTCGCGCGCTGCTGCTGGCCGCCCGACAGCTGCGAGGGGCGATGCGAGGTGCGATCGCCCAGGCCCAGCCGCTCCAGCAGGCTGCGCGCGCGTGCGTGCCGGGCCGGCGCGGGCACGCCGGCGTAGACCGCCGGCACTTCGACGTTCGCCTGCGCGTCGAGGTCGGGCAGCAGCTGGTAGCGCTGGAAGATGAAGCCGAAGCGCTCGCGCCGCAGCGCGGCCAGCGCGTCCGCGTCGAGTTCGGCGGTGTCCTGGCCGTCGATGCGGTAGCGCCCGGTACTGGGCCGGTCGAGGCAGCCGAGCAGGTTCATCAGCGTCGACTTGCCGGAGCCGGACGGGCCGACGATCGCGACCATCTCGCCGGCCTCGAGGTCGAGGTCGATCGCGTCCAGCACCGTGAGCGCGTTGTCCCCGCTGCCGTAGACGCGGCCGATGCCGCGCAGTTCGATCAGCGCGGTCATGGCCCACCCGGCACCTGCGGCGGCCTCGGCGGGAACACCGAGGAGGACGGCGCCGCGCCGGCCGCTTCGCCGATCACCACGCGCTCGCCCGCGGCGAGGCCGGCGAGGACCTCGGCGTCGACCCGGTTGTTCATCCCGATCCGCACCTGGCGCACGACCGCCCTGCCCCGCGCGTCGACCACGCGCACGGCGTAGCGGCCGTTGGCGGCGCGATCGCCGAGCGCGGCGAACGGCACCTTCAGCACGCCCTTCGCGCGCGCCAGTTCGATGTCGACCTCGGCGGTCATGCCGATGCGCAGCACGCCGTCGGGATTGGGCACGTCGAAGCGGCCGTTGTAGTACACCGCCTGGTCGCTGCTCTGGGTGGTGGTGGTGGTGCCGCGGCTGTCGTCCTCCGACACCGATTCCGGCGCCGGCTTCACGTCGCGCAGGGTCGCGCGGAAGCGCCGGTCCGGGTCGCCGAGTATCGTGAACGACACCGGCAGGCCGGGTTTCACGTGGATGACGTCGGCTTCCGAGATCTCCGCTTCCACCGTCATCGTGTCGAGCGAGGCCAGCTTGACGATGGTCGGGCTGGACTGCACCGCGTTCACGGTCTGCCCTTCCTTCGCGACGACGGCGACGACGGTGGCGTCCATCGGCGCCACGCTCCGGGTGTAGCCGCGGTTCGCGCGCGCGGTGTCGAGCGAGGTCAGGCTCTGCGCAATCTGCGCGTCGAGCGCCTGCAGCTGGGCGCGCGCGGCGTCGCGGGTCGCGCGCGCCGCATCGAGGTCGGCGCGCGAGGTCGCCTCGACGACGGCCATCCGCTGCTGCCGCTGCCACGCCGCCTCGGCCTGCAGCAGCGAGGCCTGCTGCGCGGCGCGCTGCGCGCGGATGTTGGCGAGCGCCGCATCCGCGCTGCGCACCGCGTTGCGCTGGTTCGTCGAGTCGATCTCGGCGATGAGTTCGCCGGCGCGCACCTTCTGGCCGACCGTCACCTTCAGCGCGCGGATCTGTCCGGACGCCTGCGCGCCGACGCTGACCAGGTCGGTCGCCTCGATGGTGCCGGTCGCCACCACGGTGCGCACGATGTCGCCGCGCGCGACCTGCGCGGTCAGCAGCCGGGGCGGCGGCGGCGGCCGCAGCGCGACCAGCGCCACGACCACCACCAGCGCCGCGGCCGCGAACCACGGCCATCGCCTCCGCAGCAGGCTGCGGCTCTTCACGGGATTCGTCATGTCGTCCTCAGAACTGTCCACCGAAACTGAATTGCAGGCGTTCCACGTCGTCGCCCGGCTGCTTCCGCAGCGGGATGCCGTAGCTGATCGAGATCGGCCCCATCGGCGAACGCCAGAGCATCGACAGCCCTGCCGAGGCGCGCAGCTCGCCGCTGTCGAAGCCGCGCAGCCCGTCGAACACGTTGCCCGCGTCGGCGAACAGCGCGATCCGCGTGCCCTTGCCCGCGAACAGGCGCGGCATCGACAGCTCCAGCCCGCCCACGGTCTTCAGCGCGCCGCCGGTGGGGCGGCAGTCGTCGTACGCGGACACGTATTCGCACGGGCCGAGCGCGTTGTCGCGGAACGTGCGCACCGAGCGCGAACCGCCGGCGTAGAAGCGCTCGTAGAACGGCAGGCCGTCGGCGACCAGCACCCGTTCGAGCGTGGCGCCCGGTCCGCAGTCGGCGTCGCCGTACGCCTTCGCCGCGACCGACTGCGGGCGCGGATGCGGGTCGCTGCCCTGCACCCGGCATTCGAGCCGCGTCGTCGCATCGCCGTAGCTGTCGCCGTAGCCGAGCTCGGCGTGCGCGAACAGGTTGAGTGGCCCGAAGTCGCGGTAACGGCCATAGCGGAAATCGAGCTTGTAGTAGCGCGCGGTCGAGCCCGGCAGCGCGACCTGCAGGTTGAGGCTGCGGAAGGCGCCGGCGGTCGGCGTCAGGAAATCGTTGCGCGTGTCCTTGCCCCAGTTGGCGGCGAGCTGGAGCGTCCGGATGCGGTCGGTGCCGAGCGCGTCGAGGTAATCGATCGTCGATTGCGGGTAGTAGCCGTCGGTGAGATAGAGGGTCTGCGTCTGCCAGCTGCCGGTCAGGCTCAGCGTGTTCGTCTCCGACAGCGGGAAGGTGGCGGTGACGCCGAGGCGCGCCTGGTCGGAGTCGTAGCTGTTGTCGTCGTCGCTGCTCTGGCGCGTGGTCGCGGTGGAGAGCGAGTAGCCCAGACCGATGCCTTCGTCCGTGAGGTAGGGATCGGTGACCGAAAACCCGAACTGCCGCACCGAGCTGTTGCGCGAGACGTTGAAGCTCAGGCCGCGGCCGGTGCCCAGGAAATTCTGCTGCGACAGCTGGAAGCTGGCGGTGAGGCCATTCTCCTGCTGGTAGCCGAGCCCGAACTGGAACTGGCCGGACGAGGTCTCCTTCACGGTCACGGCGAGGTCGACCACGTCCGCGCTGCCGGGGACCGGCACCACCTCGACCGCGACCGATCCGGTCTCGAAGAACCCGAGCTGCTGCAGGCGGCTCTTCGAGCGGTCGATCGCCGCCTGCGAATACCACGCGCCCTCGAACTGCCGCATCTCGCGCCGCAGCACCTCGTCGGTGGTGCGCACGTTGCCCTTGAACGCGATCCGGCGCACGGTCACGCGCGGCCCCGGCGTCACCTGGAAGTCGATGCCGACCGTGCGCTCACCGCGGTCGATGTCCGGGATCGGCTCGACCCGGGCGAAGGCGTAGCCGACGTTGCCGAGCGCGGCGACGATGGAGTCGGAGGTCAGCTCCAGCAGCGTCCTGGAGAACGTCTGGCCCTTGCGCACCAGCAGGTAGCGCTCGATCTGCGCCTTCGACAGCACGCTGTCGCCGACGATCTTCACGTCGTCGTAGGTGTACACCTCGCCTTCGCTGAGCCCGGCGGTGATGTACACGTCGCGCTTGTCGGCGCTGAGCGCGACCTGGGTGCTGTCGATGCTCGCGTCGACGTAGCCGCGGTCGAGGTAGAACTCGGTGGTGCGCTC
>JBQCJG010000138.1:0-6980 GCA_051952955.1 Lysobacteraceae bacterium | reverse complement strand
TGCCTTGAACTCGCCGCCGAAACGCTCCGCGCCGATCTTCGTCAGCGCCGCCGTCAGCGTCGTCTTGCCGTGGTCCACGTGACCGATCGTCCCCACGTTCACGTGAGGCTTGGTGCGCTCGAACTTACCCTTGGCCATGATCTGTATCTCTCTTGGATTGAAGGCGTGGAACGATGGTGCGGGCCGGCCGGGGCCGGCCACGCATCAGTTCTTCTTGATGACCGCTTCGGCGATGTTGGTCGGCGCTTCGGCGTAATGGTCGAACTCCATCGTGAACGTCGCGCGACCCTGGGTCAGCGAGCGGATCGTGGTGGCGTAACCGAACATTTCGCCCAGCGGCACCATCGCGTTGATGGTCTTGCCCGACGGCGTGTCGTCCTGGCCCTGCAGCAGGCCGCGACGACGGCTCAGGTCGCCCATCACGTCGCCGACGTACTCTTCCGGCGTCACGACCTCGACCTTCATCATCGGCTCCAGCAGGACCGGATCGGCCTTGCGGAAGCCTTCCTTGAAGGCCATCGACGCGGCGAGCTTGAACGCCATTTCCGACGAGTCGACGTCGTGGTACGAACCGAACACGAGCTTGACCTTCACGCCCACCACCGGGAAGCCGGCCAGCGGACCGCTGGTGATCGTCTCGCGCAGGCCCTTCTCGACCGCCGGGATGAATTCCTTCGGGATCACGCCGCCGGTGATGTCGTTGATGAACAGGAAATCGTTCTCGACGTCCTCGTTGGCGCGGTCGGCGTCGTTCATCGGCGACAGCTCGATCACGACGTGGCCGTACTGACCCTTACCACCGGACTGCTTCGCGTGCTTGTAGTCCGACTTCACGTCCGCCTTGCGGATGGTCTCGCGGTACGCCACCTGCGGCTTGCCGACGTTCGCCTCGACGTTGAACTCGCGGCGCATGCGGTCGACGATGATGTCGAGGTGCAGCTCGCCCATGCCGGCGATGATGGTCTGGCCCGATTCCTCGTCGGTGCGGACGCGGAACGAGGGATCTTCCTGCGCCAGGCGGCCCAGGGCGATGCCCATCTTTTCCTGGTCCGACTTGGTCTTCGGCTCGACCGCCATCGAGATCACCGGCTCCGGGAACGTCATGCGCTCGAGCGTGATCAGGTGGTCCTGCGCGCACAGCGTGTCGCCGGTGGTGACGTCCTTCAGGCCGACCGCCGCGGCGATGTCGCCGGCGCGGACTTCCTTGATCTCCTCGCGGTTGTTCGCGTGCATCTGCAGGATGCGGCCGATGCGCTCCTTCTTCGACTTGACCGGGTTGTAGACCTGGTCGCCGGAGTTCAGCGTGCCCGAGTAGACGCGGAAGAACGTGAGCGAACCCACGAACGGGTCGGTCATGATCTTGAACGCCAGCGCCGAGAAGGGCGCGTTGTCGTCGGCGGTGCGGCTGTCTTCCTTGTCGTTCTCGTCGATGCCCTTGACCGGCGGACGATCGGCCGGCGACGGCAGCAGCTGGACGACGGCGTCGAGCATCGCCTGCACGCCCTTGTTCTTGAACGCGGTGCCGCAGAAGACCGGGACGATCTCGGTCTTCAGGGTGCGCGCGCGGATGCCGGCGATGATCTCTTCCTCGGACAGTTCGCCCTCGTTGAGGTACTTGTCCATCAGCTCTTCGCTGGCTTCGGCGGCGGCCTCGACCATGAAGCTGCGGGCTTCCTTCGACTTCTCGACCAGGTCGGCCGGGATGTCGCCGTAGACGAAGGTCGCGCCCTTGTCTTCCATGTTCCAGATGATGGACTTCATCTTGAGCAGGTCGACGACGCCCTCGAAGCCTTCCTCGGCGCCGATCGGCACCTGCATCGGGACCGCGTACGCGCCGAGACGCGCCTTCAGCTGGTCCACGACCTTGTCGAAGTTCGCGCCGGTGCGGTCCATCTTGTTGACGAACGCCATGCGCGGGACCTGGTACTTGTTGGCCTGGCGCCACACGGTCTCCGACTGCGGCTGCACGCCGCCCACGGCGCACAGCACGAACACCGCGCCATCGAGCACGCGCAGCGAACGCTCGACTTCGATGGTGAAGTCGACGTGCCCGGGGGTGTCGATGATGTTGAAGCGGTGCTCGGGGAACGACTTGTCCATGCCCTTCCAGAACGCCGTGGTGGCGGCGGAAGTGATGGTGATGCCGCGTTCCTGCTCCTGCTCCATCCAGTCCATCGTCGCGGCACCTTCGTGCACTTCGCCGATCTTGTGGTTGACGCCGGTGTAGAACAGGATGCGCTCGGTCGTCGTCGTCTTGCCGGCATCGATGTGCGCCATGATGCCGAAGTTGCGGTAACGCTCGATGGGAGTGGTACGGGCCACTGGAAACCTCTCGTTTCTCGAAGTTCAATTGACCGAACGCCGCCCTGAGGCGGCTTCCGGTGCAGATCGCTGGTGGTGCGCGCCTGGGCGCGCACCCGTGCGTGGATCGCTTACCAGCGGTAGTGGGCGAAGGCCTTGTTGGCCTCGGCCATGCGGTGCGTCTCTTCGCGCTTCTTGATGGCGCCGCCGCGGTTTTCCGAGGCGTCCATCAGTTCGGCGGCGAGCTTGCGCGGCATCGAGTTCTCGCCGCGCTTGCGGGCCGACTCGATGATCCAGCGCATCGCCAGCGCCATGCGGCGCGAGGCGCGGACTTCGACCGGCACCTGGTAGGTGGCGCCGCCGACGCGACGGGACTTCACCTCGACCGCGGGGGCGACGTTGCCGAGCGCCTTCTCGACCAGCTCGAGCGAGTTGGCGTTCTTCTCGTTGATGACGTCCATCGCGCCGTAGACGATCTTCTCGGCGATGGACTTCTTGCCGCTCTGCATCACCATGTTGATGAAGCGGGCGATCGTCTCGCTGCCGTGCTTGGGATCGGGCAGGACGGTGCGCTGGGGTGCGGAACCTTTACGGGACATGTTGATTACCGGTGTCTGATAGGACGGGACGCGCCCGCCGCATGGATCGGGCGGCGGAGGATGCCCCCGCCGGAGACGAAGATCGACCCGCGCCAGCGCGGGCCGGGATCCGCCTTACGACTTCTTCGGACGCTTCGCGCCGTACTTCGAACGGCTCTGGCGACGCTTGGCCACGCCGGCGGCGTCGAGCGAGCCGCGCACGGTGTGGTAGCGCACGCCCGGCAGGTCCTTGACGCGACCGCCGCGGATGAGCACGACCGAGTGCTCCTGCAGGTTGTGGCCTTCGCCGCCGATGTACGAAATGACTTCGTAACCGTTGGTCAGGCGCACCTTGGCGACCTTGCGGAGCGCCGAGTTCGGCTTCTTCGGGGTCGTGGTGTACACGCGGGTGCACACGCCGCGACGCTGCGGGCACTTGTTCAGCGCCGGCGAGGCGCTCTTGTAGGTCTCGGGGCTGCGCGGCTTGCGCACGAGCTGGTTGATCGTTGCCATTCCGTCTGTGTCTGCTGGTTGGGCCTGGACAACGCCGTCACGCGCGAACGCGTCACGACGACAAAAAGCGCCGGCAGACCGGATCGCTCCGCTCTGCCGACACGCGTATTCTTCGCCCGCCCCGGTCTGGTGGACCGATGCGGTCCCGGAGCCCGCCGCTGCCGCCCGTCCAGGCGCAACTGCCGCGGTGTTCCGGACTTTCCCGCCCTGCCGTGGGCCGAATACGAGGCACGTCCTGTGACCTCATTTCGTGATCTGGGCGACCGAGGCCGCCTGAAGAGGGGCGCATCATACAGCAGGCGATGCGCCCTTGCCACCCTGCCCTGCATCACCCCGAGCCGGCCACGCGGGCCGGCCGGGGATCCGCCGGCCTCACTCGGCGGAATCGCCCTCGATCATGTCGGGGACGGGATTGCCGGCGGCCGGCGGCGGCGCGTCTTCCAGCATGACCGGCTCGGCGGCCGTGACCGGCGCCGGCGTCGGAGCCGACAGGGCCTCCAGCTCCGAGTCGGTCAGGCCGCCGCCGCGACGGCGCTGGCTGTGGTACGCCAGGCCGGTACCGGCCGGGATCAGGCGACCGACGATCACGTTCTCCTTCAGCCCGCGCAGCGTGTCGCGGGTGCCGCGGACGGCCGCCTCGGTGAGCACGCGGGTGGTCTCCTGGAACGAGGCCGCCGAGATGAACGACTCGGTCGCCAGCGACGCCTTGGTGATGCCGAGCAGCACCGGGTCGTAACCGGCGACGATCTCGCCCTTGCTCGCGAGACGGGCGTTCTCCTCGATCAGGCGCTGGCGCTCGACCTGTTCGCCGTTCAGGAACTTGCTGTCGCCCTGGTCGGTGATCTCGACCTTGCGCAGCATCTGGCGGACGATCACCTCGATGTGCTTGTCGTTGATCTTCACGCCCTGCAGGCGGTAGACGTCCTGGATTTCCTTGGTCAGGTACGAAGCCAGCGGCTCGACGCCGAGCAGGCGCAGGATGTCCTGCGGGCTGGGCTCGCCGTCGACGATGGTCTCGCCCTTCTGGACGTGCTCGCCTTCGAACACGATGACCTGGCGGTACTTCGGGATCAGCTCCTCGTGCTCGTTGCCGTCGGTGTCCTTGATGATCAGGCGCTGCTTGCCCTTGGTGTCCTTGCCGAACGAGACGATGCCCGAACGCTCGGCCAGGACCGCGGGGTCCTTCGGCTTGCGCGCTTCGAACAGGTCGGCCACGCGCGGCAGACCACCGGTGATGTCGCGGGTCTTCGAGGCTTCCTGCGGGATCTTGGCGATCACGTCGCCCACGCCCACCGGCGCGCCGTCCTGCAGGTTGACGTTGGACCGCGGCGGCAGCATGTACTGCGCGGGGAGATCGGTGCCCGGGATGGTCAGGTCCTTGCCGTTGGCATCGACGATGCGCACCAGCGGACGGAGGTCCTTGCCCTGCGAGCCGCGACGCTTCGGATCGGTGATCTCGCGCGACGACAGGCCGGTCACGTCGTCCATCTTCTCGACCACGGTCACGCCGTCGACGAAGTCGATGAAGCGCACGAAGCCGGCGACTTCCGACATGATCGGATGGCTGTGCGGATCCCAGTTCGCGACGGTCTGGCCGGCCTTCACCTCGCCGCCGTCCTGCACCTGGATGGTGGCGCCGTACGGCAGCTTGTAGCGCTCGCGCTCGCGGCCGTGGGCGTCCAGCACCGAGATCGCGCCGGAACGCGACACCGCGACCAGGTGGCCGGCGGCGTGTTCGACGTGCTTGAGGTTGTTGAACTTCACCGTACCGGTGGTCTTCACCGTCACGTTGTCGATCGACGCCGCGCCCGAGAACGTGCCGCCGATGTGGAAGGTACGCATCGTCAGCTGGGTGCCCGGCTCGCCGATCGACTGCGCGGCGATGACGCCGACCGCTTCGCCGATGTTGACGACGTGGCCGCGCGCCAGGTCGCGGCCGTAGCAGAAGCTGCAGACGCCGAACGACGACGCGCAGGTGATGGTCGAGCGGACCTTCACCGACTGCACGCCGGCATCTTCCAGCTTCTGCACCCAGGCTTCGTCGAGCAGCGTGTTGCGGGTGACGAACGGGTCCTCGTCGTTGCCCGGCAGGAACACGTCGTCGACCACGATGCGGCCGAGCACGCGATCGCGCAGCGGTTCGACCACGTCGCCGCCTTCGACGATCGGGGTCATGGTCAGGCCTTCGGTCGTGCCGCAGTCGACCTCGGTGATCACCACGTCCTGGGCCACGTCGACGAGGCGGCGGGTCAGGTAACCGGAGTTCGCGGTCTTCAGCGCGGTGTCCGCGAGGCCCTTTCGGGCGCCGTGGGTCGAGATGAAGTACTGGAGGACGTTCAGGCCTTCGCGGAAGTTCGCGGTGATCGGCGTTTCGATGATCGAGCCGTCCGGCTTGGCCATCAGGCCGCGCATGCCGGCCAGCTGGCGGATCTGCGCCTGCGAACCGCGCGCGCCGGAGTCGGCCATGATGTAGATCGAGTTCATCGACTTCTGCGCGACCTGCTCGCCCTTGGCGTTGGTCACGGTGTCGATGCCGATCGCGTCCATCATCGCCTTCGCGACGCGTTCGTTGGTGCGCGACCAGATGTCGACCACCTTGTTGTAGCGCTCGCCGGCCGTGACCAGGCCGCCCTGGTACTGCTGCTGGATCTCCAGCACCTCGGCCTCGGCCTCGGCGAGGATCGCCTTCTTCTCGTCCGGGATCGTCATGTCGTTGATGCCGACCGAGATGCCGGCGCGGGTCGCGAACCCGAAGCCGGTGTACATCAGCTTGTCGGCGAACACGACCGTGTCCTTCAGGCCGAGCTGGCGGTAGCAGCTGTTGATCAGGCGGCTGATCGCCTTCTTGGTCAGCTCGGTGTTCACCAGCGCGAACGGCAGGCCTTCCGGCAGGATTTCCTGCAGCAGGGCGCGGCCGACGGTGGTGTCGACGATCGCGGTCTTCTTCTCGCGGGTGCCGTCCTCGGCGATCACGGTCTCGGCGATGCGCACCTTGACCTTCGCGTGCAGCTCGACGACGCGGTTGTCGTACGCGCGCTTCACTTCGGCGATGTTGGCGAACACCATGCCCTCGCCCGCCTTGTTCTCCAGGGCGCGGGTCATGTAGTACAGGCCGAGCACGACGTCCTGCGACGGCACGATGATCGGCTCGCCGTTGGCCGGCGAGAGGATGTTGTTGGACGACATCATCAGCGCGCGCGCTTCGAGCTGGGCTTCCAGCGACAGCGGCACGTGGACGGCCATCTGGTCGCCGTCGAAGTCGGCGTTGAACGCGGTGCAGACCAGCGGGTGCAGCTGGATCGCCTTGCCTTCGATCAGCACCGGCTCGAACGCCTGGATGCCGAGGCGGTGCAGGGTCGGGGCACGGTTCAGCAGCACCGGATGCTCGCGGATCACCTCTTCGAGGATGTCCCACACGATCGGCTCTTCGCGCTCGACCAGCTTCTTCGCCGCCTTGATGGTGGTGGCGAGGCCGCGGCGCTGCAGCTTGGCGAAGATGAAGGGCTTGAACAGTTCCAGCGCCATCTTCTTCGGCAGGCCGCACTGGTGCAGCTTGAGGTACGGGCCGACCACGATGACCGAACGGCC
>JBQCJG010000137.1:0-5938 GCA_051952955.1 Lysobacteraceae bacterium | reverse complement strand
CGCGGCCGTCGTCAGGCGACGGCCGCGGATGAGTTGCACGATCTGGAACAGGCGGTCGGCGCGGCGCATGGGAGTCGGAAGCGTGCTCGCTGGCCGCATGCTGCCACGTCAGGCCGGCGCGTGCAGGCCGACGCGGTTGCCTTCGCTGTCGACGATCTGCGCGAACGCGCCCATGCCTTCGGGCAGGTCGGTGCGCGGCACGACGATGCGGCCGCCGGCGGCGTCGACCCGGGCCAGCGCCGCATCGAGCGACGGCGAGGCGTCGAGATAGACGACGGTGCCGTCGTCCGACGGCGTCGGCGCGTGCGCACCGGCGAACAGGCAGCCGCCGATGCCGGCGCCGCGTTCGTACGGAAACACGGCGAGCGTGGTCTCGGGGCCCATGGCCTCGCGCTTGAGCGGGGCGTCGAGCAGCGTCTCGTAGAACCGCTGCGCGCGGTCGAGATCGGCGACCGGGATCTCGAACCAGTTCACGGCATTGCGGTGGGCGTGTTGCATGCGGCCTCCTCGGGCGGCGTGTCGGGAGGCGCCATCCTGCGCGCGGGCTGCTGACAGCGTGGCGTCAGCAGCCTGTCGCGAATGCGCATCGCGCACCTCACTCGCCCATGAAGCAGACGTTGAGCTTGTTGCCGTCGAGGTCGCGGAAATACGCGGCGTAGAAACCGGGCCAGCGCTGGCCCGGCGCGCCTTCGTCGGTGCCGCCGAGTGCGATCGCCTTCGCGTACAGACGGTCGACGTCGTCGCGACAGGCGGCTTCCAGCGCGACCATCGTGCCATTGCCGACGGTCGCGGGTTCCTTGTCGAACGGCCAGGTGATGCCCAGACCTGTACCGCCATCGCCCTTGTCCCAGGCGATGAAATGATCGGGCTGCTCCATCGAGCGTTTCGCGCCGATCTCGGCGAGGACGGCGTCGTAGAAGGCGGCGGCGCGGGCAAGTTCGCGGGTGCCGAGGGTGGCGTAGGCGAGCATGTCGTTCTCCACGGAAAGGGAGCGCGCAGTCTCGCGGAAGACTGCTGACAGGCGGTGTCAGCAGCGGCCGGACGGATGCGCCGCTATGCTGTGCCTCCGCACCGCCGACCCGCGCCCATGCCCCGACACCGTTTCGTCCTCGATCGCGACCACGTTCCGCTGAACCAGTTGCTCAAGCTCGTCAGCGTCTGCGACAGCGGCGGCGCCGGCAAGCACCTCGTCGACACCGGCGCGGTGCGCGTGGACGGCGCGGTGGAGCTGCGTCGCACCTGCAAGCTCCACGTTGGCCAGACCGTCGAGGTCGACGGCCACGTGATCGAGATCGTCGCGGATTGAGCCGGACTCAGCCGTCGCTCCCCGGTGACAACAGCCGCGCCGCGCCCAGCGCCAGCGCCGTGCCCGCGAGCTGCGCCAGCACGAAGCCGCCGACGTCTTCCGGGCGGATGCCCGCGAAGGTGCGCGTGAACGCCCGCGCGAACGTCACCGCCGGATTCGCGAACGACGTACTCGCGGTAAACCAGTACGCGGCGAAGATGTAGGCCGCGACCAGCGCCGGGATCGCCTGCGGCCGATGGCGCAGGCCGAGCAGGATCGTCAGCAGCAGCCCGAACGTCGCCACGCCTTCGCTCAGCCACTGCGCGGCGCCGGTGCGGACATGGTCGCCCGGCTGCCACGGCGCTTCGCCGAACATCGCGTGCGCCAGCAGCACGCCGGCGACCGCGGCGACGCATTGCACCGCGACGTAGGCGGCCGCCGGCGCCGGCAGCGCCTCGCCGCGCAGGCGCATCGCCAGCGTGACCGCGGGATTGAAGTGCGCGCCCGACAGCGGGCCGAACAGCGCGATCAGCACGTACAGCCCGCCCGCGGTCGCGGCCGCGTTCGCCAGCAGCGCGATCGCGACGTTCCCGCCGGCCAGGCGGTCGCCCATGATCCCGCTGCCGACCACGATCGCGAGCAGCAGCGCGGTGCCGAGCGCTTCGGCGAGCAGGGCCCGCCGCACGGGCGATGCCGTCGCGCTCATGCGTCGATCGTCCCGATGCCGCGGATCTCGCGCTCGGCGGTCGCGCGATCGAGCGTCTCCACCGGCAGCGCGACGAAGCGCTCGACCCGGCGGCGCAGCGCCGCGAACGCCTGCGCATACGCGCGGCGGCGGGTCTCCTCGTCGCCCTCGACCGCCGCGGGATCTTCCACGCCCCAGTGCACGACGATCGGCGTGCCGGACCACACCGGGCAGGCTTCGCCGGCCGCGCTGTCGCAGACGGTGACGACGAGGTCAAGCGTCGGCGCGTCCGGCCCGGAGAAGGCGTCCCACGACTTGCTGCGCAGGCGCGACGTGTCGTAGCCGATCGACGCCGCCAGCGCGGCGGCCATCGGCTGCACGCGGCCGCTCGGCCTGCTGCCGGCGCTGTACGCCACGAAGCGGCCGTCGCCGAGTACGTGGAACAGCGCTTCGGCCATCACGCTGCGCGCGGAGTTGCCGGTGCACAGGACGAGGATGCGATAGGGCGCTTGGGTCATGGCGGAGTGTGGTCAAGGAGAAAAAAGTTGGCGGACATGCGCAACGGCCCGCGCGTCAGCAGCAGGTGGACGTCGGCAGCACACAGTCGGAGGGCGATCCGGCGCAGCAGTTCTCGGTGAGGAAGGCCAGCAGCGCGTTCATCCGCGCGTAGTCGGCGCGGACGCGGATCACGCGGCCTTCGCGGCGATCGATCACCAGCCCCGCCGCCCGCAGCACGTTGAGGTGAGCGCTGAGCGTGGCCGGCGGCAGCGCGACCAGCGCCCGCAGTTCGCCGACCGCGAGGCCGGCATCGCCGGCGGCGACGAGCGCGCGGAACGCGCGCAGGCGGTGTTCCTGCGACAGGGCCTTGAGCGCGGCGAGCGTGGTGTCGAGATCCATGATTCCATGTTTCCGGAAGCATGGAATCGACGCAACCGCGGAGCGCCCTGCCCCGACGAACGGTGAGGGCGAACCGGGATGGGGACGTCTGGCCAGCGGCAGGTCGCGGTCGGCAGCGCAGAGGGCGTCGTGGTAGTCGCGCTGCGGCGCGAGCGACGGGTCCTCGGGACCGCTGCCGAGGCTGTCGACGAAGCGGCAGGCGGCGTAACCGGCGGCCTCGCGCGTGTAGGTCTCGATCCATGCCTGCCGCGCCGGCAGCGTGGCGTGCGCCGGCTGCCAGGCGGCGGACGACGGCGGCCGCAGCCGCGACAGCCCGATGCGCCACGGCTTGGCCGTGAGCCGCGCCCGGAAGCAGCGCTGGTTATGACACATCCGCGCGAAGGCCGGATCGACGCCCAATGCCTCGAACGCGGCGGGCACCTCGGGTTCGCGCGGATCGAACGGACGATGCACCGCCATCAGCCGCAGACCGGCCGGCGTGCGGTACAGCCGCACGCGCCAGTCGGGGCGCGCGGCGAGGAAGGCGTCGATGCGCTTGCGTGCGAGCCGTTCGGCGCCGCCGCGCACGGCGACGCCCCAGCGATGCAGCAGCCCGGGCAGCGGCACGCCGATCGCCAATGAAGCGAAGAACGCCGCCACCAGCGATGCGGGCCAACCGCGGCCCAGCCCGACGTGCAGGCCGGCGAGCACCATCGTGAACACGACCGCCATCGCCACCTGCACCTGCCGCATGGACGCCGGCCGCGGCGCGAAGTCGATGTCCGCGAACAGCAGGTCCGGCGTGTTGAGGCAGAGCGCGCCGTAGCCGTTGCGGGTGATCACCGCGTCGCCCGGGCGATCGACGATCTCCTCGCGGATCGGCATGCCGTCGGCGCCGTTGTAGGCGACGCGGCGCTCGTTGCGCGGCAGCGCTTCGCCGGCGAGCACGCGGTCCAGCGCTTCGCGCGCGCGGGCCTCGGCATGCGCCTGCGCCTGCGCTTCGCTCTCGTCGGACCAGCCGAACCGGCGCACGGTGACGGTGCGCCGGCCTTCGCGATGCTGCAAGCGGGCCTCGGCCCAGTGGCGCGGAACGAGCATGCGGGGCTCCGGATGTCGTGGCGGCTCAGTCGCCGCGCAGGTGCGTGCGCAGGAAGGCGAGCACGTGGTCGTAGTACGCGCGGCGGTTCTCGTCGCCGTAGATGCCGTGGGTCTCGTCGCCGAAGAAATGCGTCTCCATCGGCTTGCCGGCCTTCTCCATCGCCGCGACCATCGCCCGGGCGTGCTCGAACGACACGCGCTGGTCGTGGCGCCCGTGCACCAGCAGCACCGGCGCGCGGATGCGGTCCACGTGCGCGATCGGCGACTGCGCGTACAGCGCCTTGTCGTCGTCGCCCACGGCCTCGTCGAGGTAGTGGCGGCCGTAGGCGCTGCGATGGGTGTCGCCCCACTTGCGGGTGATCAGCAGGTTGGTCGCGCCGGCGGTGGAGATCGCGCAGCGGTACAGGCCGGGTTCGCGCGCCACGCCCATCAGCGCGGCGTAGCCGCCGAAGCTGGTGCCCCAGAGGCAGGCGCGCTGCGCATCGACGCGGCCGCTCGCCATCGCCCAGCGCGTGCCGTCGACGATGTCGTCCATGATCTTCAGGCCCCACTGCCGGTAGCCGCTGCGCACGAACGCACGGCCGGCGCCGGCGGAGCCGCGGTAGTTCACCCGCAGCACCGCGTAGCCGTTCGCGGCGAGCAGTTGCGATTCCTCGTCGTAGAACCACGCATCCCGCACGTCGAACGGACCGCCGTGCGGCATCACCACCAGCGGCGGCGGCGCGGCACCGGCGGCCGCGGATGCGAGCGGCAGGGTGAGGTAGCCGTGCAGCGTCAGCCCGTCGCGGGCCTGGAACGCGATCGGTTCGCTGCGGGCGAGCGCATCGGGCTGCAGCCACGGCTTCGCGCGGGCGATCAGGTCCAGGTGCTTCGTCGCCCGGTCCATCAGGTAGAAGCTGCCGGGATCGCGATCGCTGTTGACCTCGACGATGATCTGTCCGCCATCGCGCGAGCCGCTGGAGAACGACACCGCGTCGTCGGGGAACGCCGCCTGCACGCCGCGCAGCAGCCTGGCGTCGGGATCGTCGGGATTCCAGAAGCGCGGCTGCGGCAGGCCGGTGCCGTAGGCCGCGCCGATCGGCTGGCGGCCGTCCGCCGACCACAGGATGTACGCCGGATCCAGCGCATCGTCGCGCATCACCACGGTGCGCGCGCCGCTGGCGAGGTCGAGCCGCTCGATCGTGTCCGGCCCCTGCGGCTGCTCCACGCGCAGGAACACCTGCGCGTCGTCGCGCGAGGTGCCGAGCAGGCGGATCTCGATGCCGCTCTCCGCCTCGTCGTTGAAGAGTCCCCATGTCCCGTCGCGCAGGCGCCACACGTGCTGGACGTCGGCGTCGTCCCAGACCGTGGCGAACAGCACGCGACCGGCGTTGTCGACGAAGAAGTTGCTGCCCGGCTCCGGCGCGTCGGCGATGCGCGGCCCGGCACGGCCGGCCTGCGTGTCGACCTTCTGCACGTACGACAGGCAGCCGTGCTTCGTGCTGCGGGCGCAACGCTCGACCAGGATGTGGTCGTCGTCGTCGACCAGCGTGTCGAGGAAACCGTCGTAGAGCATGCGCTTGCCGGTGCCGTCGACGTTCACCGCGACCACGCGCGGGTCGGTGTAGTACTGCTGGAACATGTCGCCGCCCCAGCGCGTCTGCACGAACAGCCGTTCCTCGCCGACCCACCACAGCCGGCTGATCTCGGCCTTCTCCTCCGGATCGAGCACGCGCACCGGCTTGTTCGTGGTGCGGTCGATGATGACCAGCAGCACGCGGTTCTCGCGGTTCTCGGGCTTGCGCACGGTCGCGGCGATGTAGCGGCCGCCGGGCGAGATCTGCACGAGATCGTGCCGGGCGGGTCGCAGGAAATCGTCGAGCGTCGGCGGCGTGGCCGCCGGCGCCGTCGTCGCGGCCAGCAGCCATGCCAGCCCCGTCGCGATCCGCAGGCGCCGCATCCCCGGCCCCCTGTCGCGGTTCACGGCGACAGTCCAGCAAACCGCCTGCGGCTTG
>JBQCJG010000136.1:0-5818 GCA_051952955.1 Lysobacteraceae bacterium | reverse complement strand
GTGTACGACCCGCCCGCCACCGGCGTGCAGGTCTGGAAGCCGGTCGAGGTCGGCGTGAACCCGCCGGCGCAGCGCACGAAGTTGCCGCGCTCGCTGCTGCCCGACCCGAACAGGCCGCCGGAAGACATGTCGCCGCCGCCGTACACCGGCACCGACGAACGTTCGCGATCGCCGGCGTACACCGGCTCCTGCCGCTGCCACGCCAGGCTGACCACCGCGTTCCAGCGGTCGTTGGCCGCGCCGACGGTGAAGTCGTACGACTGCTGAATGCCGTCGCCCTTCGTGTAGCCGCCGAGGTAGGCGTTCATCGCCGCGCCGTCGAAGTTCTTCTTCGTGATCACGTTGATCACGCCCGCGATCGCGTCGGAACCGTAGATCGCCGACGCACCGTCCTTCAGCACTTCGATGCGTTCGACCACCGAGATCGGGATCGAGTTGAGGTCGACCAGCGCCGAGTTGGTGATGCCCGCCGTCACCCAGCGGCGGCCGTTGACCAGCACCAGCGTGCGCGTCGGGCCGAGCCCGCGCAGCGAGACGTTCTGGGTGCCGTCGCTGCCGTTGGTGGCGGTGGTGACGTTGCGCAGCGCGCCGCCGTCGCTGGCGGTGATGTTGAACAGCACGTCGCCGACCGAGGTCAGGCCGGTGGCCTCGATCGCGGCGCGGTCGATCGACAGCACCGGCGACGTGCCTTCGACCTCGGCGGCGCGCGGGATGCGCGAGCCGGTGACGACGACGGTGTCGAGGTCGTCCTTCGGCGGCGTGCCTTGCGCAGGCGCGTCCTGGGCGAACGCGGCCGGCGCGAAGGCGACAGGCAGCAGGCTCGCGGCGATCGCGACAGGCAGCGCGGCCGGGCGCGGGGCGGACTGGGTGGGCGAAACGGTCATCGTGGTCTCCATGACGGATGCGCGCCGGCGAAGGCGCGCGGGAACGGAAGCGAGGTCGCAGGCGCGATCTGCGCAGCGCGGGATGCGGGCGACGTCGACGGCGCGCGGACGCGGCCGTCTCGGATCGCGTGGTGCGGATCGCGTGCGGATCAGGTCAGGGACACGTTACGGACGCGTCCGCGGCGTCGCCTTGCATGGACGGCTGCCAGCCTGTGCCGACCTTGGCGCCGCGCCGCGCCTGTGCGCGCCACGCGCTGGCGGTGGTGCGGAAGTGCGCGCGGAAGGCGCGCGCGAAGCTGCAGCCGTTGTCGAAGCCGCAGGCGGCGCCGACCTCGCCGATCGCATCGTCCGTACGCGCGAGCAGTTCGCAGGCGCGTTCCAGCCGCAGCCGCACCGACGCCGCCTGCGGGCTTTCGTCGTACAGGCCGTGGAAGGTCTTCGAGAGATACCAGCTGGAGAAGCTGGTCAGTTCCGCCAGTTCGGTCAGGCGCACCACGCGGTCGCGGTGGCCTTCGAGGAACAGCCGCGCGCGCTGCAGGCGGCCGAGCACCTGGCGCTTGCGCCGCAGCGAGCGGCCCGGGCAGCGGACGACGGCGTGGTCGAGGTCGCGCTGCTGGATCGCCAGGTGGCGCAGCATCGCCGCCACCGCGCGGTCGGCGCCGGCATCGCGCCGGGCGGCGGCGACGTGACCGCCGCGCCACAGCCGCAGCGCGATGCGCAGGTCGCCGCGCGCCATCCGCCCGCGCCCGGGCAGCAGGTCGCAGGCCTGCCGGCCGCCGCCGGGCGGCAGCACCACGCCGAGGGTGACGCCGTGCCGGCCGGCGACGAGGTCGGGCATGGAATCGCGCTCGAACGCCAGCCAGTCGCCCGGCCGCAGCACGAACCGGCCTTCGCGCGCCCGCACCTCGGCCTCGCCGCGGACCTGCAGCCAGACCGAGAACGCGCCGGCGCCGAGGCGCAGGCTGCCCGACCGCGCCACCGCCGGCCAGCGCACGTCGCTGGCCGCGGCCGGCGGCACCAGCGACAGCGCGCCGCCGCGATCGGCGAACACGGGCGGAACGGGAAGCCGCGGACGGGGGGCGACGGGGATGGAGACGGGGACGGGACTTCGGGCTTCGGCCTGCATGGCGCCACTCCTCGGGGGACTGGCTCCGGTGTGGCCCGGCGGCGACGCGGCGGCCGGAAATCGCGCCGAGATTTCGGCTAAATCGGCGCGAAAGGCGTCCGAAATCGTTCCGAAACCTTGTCGATCAACGGCTTGCGGATGTCTTCGTGCGCAGCGGCGGCAGCGGCATGGCCGCCAGCGGCAGCAGGCCGATGTCCATGTTCGAGGTGTCCCAGGCCGCGATCAGCACCCGCGGCGGCGACGCCAGCAGGTCCACGCCGGACAGGCGGCGGTCGCCCTGGCCCAGGCAGTGCGCGTCGGCCGGCCCCGCCCCGCCGGCGACCCGACGCCACAGCCAGGTGCAGGCCGGCGTGGCGTCGAGCACGCGCAGGCCGTCCGGCCGCGGCACCAGGGTGCGGGTCCGGGCCTGCTCGCCGACGGCGTCGATCTGCCGGGCCGCGCCGAGGTCCAGGTCGGTCTGCCAGATCTCCGGCTTCAGCGGCCGCACGAACACGATCCGCCGCGCCGCCGGATCGGGCGCCGCCATGATCGCGTCCGCCACCTGCGCCAGCGGCCGCCACGGGGTTGTCGTGCGGTCGTACAGGGTCAGGCCCAGCCGGCCCGACTCGCGCTCGGCCACCACCAGCAGGCGGCGCGGGTCCGGGTGGTAGGCGATGTGCACCGGCACAGCATCGGGCACCGGCAGGGACCGCACCCGGCCCTGCCGCGGCTCGATCTCCAGCGCGGTCTTGCGCCCGTCGGGATGGTCGGCGATCACCAGCGCGCGCCCGGAATCCGCGCTCCACACCGGCACGAAGCGCGCCATCGGCTCGAAGCCCTCCAGCGCGCGCAGCGAATCCGGCCGGGTGAGGTCCGCCCACCACAGCCGCATCGCGCCGTCGCGGTCGGAAATGAACAGGATCTGCCGGCCGTCCGGCGACACCGCCGGCAGCATGTCCGAACGCGTCGACGGGAACAGCGCCTCGCTGCGCGCCAGCGCGCGTTCGCCGTCCTGCAGGCGCAGCGCACGCAGCCGCGACTCGCCCTGCTCGATCGCGAAGGCCACGGTGTCGCCGTGCAGCGACGTGGCCGGCGAGGTCAGCCCGTTGCCGGGCAGGCGGTACTCGGCGGTCGCGCCGTCGGCCAGCCGCTGGCGCACCAGCATCGCGCCCTCGCTGCTGTAGCGCGCATAGACCAGGCCGGCGCTGTCGCGGGTCCAGGCGACGCCGAACAGATTGGTGCGCAGCGTCGTCAGCCGCTGCGGCGTGCCGCCGGCGGCCGGGATGCGCCACAGGTCGCCCAGCGAGAGATTGCGCTGGAACACGATCCAGCGGCCGTCCGGCGACACCCGCGGATGGAGGTCGATGTCCTCCTCGCTGCGGGCATAGGGAATCGGCCGCCACAGGCCGTCGTCGAGGCGCATGCGGTGCAGCTGCCGCGCGCCGGCCTCGCCGCCGCCGCCGACCAGCGACTGGCCGTCGGGGAACCACGCGATGTCCGCCGCGCCGGCCAGGCAGTCGCCGATCTCGCGCGGCGTGCCGCCGGTGGCGGGCATCCGCATGACCCGGCAGGCGTCGCCGGTCTGGCGCAGGAACGCGATCTCGCGGCCGTCCGGCGACCACGCGGGCAGCAGGTCGCGTCGACCCGGCGCGGGCTCGGTGAGCGCGCGCGGGCTGACTGCGGCGGCGGTCTGCAGCATCAGCACGCGGCCGCCGGCGGCGTCGCCCTCGACCCCGCGGCTGTAGACCAGCAGGGCGCCGTCGGGCGACAGCGCGGGCGCGTCCTCGCTGAACCGCGACGTCGCGACGCGCAGCACGGGGACCGGTTCGGACGCCGCTGCGACGACCGCAGGCGGCGCGACCGCGCCCGCCGGTGCCGTCGGCGCGGCGCGCTGCCACCACCAGGCGCCGGCGATGGCCGCGCCCAGCGCCAGCACGCCGACGGCGTCGATCGCCGCCCACGCGCGACGCGTGCCGCGGGCGGGTACCGGTGCCGTGGGCGACGACGATTCGGGTGCGGGCGACGCCGCGGCCGCGACGGCGTCGGTCGGCGGCGCCTCGACGACGTCCAGCCACTCGATCGGCGCAATCAGCCGATAGCCCTGCTTCGCCAGCGTCTCGATGTAGCGCGGGCGCTCGCGGTCGTCGCCCAGCGCCTTGCGCAGCTGGGTGATGGCCTGGGTGATCACGTCGTCGGTCGGCAGCGTGTCCGGCCATACCCATTCCAGCAGCGCCTCGCGGCCGACCGGGCGACCCGCGTGCGCGACCAGCACCAGCAGCACGCCCAGCGATTTCAGCGTCACCCGCATCGCGTCGCCGCCCGCGGCCGGCGCGATCTCGCGCAGCGGGATGTCGACCACGCGGTCGCCGATGCGCAGGCGGTCGGAGGGCCGCGGTTCCAA
Organism: Lysobacteraceae bacterium; assembly: GCA_051952955.1. Classification (GTDB taxonomy): domain Bacteria; phylum Pseudomonadota; class Gammaproteobacteria; order Xanthomonadales; family Xanthomonadaceae; genus Lysobacter_I. The sequence continues at coordinate 1,428 of JBQCJG010000136.1, read as the reverse complement.
CAGGTTGCGGTGCGATTTCAGCATGGGGTCCACGCGGCGCCGGGACGGCGCGGGACCAGAGTAGCAGCCGATCGCCGCGCGCCCTCGCCCGCCTTCGCCGGCGCGTCGCAGCCGCCGCGATCGGCACGGGCGTCAGGGCGCCGCATCGCTGCCGCGGCGTCCGATCATGCCGGCCAGGCGCGAGACGATCAGCGCCATGTACATCACGCCGTTCCACTGCGCGACGATCGTCAGCATCCGCGCCACCGGCGAGATCGGCAGCACGTCGCCGAGCCCGGTGGCGGAGAAATTGGTGGCGCTGAAGAACAGCACTTCCACCCACACCAGCGGCCGCTGCGCGTCGCCCGGCGCCTGGAACGCGTCCGGCTGCCACAGCTGGCACAGCACGAACACCCAGGCGTAGGCCTCGACGAACAGCATGAACGTCGCGCCGGCGGCCCACAGTTCGTCGCGGGTCGCGCGCTGGTCGCCCATCATGTACGTGATCAGCGACATCGCGGCGTAGAAGTACGCGGCGGCGTAGCCCAGCGCGCCGATCGTGGCCAGCGCCTGCGCGGCCGGCGGCATCGCGCCTGGCGCGGGCGCGCCGAGCAGGACGTAGGCCGACCACGCGCCGATGCCGACCAGCGCCAGCGCGCCCGCCACCCAGCCCGGTCGCGGCGAGCGATGCACCATCCACACCGCCGCGGACAGCACGCCGACGCTGATCGCGGTCGACACCACCTGCCCCGCCGCCGTGTGGCCGACGAAGGGATACAGCAGCAGCGCGGCCAGCTGCACCAGCAGCAGCGTGCGCGAGGGATGGCGCATCCAGCGCCGCAGGTCGGTGTTCATCGCGTGCGTCCTCCCGCGCGCGCCTCGCGCTCGCAGGCGAGCACCGCGCGCGACCACGCCGCGAGGAACGGCAGGCCGACGCTGTCGTATTCGTAGCGGTCGTCGTTGTAGATGCCGTCGGCATTGCACAGCACGCTGGCGGCGAGCAGGCATTCGGCGCCGGATTCGCGATCGACCACCCACGCGACTTCGCTCAGCGAGCCGTACGCCATGCCGCTCTTGCCGAACACCGCGATATCCTCCGGATACCGCTGGGTGCCGTCGCCGACGAAGAACCAGCGCGCCTCGCCGTCGGGATGCGCGGCTTCGGGATACACCGGGTCTTCGCTCTCGCGCGGGCGCAGCGCCAGCATGCGCAGCAGGCGGTCGCGCAGCGCGCCGTCGATCCGCCAGCGCTGTGCCGCAGGGACCGTCTCCGGCGCCATGAACGCCTGCAGCATCCGCAGGCTGTCGGCCAGCGGGACGAAGTTCGCGTGCGAGAAATCGTGCGGGCCCGGCACCAGCACGCCGTCGTCGCCGAGCCAGCCGTCGCCGCGCAGCGCCGGGCCGAACGGGAACCGCCGCGCCGCCGCGGTCGCCGGCGCGCAGCGGGCG
>JBQCJG010000135.1:0-5509 GCA_051952955.1 Lysobacteraceae bacterium | reverse complement strand
AATCCATTCGACCCGATGATCCGCGAAAACAAAGGGGGGGAGGGATCTTTCAGGACGTGACGCTCCGGGCGCTACCTGCTGCTGCAGACGCGCACGCGGACGGCGGTCGACGCCGTCGCGCGCTTCGCGGCCGGGCTCGGTTAGCCTACGCACCTCGTTCCGCACCGCCGCAGGCCCGCCATGCCCGTCGTCGAAGTCACCCATCCGCTGGTCCGCCACAAGCTCGGGCTGCTGCGCGACGCGGCCACCGGGCCGGCGCTGTTCCGCCAGGTCTCGGCCGAGATCGCCACCCTGCTCGCCTACGAGGCCACCGCCGACCTCGCGCTGGGCGACCGCGCGATCGACACGTGGGCCGGGCCGCTGACCGTCGGTCGCTGCGACCAGGGCGCGATCACGCTGGTGCCGATCCTGCGCGCGGGCCTGGGCTTCCTGCCCGGCGTGCAGGCGCTGCTGCCGAACGCACCGGTGAGCGTGATCGGCCTGCGCCGCGACGAGGAGACGCTGCAGCCGCACGCGTACTATCAGCGCTTCGTCGAACGCATCGCCGGCCGCACCGCGCTGCTGATCGACCCGATGCTCGCCACCGGCGGCAGCGCGCTCGCGGCGATCGACGCACTCAAGACTGCGGGCGTGGCGCGGGTGAAGGCGATCTTCCTCGTCTCCGCGCCGGAAGGCCTGCGCGCGCTGGAAGCGCGGCATCCCGACGTCGCGATCTGGACCGCCGCGATCGACGACCGCCTCAACGACCCCGGCTACATCCTGCCCGGCCTCGGCGACGCCGGCGACCGGCTGTTCAATACGCCGCTGTGACGTGATCGACCGCATGCTGGACATCGTGCAGGCCCGCGAGATCGCCAAGCGCACGATCGATGCGTACGCCGATGATTGCGGCGAACCACTGGCGCTCCTCGATGCGCGCACGCTCGAATCGGATTTCGGCTGGGTCTTCTTCTACGAATCCGCGCGATTCCTCGAATCGGGCGAATCTTCGGCGCGAATGGCGGGCAATGCGCCGCTCATCGTGAGCCGTGCGAATGGCGAGGTCATCGTGACCGGGACGGCGATGCCGGTCGCACACGACTTGGCGCGCCACGCCGACGACTGCTGGCGACCGGTGGGCGACGGCACGCCCTGATCGACTCGAAACGATCGACTCGCACGCTTCGCGCGCGGATCATGCGCCCGTCGCGAACATGCGGATCGCGACGCCCGCCTCGCCCAGCAGCACGGCCCAGGTCAGCGCCATGCCGAGGAAGCGGCCCGGCGACGTGCCCGAGCGGCGCGACAGGCCGTACGCATGCAGCAGGCGGCCGAGCAGCAGCGTGCCGCCGAAGCCCCACAGCCAGCGCGGATCGAGGCCGGACAGCTCGAGCAGGCCGAGCAGCAGCAGCGCCAGCGGCGCGTTCTCGCTCAGGTTGCCGTGCGCGCGCACGCGCCGGGTCATCACCTTGTCGCCGCCGTCGCCGAGCGCGATCTTCGCGTTGTAGCGCAGCATCGCGACGCGGGCCGCGAGGACGACCACCAGCACGGCGTGCAGCGCGGCGAACAGCAGGGTGATGCGGGGCATGGCGGTATCCTTGCGGCGTGAGGGATCAGGCGGCCAGCGGCCGCGCGCTGAGCGCGGCGACCTCGTGCGCGGTGCCGTAGCGGCCCTTGTCGTCGCGCACGACCTGCGCCAGCGCGCAGTCCGGATCGTGGGTGAAGAACAGATGCACGTTGCGCGCGAGCTTGTCGTCGAGGAACGCGCGCTTCTCGTCGATCAGCTGCTCCGGGTTGCGGTCGTAGCCCATCGTGATCGGCACGTGCACCCACGGCCGGCCGGGGATGAGGTCGGCGCAGAACACCACGCCGCCGTGCGCCGCGCCGTCGACGAGCTCGGGCCCGACGATCTCCGCCAGCATCAGTCCCGGCGTGTGGCCGTCGCTGTAGTGGAAGCGCACGGTGTCGCCCAGCGCCGCGCAGTGCGGGCCGTCGACGCGTTCCAGCCGCCCGCTCGCTTCGAGCAGCGCCGGCAGTTCGGGAATGAAGCTGGCGCGGTCGCGCGGATGCGGATGCAGCGCGCGTTCCCAGCAGCCGCGGCTGACGACGAAGGTCGCGTTCGGGAACAGCAGTTCGGGCGCGGCGCCCTCGCGCCACGGCGCGAGCAGGCCGCCGGCGTGGTCGAAATGCAGGTGCGACAGCACGACGACGTCGATGTCGGCATGGTCGAAGCCGGCCTCGGCCAGCGCGTCGAGCAGCATGTGGCGATCCTCGACCACGCCGTAGCGCTCGCGCAGCTTCGGCTCGAAGAACGCGCCGATGCCGGTCTCGAACAGCACCGTCTTGCCGTTGAGCGGACTCGCGAGTAGCGCGCGGCAGGCCAGCGGGATGCGGTTGTGGTCGTCCGGTGCCAGCCAGCGCTCCCACACCGCGCGCGGCGCGTTGCCGAACATCGCGCCGCCGTCGAGCTTCTGCGAATTGCCGAGCAGGGACCAGAGTTTCATGGCGAAAGCCTCAAGAGGTGCGGACGGGGCGTTCGATGGCATACAGCAGTTCGGTGCAGTCCTCGCCCTTGCACGTGGTCTGCGCGGTGCCGACGTGCTGCAGGCCGAGGCGGTCCAGCATCCGCAGGCACGCGCCATTGCGCACGTCGGTCGACGCGCTCACGCGCTGCACCGACGTGTGCGCGAACAGCAGCGCGATCAGCCCGGCGACCGCCTCGTGCGCGAGCCCCTGCCGCTGGAACGCCGGATGCAGCGACACCCCGAACTCAGCGATGCGCCCATCCGGCGACAGGCCGATGCCGAGATCGCCGATGAGGCGATCGTCGGCGTTGCCGGCGATGCCGATCTGGGTCCACTCGCCGGCCTCGAGCCCTGCGTTGCGCGCGTAGTCGCGCAGCAGGGCCTCCGTTTCGGTTTCCGACGTCGCCGACCAGCCCTGGTAGCGCGCGACCCCGGGATCGCCGCGATAGTCGTGGAACGCGCGGAAGTCGGACACCCGCAGGCGACGCAACCGCACGCGCTCGCCGACGTGAGGCAGATGCAGGAACAGGCTCATGCGAATGCTTTCCAGGTTCGGCGACGGCGAAACAGCAGCACGCCCCAGGCAAACGTCGGGAACATCACCGCGGGCAGCAGCGCCGAGAGGAATTCGTTGCGGACACGGGAGTGCGGGTCGCCGAGCACCGACAATTCGGGCCGCGACGCGGCGCGGAACACCAGCACCGCATCGCCGGGATGCAGCGACGCGAAATCCGGATTGCCGACCCCGACAGTGCCCGAGCCGCGGTACTCGCGACCGTCGACGCGGTAGACATGGCGCACCGCCTGGTGCTGCGTCGGCAAGGTATCGGCCACGACGGCCTGCATGGCCACGGGCGCGCGCACGATCGCGAACAGCGGGGGCAGATTGAACGAACCGATCAGCGCGAAGATCGCCACTGCAGCGAGCAGCCACAGCGCGAGTGGAATCACGAGGGATCGGCCGATCGCCATGTCTGCTTCCATCAGCGCGCCGGCGCGCCCTCGACCTTCGCCTCGCCCACCGGGTTGCGCGGGTCGCTGCCGCCGTGGAGGGTGTTGTCGCGCAGGTTCCATTCGACCGTCTGCAGGTTGCCCCAGGTGTCGCTGGAGCGCTGGCCGCCGGCCGCGTCCTTCGGGGTGACGACGACGTGGCCCATCGCGCGCAGCGCTGCGATCACGTCGTCCGGCAGCGCGTCGCGCTCGGTGTCGATGACGTCGGGCAGCCACTGGTGGTGGTAGCGCGGCAGCGCGGCGACCTGCTGCGCGTCGAGGCCGTCGGCGTAGCCGAGCACGCCCAGCAGCACCATCGTGATGATGCGACTGCCGCCCGGCGTGCCGAGCACGGCGACGCGATCCGGCGACGACATGAAGGTCGGCGTCATCGAGCTGAGCATGCGCTTGCCCGGCTTCGGCGCGTTGGCGTCGTAGCCCATCACGCCGAACGCGTTCGGCACGCCGGGCACCAGCGCGAAATCGTCCATCTCGTCGTTGAGCAGCACGCCGGTGCCGGGCGCGATCAGGCCCGAGCCGAACAGCAGGTTCACGGTCTGCGTGGCGGCGACGCGGTTGCCCTCGGCGTCGAGGATCGAGAAGTGCGTGGTCTCGTCGTCCTCCAGCGGCGTCGGCTGGCCGGACAGCAGGTCGCTGGGCGTGGCCTTGTCGGGATGGATCGTCGCGCGCAGGCCGGCGGCATAGTCCGGATCCATCAGCGTGCGCATCGGGATCTTCACGAAGTCCGGATCGCCGAGGTAGAACGTGCGGTCGCGGAACGCGCGGCGCATGGCCTCGACGACGAGGTGCACGCGCTGCGCCTGCGGCAGCTTCTGCAGGTCCCAGGGTTCGAGGATCTGCAGCATCTCCGCCAGCGCCACGCCGCCGGACGACGGCGGCGGCGCGGTGACGATCTTCCAGCCGTCGTACTCGAAGCTCAGCGGCGCGCGTTCCTTCACGCGGTAGCCGGCGAGTTCGTCGGCGGTCCATTGGCCGCCTTCGGCGTTGACGCCGGCGACCAGCTTCTTCGCGATCGGGCCGCGGTAGAAACCGTCGAACCCCTTGTCGGCCAGCGTTTCCAGCGTGCGCGCCAAGTCCGGCTGGCGGAACGTTTCGCCTTCCTGCGGCGCGTGGCCCGCGGCGAGGAACACGGCCTTCGTGCCCTTGTAGCGCTCCATCACCGCGCGGCGCGCCGCGTAGCCCTTGGCGAAGCGGCCGTAGACCGGGAAGCCTTCGCGGGCGATGCGGATGGCGGGCGCGAGGCTGGTCTTCAGCGGCAGCCGGCCGTACTGCGTCGCGAGGTGCACGAGGCCCGCCGGCAGGCCGGGGATGCCCGCCGACCACGGGCCGTTGGTGGCGCGGTCGCGATCGGGCTTGCCCTGCGCGTCGAGGTATTGCGCGGTGGTCGCAGCGGCGGGCGACGTTTCGCGCGCATCGACGAAGACGTCGCGGCCGGTCTTCGCGTCGTGCAGCAGGAAGAAGCCGCCGCCGCCGAGGCCCGAGGAGATCGGTTCGACCACCGACAGCACCGACGACACGGTGACCGCGGCGTCGAACGCGTTGCCGCCCTGGCGCAGCGTCTCCATGCCCGCCTCGGTGGCGAGCTGGTGCGCGCTGGCGATGGCGGCGCCGGGCGGATGCGCGGGCGGTGCGGCGTCGGCCGCGTGCACCGTGGGCGCGAGCGCGAATGCGACGAGCAGCAGCGGCGAGGACAGGACAGCGACGAAACGGGGGGAAGTCATGCGTCTTGCTCCTGGAGTCCGGCGAGCTTGGCGAGCAGTGCCTCGCGCGATTCGGGGTGGGCCGGGTCCGGGTCGATGCACTCGACCGGGCACACGACCACGCACTGCGGCTCGTCGTAGTGGCCGACGCATTCCGTGCAGCGCGCCGGGTCGATGACGTAGATGGTCTCGCCCTGCGTGATCGCGCGGTTCGGGCACGCGGGCTCGCAGACGTCGCAGTTGATGCAGAGGGCGTTGATCTTCAGCGACATGGAGGCGGGAGACGCCGCCGCG
>JBQCJG010000134.1:0-12608 GCA_051952955.1 Lysobacteraceae bacterium | reverse complement strand
GCGCCACGGCATTGAGCAGCGCCGAGAAGATGCCGAGGCGCGTCGCGATCCGGCTGGGCTTCTCGATGATGCCCTTCACCACCAGGTCGGCCGCTTCCTCCGGCGTCAGCGTCGGGACGCTGTCGTACATCTTGGTCGGGGGGCGGCGGGTGTAAGTGACGGCCGGAGCCGTCAACTTGGACGTCGCTTGCGCGCCGCGAGAGAGCGGTGAAACCGTTTTCGAACCGTATCAGACGAACGGGGCCGGCGGGAGACCGAAAGCGGTTCCGCCGGCGCCTCGGTTCATCTTCGGGATGCTTACTCCGCCGAAGCCTCGGGCTTCGGCTTGCGCACGCGCTTGGCGGGCGCCTTGGCAGCCGGGGCAGCGGCCTTCTTCGCGGCCCGGGCCTTGCGCGGCGCGGCGGCCGGCTTGCCGCCCTGGCGGCGCAGCTCGGCGGTCAGGCCCTCGACGCGAGCGCTGAGATCGTTGAGGTCTTCGCGGCTGGGCACGCCCAGCTTGACGAGCGCGCGCTGGACGCGGTCCTCGAAGACCTTCTCCAGCTTGTCCCAGGTGTCCGTGGCGCGTTCGCGGGCCTGGCCGACGCGGCTTTCGACGGCATCTCGGACCACGTCGGCGCGACCGCCGGCGAACTTGCGCATGGTCTGCTCCAGACCCATGCCTTCCTTCACCAGCGCCTCGAACAGCTTGCCGCCTTCGGCCTGGGCACGCGAGAACGCACCGACGCCGGCCAGCCACACCTGCTGGGCGGATTCGCTGAGCGTCTTCGACAGCTGCTCTGCGTTCGAGGCCGGGGCGGCCTTGGCCTTGGAGCCGGTCTTCTTCGCGGTGGGCGTGTTGAACTTGGCCATATGCCCTCCCAGCGGGCGCGTGATCGATTGCGCGGCAGAATGCAGGCGTTGTCTAGAGTATTCACACGAAGCACGCGATCCGGCCACGCCGTCGAGTCGCCACGCCCGTTGCCGGCGCGCGGCGCGGCGATCAGCCGCGTCGGCTGCGCAGCAGGTGTTCGGTTTCGTCGAGCGCGCGGCGCAGGCGTGCGGTGGTCTCGGTGCTGCGCGGCGGCGCGGTGCCGAGGCCGCTGAGGACCGTGCGATGGCGGTCGTCGAGCACGTCCCGGCGCAGGCGGATACCGTGCGCCGCCAGCACCGGCCCCAGCGTGTCGGCGCGATCGCGCAGGTCCTGCAGCGTGTTGCGGTAACCGAGCTGGCACACGCGGCGGCGATTCGAGAAGCTGAAGGCGTTGGTGAAGAACATCTCGCCGTTGCTGGCGTTCGGTTCGAAGATCAGCTGGTCGATGCCGGGATACTGCTGGGCGTACTTGGCCAGGCCGACCTGCATGCGCGATTGCAGCAGGGTGCGGAAGGTCTGCGACATCACCGCAGGCAGGCCGCCCTGCCAGATGCGGTGCGGGTCCTGCGCGGGTAGCGTGCCGGTGTCGCGATCGACCTGGGTGGAATCGAAGGGCACCAGCGGATTGATGCCGATCAGCAGGTCGATGCCCCGCTCCAGCAGCACCGAGGCGTGCATGGTGCGACGCAGGGCGCCGTCGACGTAATGCCGGCCGCGCACTTCCACCGGCGGGTACAGCCCGGGCAGCGCCGCGCTGGCCTGCACGGCCCGGGAAATCGGGACGTCCTTCCACGGTTCGGCGCCGAAACGTACCGCTTCGCCGCTGTCGAGGTCCACGGCAACCACGAACAGGTCGCGGTCGAGCTGGCGGAAGTCGTTGCTGCGGCCGCGGCGGGAGAAGATCTCGCGCAGGAAGCGCTCGATCTCGGCGTTGTCGAACAGACCGGTGGGCACCAGGCTGCCGAAGCGCATCATCATGTCGGTCAGGCGAGATTCGCGCGGCGACAGCAGGCTGCTCCACCACTCGAACGCCAGCTTCGGCAAGGTCGAGGCCCGGCGCATGTATTCGAACACCGCGGGACGCAGGAACTGCTCCGGCCGGAACGGCACGTCGTCGCTGTCGCCGGTGATGAAGATCCGGCACATCTCGGTCGGGCTCATGCGGTTGACGAGGCCGGCGGCGAGGAACGCGCCGCTGCTGACGCCGACGTAGCTGTCCAGCCGGGTGAGGTCGAGGCCGTCGAGCGCGTCGTCGAGGGCGCGCAGCGCGCCCAGTTCGTACATCGCGCCGATCGGTCCGCCGCCGGCGATGGCGAGGCCGATGCGGGCGCTGGAGGGGGCAGAGACGGCGGCGGACTTGGCCCGGCGGCGATTCGGCCCTGACTGGACGGGTCGCGGTGCGGCGTGAAGTGAAAGCATGCGGACGCTACGAAGGGAACCGGTCGAGTGTAGCCGAAAGGCCGCGATGCCAACGCCGCCCCGGGTCAAACGCTGTCATCCGCGATGGCGTGCACGATCAAGTGCTTGATTCGGCGGGTTGCTTCGCGATCGAGCCCCGTAGCGCTTGCCGCATCGCGGCAAGCGGCCGATCATCCATGGCGATGAAGACGGTCACCCCCGGCAAGGCGTTCGCAGGACGCCGGCTCGATCGCCGCAGCCTCGGCGCGGCGCTGACGCGACGGCTCGCCTGGCACCAGGCGCTGCACGATCCCGAGCGCGAACCGCGCAACGACCTGCACTGGCTGCCCGAGCTGCGGCGCTGGCAGGCGGCTCGGCTGTCCGCAAGCTTCGAAGGTTTCATGAGCGACCCGAAGCGGCGCCCGGCCGCAGAGTTCTTCCTGACCGATCTCTACGGCGACCGCGATTTCAGCCGCCGCGACGCCGACATCGCCCGGGTCGCGCCGATGATGCTGCGGCTAATGCCGCAAAGCCTGGTGGAGACGCTGGCCGACGCGATCGAGCTGGGCGCCCTGAGCCATGCCTTCGACCTGCGGATGGCCGAGGCGCTCGAACGCATCGCGCCGCGGCGCAAGGTGCTGGACGACGATCTCTACGCCCGTGCCTACCGCGAGGTGGGGCTGCCGCGGCTGCGGGCGCACCAGATCGACCTGATCGTCGTCGCCGGTGTCGGGCTCGGACATGCGCTGCGCACCCGCGGCGTGGCGACCCTGCTGGCAATGCTGCGCGGCCCGGCGCGGGCGGCGGGCTTCGGCGAGCTGCAGTCGTTCCTGGAGCGCGGTTTCGGTGCCTACGGCGAACTGGACGACGTCGAAGATTTCCTGGCCGACATCGAGCGCAGCGAGCGCGAAGTCTCGCGCCGCCTGTTCGCGGGCGAGCCGCAGCCGTTCGCGCCGCTGCCGGACGCGCATCCTTCCGGTGCCCGCAGGACCCGGCGCGGGAAGCGCTGACGCACCGGGATATCGCGGGCTTGCGAGCTCAGGTGAAGCGTTCCTCGAGGACGCGCCGGATCTCGCTTTCGATCGAGCCCTTGAAGGCCGACACCAGGAAGCCGAGCTTCGCGGTCAGGTGCACTTCCTTCGGCTTCAGCGCGATCCTGCCGTCCACGCCCGAACGGCTGAAAAGCAGGTCGTCGCCTTCCCAGCGGTACTCGACATCGAAGCGCTCGGCGAGTTTCTTCGCGATTTCCTCCACGGCCTTGCGCGCCTTGGCGTGGGGGAGGGAATGCGAATGGCGGATGTCGATGCCGGACATGGAGGCTCCGTGGCGAGCGAGGGGTCGAATCGACGGAAGTCTAACGACGCCGACGGCGGTTGTCGCTGGGGCCTGCGGCGCGTGGAGCATGCTAGATTGCGCCCGCATGGAAGGTCTGAAACTCCGTTTCCCGCAGCACCACCATCCGGAAATGCCGCTCGGCGCCGGGGTGCACGCCATCGGCCGCATCGGCGACACCGTCGGGCTGGTCGGCGACGACGACGCACCGTCGGTGCGCCTGTTCGTCGATCGGCGCGGGGTGTGGATGACGGTGGCCGACGGTGCCCGCGGCATCCACGTCAACGGCCGCCCGGTGAAGCGCATGGCGATGCTGCGCCTCGGCGATGCGATCTATCTCGACGGCGTGGAGATGCTGCTGGTGTCGTCGAAGCCGGTGGAGAAGCTGCCGGACGCGCTCCGCCACGTGCCCGGCGAGTTCCAGGGCGACTGCCGCGTGGTCGTGCGCGGCGTCGGCGGCCGGCACCACGGCCGCAGCTTCACCCTCGAATCCCCGCGGCTGGTCGGCCGCAGCGAGGACGCGCACATCCGCATCGACGACCCGGCCTTCGCCGAGCGCCATGCCCGCATCGAGATGATCGGCACCCGCGTGGTGCTGCGCGATCTCGGCAGCGGCGACGGCAGCGTGGTCAACGGCGTGCCCGTGCGCGATGCGCTGCTGGCCCCGGGCGACCAGATCGTGTTCGACCAGCATCATCGCTTCGTGATCGAGGCGCCGGCGGCGCCGGGTGCGTCCGTCGCGCGCAGCACGGTCATCGTCGAGCCGTCGCACGAGCCCGCTCCGCCGTCGCGCCGCGATCGCCACCTGTCGTGGCTGCTGCTGGCCGCGCTGCTCCTGGCGGCGGCGATCGCCTCGCTATTGCTGCTGGGCGGCCACTGACCGCGACGGCGTCGCGGCCCGCGTCCGCACGCGCCGCACGAGGCGCGCGCCCAGCAGGACCGCGAGCAGTCCGGCGTACAGCGCCGGTTCGCGGATGTCGGACTTCACCAGCCACCAGAAGTGCAGCACGGCGAAGACGCCGATGGCATAGACCAGCTTGTGCAACTGGCCCCAGCGCCGGCCCAGCCGGCGCATCCAGCCGCGGGTGGAGGTGATCGCCAGCGGCACCAGCAGCAGCCAGGCGGCGAAGCCGACCGTGATGTACGGGCGCTTGGCGATCTCCTCGAAGATCTGCGTCCAGTAGCCGCGCAGGTCCAGCGCCAGGTAGGCGGTGAAGTGCAGGGTGGCGTAGGCGAAGGCGTACAGGCCCAGCATCCGCCGGAACCGCAGCAGCCCGGTCTGCCCGGTCAGGTGCCGCAGCGGCGTGATCGCCAGCACGAGGATCAGGAACCGCAGCGCCCACAGCCCCAGGCGATGTTCGACCTCGGCCACCGGATCGGCGCCGAGGGCGTCGCTGCCGGTCCTGAACACCTCCCAGAACTGCCAGCAGAGGATCGCCAGCGGGGTCAGGCTGAGGGCGTGGACGAGGGCCTTGGTGGCGATGGGACGGAGCGTGGACTTCGGCATGGGCGCGGGAGGCTGGAGAGGGAGATGAGAGGCGCGTCGACGTCGACCACGTTGTCAGCGCGCGGCGGCGGCGGACACCGTGCGGGTGAAGACGAGCTTGTCGTCGCCGGCGGCATAGAAATCGCGGATCCGCGCTTCCTGCCGGAATCCGCACTTCTCGTAGAAGGCCCGGGCCGCGGCGTAGCTCGGCAGGCCGGAGGTCTCGACGATCAGCAGGCGCGCGCCACGTGCGGCCAGCCGCTGCTCCACGCCTTCGACCAGCGCACGCCCGTGTCCCCGGCCCTTCTGGTCGCGATGGGTCCAGAGCATCAGCAGGTTCCAGGTGCCCTGCGTCACCGCCTCCGGTGCGCAGTAGGCGACCGCCACCGGGTGCGGATCCTCGGCGGTGAGCCAGATGTCGTCGTCCTCGCCCCGAAGGTGCCGATCGAGGGTGTTGCGGACGTGCGCAAGCGCGTCCGCATCGAACTCGCCGCTGTCGGCGACGATGGCCATCAGCGCGTCGGCGTCGGCGGGAAGGGTCGGTCGGATCATGGTGTCCATCGGCATCCGGAGGGGGCGGCTCAGAACCATTTCTTCAGGTCGAGGCCCTTGTACATGTCGGCCACCTGCTCGGCGTAGCCGTTGAACAGCCGCGTCGGGATGCGTTCGGCGAACAGCTTGCTGGCGGTGCCGCTGATCCGGCGCTCGGTCTTCTGGCTCCAGCGCGGGTGGTCGACGTTCGGGTTGACGTTGCTGAAGAAGCCGTATTCGTCCGGCTGCAGCATGTTCCAGGACGTCTCCGGCATCTTCTCGACGAAGCGGATCGAGACGATCGACTTGATGCCCTTGAAGCCGTACTTCCACGGGACGACCAGCCGCACCGGGGCGCCGTTCTGCTGCGGCAGCGGCTTGCCGTACAGACCGGTGGCGAGCAGGGTCAGCGGGTGCATGGCCTCGTCGATGCGCAGGCCTTCGCGGTACGGCCAGTCGATCGATCGGTATTTCACGCCCGGCATCTGCTGCGGGTCGGCCAAGCTGGTAAAGGCGACGAACTTCGCCTTCGACGTCGGCTCGAACCGCTTCAGCACCTCCGCCAGCGGGATGCCCAGCCACGGCAGCACCATCGACCAGCCCTCGACGCAGCGCATGCGGTAGACGCGCTCCTCCGGCTTGCGCGACTTGACCAGTTCGGCCAGGTCCAGCCGGCCGGGCCTGGCGCATTCGCCCGACACCGCGATCGACCACGGCGACGTGCGCAGGGTCTTCGCCGCCTCGCCCGGATCGCCCTTGCCGGTGCCGAACTCGTAGAAGTTGTTGTAGCTGGTGGCGTCCTCGTAGCGGGTCAGCTCTTCGGTCGTGCGGAAGCCGGCCTTGACCTGCGCCGGGTTGGCGGCGGTCTTCGGCGGCGGAGGCGGGTCGGCTTCGGCGCAGCCGGACAGGGCGAGGGTCGGGCTGGCGGCGAGCAGGCCGAGCAGTCGGCGGCGATCGCGCCAGACCGACTCGTCGGTGATCTCGTCGTCGGGGACGCGCAGGGCGTCGCGGAGGGAGGCGGGCAGGGGCATGCGATATCTCCGGGAAAGGGGGCCGACCGGTACGTTCGACTATAAGACGAGGCGAGCGGGCATTCGGTTGCGCCGGATGTGCGGGTCAGCGGCATGTCGACATGCCGGATCGACCTTCGTTCAGCTCCACAACGTTGTTGCGCTGCGGCATACTCCGGGGCCCACCCCATCCCCTCTGGAACTCCGATGTCGCGCGCGTTCAACTTCAGTGCCGGCCCCGCCGCCCTGCCCGAAAGCGTCCTCCGCCAGGCCCAGGCCGAGATGCTGGAATGGCGCGACTCCGGGGCGTCGATCGTCGAGCACAGCCACCGCGGCCCAGAGTTCATCGAAGTCGCCGCCCAGGCCGAAGCCGACCTGCGCACGCTGATGTCGATCCCCTCCGACTACGCCGTGCTGTTCCTGGGCGGCGGCGCCACCACCCAGCAGGCGCTGATCCCGCTCAACTTCGCCGCCCCCGGGCAGGCCGTGGACTACGTCCTCAGCGGCCACTGGGGCAAGACCGCGGTCAAGCAGGCCAAGCCGTACGTCGACGTGCGCGTCGCCGGGACCAGCGAGGCCGGCGGCTTCCGCGACATCCCGGCCCGCGACAACTGGCAGCTCACGCCCGACGCCGCCTACGTCCACATCACCGCGAACGAAACCATCCACGGGGTGGAATTCCGTGACACGCCCGACGTCGGCGACGTGCCGCTGGTCGCCGACTTCAGCTCCAGCATCGCCTCCGAGCCGGTCGACGTCTCGAAGTACGGCGTGATCTACGCCGGCGCGCAGAAGAACCTCGGCCCGGTCGGCATCACCGTCGTCGTCATCCGCAAGGACCTGCTGGAGCGCGCCGGCCAGCCGCGCGCCGACATCTTCACCTACGCCTCGCACGCCAAGGGCGAGTCGATGCTCAACACGCCGCCGACCTGGAACTGGTACATGCTCGGCCTCAACGTGAAGTGGATGCTGGACGAAGGCGGCGTCGCCGAGTTCGCCCGCCGCAGCGCCGCGAAGTCGAAGCTGCTGTACGACGCGATCGACGGTTCCGGCGGCTTCTACCGCAACGAGGTGAATCCGGCCGTGCGTTCGCGCATGAACGTGCCCTTCATCCTCCACGACGAGGCGCTGGACAAGCCGTTCCTGTCCGAAGCCAAGGCCGCCGGCCTGCTGGCGCTGAAGGGCCACCGCGCCGTCGGCGGCATGCGCGCCTCGATCTACAACGCCATGCCGATCGAAGGCGTGCAGGCGCTGGTCGCGTTCATGCAGGACTTCAGGCAACGCCATGGCTGAGCAACGTCCGCGCAAACCGGCGAACAAGACGACCGCGAAGTCCGCTGCGACATCCTCTGCCAAGACCGTCGCGAAGCCTGCGGCAGCGTCCGCGGACGACGCGACCGCCGGCAAGCCGTCCCGGGCGAAGTCGCCGGCGTCGGTCGGCATCCCGACCGATGCGCAGGGCAAGCCCGACCTCGCCGCGGTCCGCGCGCAGATCGACGGCATCGACCGCGAGATCCAGTCGCTGATCGCCGAGCGCGCGCTGTGGGCGCACCAGGTCGGCAAGGCCAAGGGCAAGCTCGCCGCCGCGGTCGACTACTACCGCCCCGAACGCGAGGCGCAGGTGCTGCGTCGCGTGGTGGACCGCAACGAAGGCCCGCTGTCCGACGAAGTGCTGGTGCGGCTGTACCGCGAGATCATGTCCGCCTGCCTCGCCCAGCAGGAACCGCTGCGCGTGGGCTACCTCGGTCCCGAAGGCACGTTCTCGCAGCAGGCGGTGTACAAGCACTTCGGCCACTCGGCGATGGCGCTGCCGCTGGGTACGGTGGAGGAGGTGTTCGACGACGTCGCCGCCGGCCATGCGGACTTCGGCGTGGTGCCGGTCGAGAACTCCGGCACCGGCACCATCCAGTCGACGCTCGACCTGTTCCTGACGTCGCCGCTGATGATCTGCGGCGAAATCGAGCTGCGCGTGAACCAGTACCTGCTCTCGCGCACCGGCCACATCGAGGACATCGAACGCGTCTACTCGCACGCGCTGTCGCTGGCGCAGTGCAAGGCGTGGCTGCGCCAGCACCTGCCGAAGGTCGAGAAACACGCGGTGGTCAGCAACGCCGAGGGCGCGCGCCGCGCGCGCAACGCCGACGACGCGGCGGCCATCGCCGGCGAGAACGCGGGCCATGCCTACGGCCTGAAGGTCGTGGCCGGCCCGATCCAGGACCGCGCCGACAACACCACGCGCTTCCTGGTGATCGGCCGCGCCTCGTTCCCGAGTTCCGGCCACGACCGCACCTCGCTGCTGGTCTTCATCCGCGACCAGCCCGGCGCGCTGTACCGCATCCTCGAACCGCTGGCGCGGCGCGAGATCAGCATGAACCGCATCGAGTCGCGACCTGCGCACGGCAAGCTGTGGCAATACGCGTTCTTCATCGACGTCGCCGGCCATGCCGAGGAATCGCCGCTCAAGGACGCGCTGGCCGAGATCGATCGCTACGCCGGCGACGTGCGCGTGCTGGGCTCGTATCCGGTGGCGGTGCCGTAAGCCGAACGTTCGATTCCAGACGGTCATCCTCGCGCAAGCGAGGACCCAATCGTGGTCGCCATGACGCCTGGGTTCCCGCATGCGCGGGAATGACGGTGTTTCCATCGTCCCCTTCATCCGCAGCGACGCCCGCGAACGTGACCGTGCTCCCGACGCCATGACCGACGAAGCCTTCTTCTCCGCGATCGCCCGCCCCGGTATCCAGCGCCTGCGCGCCTACGATCCCGGCCACGACCTCGTCGCGTTCCGGCGCCGGTTCGAAGGCCGGCACCTGGTCGAACTCGGTTCCAACGAGAATCCCTACGGCCCCAGCGCGAAGGCGAAGGAGGCCGTGCTCGGCACGATCCACGCCAGTGACCGCTATCCCGATCCGCTGGGCGGCGACCTCAAGCGCGCGCTCGCGGCGAAGCACGGCGTCGATCCCGCGTCGATCCTGCTCGGCAACGGCTCGCACGAGCTGTTGATGCAGTTCGCGCAGGTGTTCGCCGGCCCGGACGCCGACGTCGTCGCCTCGCAGCACGGTTTCGCGGTCTACGCGATCGCCGCACGGGCCGCCGACGCGCCGCTGCGCGTCGCGCCCTGCCATCCCGACGGCCACGCGATGCCGCGCGGCCACGACCTCGACGCGATCGCCGCGGCGATCACGCCGTCGACGCGGCTGGTCTACCTCGCGAACCCGAACAACCCCACCGGCACCTGGTTCGGCGCCGAGGCCTTCGCCGCGTTCCTCGCGAAAGTGCCGGCGGAGGTGATCGTGGTCGTCGACGAAGCCTACGCCGAGTTCGTCGACGCGCCGGAATGGGCCTCCGCACTGGGTCTCGTCGCCGCGCATCCCAACCTCGTCGTCGCACGCACCTTCAGCAAGGCCTATGCGCTGGCGGGGCTGCGCGTCGGCTACGCGATCGGCCATCCCGGCCTGATCGCGGTGATGGAGCGCGTGCGCGAGAGCTTCAACGTCAACACCCCCGGGCTGGCCGCGGCCGAGGCTGCGCTCGCCGACGACGAACACCTCGCATGGGTGGTCGCGCGCACCCGCGAGCAGCGCGCCGCGCTGGCCGAGGCGCTGCGCGCGCGCGGGCTGCGGGTGTTCCCGTCGCAGACGAATTTCCTGCTGGTGCAGTTCGCCGCGCCGGGCGACGAAGCGCGGGTCGCCGCGATCGACGCCGCGCTGATCGACCGCGGCATCGTGCTGCGGCCCATGGGCGGTTACGGCCTCGGCCACTGCCTGCGCATCACCGTCGGCGACGCCGACGACAACCGCCGGCTGCTGGCCGGCATCGACGAGGTACTGGCATGAGCGGCGGCGAACGCAGGGACTGGATCGTCGGCCCGGGCCGGCCGTTGAGTGGACGTCTCCGCGTGCCGGGCGACAAGTCGGTGTCGCACCGCGCGATCATGCTGGCCTCGCTGGCCGAAGGCGTGTCGCGCATCGACGGCTTCCTCGAAGGCGAGGACACCCGCGCCACCGCGGCGGTGTTCCAGCAGCTCGGCGTGAAGATCGAGGCGCCGTCGCCGCAGTCGCGCATCGTCCACGGCGTCGGCCTGCACGGTTTGCGTGCAAGCCAGGAAGCGCTGGACTGCGGCAACGCCGGCACCGGCATGCGCCTGCTGGCAGGCGTGCTCGCGGGGCAGGCGTTCGACAGCACGCTGGTCGGCGACGCCTCGCTGTCGAAGCGGCCGATGCGGCGCGTGATCGATCCGCTGTCGGCCATGGGCGCGGTGATCGACAGCGAGGACGGCGGCCTGCCGCCGCTGCGCATCCGCGGCGGCCGTGCGCTGCACGGCATCGACTACACGCTGCCGGTCGCCAGCGCGCAGGTGAAATCGGCGCTGCTGCTCGCCGGCCTGTACGCGGAGGGCGACACCGTCGTCCGCGAGCCGCATCCGACCCGCGATTACACCGAGCGCATGCTCACCGCGTTCGGCTGGCCGATCGAGTTCGAGCCGGGCGTCGCGCGCGTGCGCGGCGGCGCCGGCAACGCGCATGCGCTGCGCGCGACCGACGTGCACGTGCCGGCGGATTTCTCGTCGGCCGCGTTCTTCCTCGTCGCCGCGAGCGTGATCCCCGGTTCGGACCTGACGCTGGAAGCGGTCGGCATGAACCCGCGCCGCACCGGCCTGCTGCAGGCGCTGCGCATGATGGGCGCCGACATCGAGGAAGCGAACGCCACGAAGGCCGGCGGCGAGGCCGTCGCCAACCTGCGCGTGCGCGCCGCGCCGCTGCGCGGCATCGCCGTGCCCGAGGCGATCGTGCCGGACATGATCGACGAGTTCCCCGCGCTCTTCGTCGCCGCGGCCTGCGCCGAAGGCGAAACCCGCATTGCCGGTGCCGCCGAACTGCGGGTGAAGGAATCCGACCGCCTCGCCGCGATGTCCGCCGCGCTGCGCGCGCTGGGCGTGCGCGTGGACGAAGTCGAGGACGGCGCGACGATCCACGGTCGCGGCCCCGGCGACGCCGGCCCCGCGTTCGCCGTCGATCCCGCGACGCCGGTCGTCATCGACAGCCTCGGCGACCACCGCATCGCCATGGCCTCGGCCATCGCCGGCCAACGCTGCGCCGGCACGTTCGCGATCGGCGACATCGCCAACGTCGCAACCTCGTTCCCCGGCTTCGACGACCTGGCCCGCAGCGTCGGGTTCGGGTTGCGGGACGCCTGATCCCGGCGGAGTTCCGTAGCGCGGAGCAAAGAGGTCTCGCGTGGTTTGGTAGAGCGGCCTTCAGGCCGCTGCCTTTCGCTTTATCTCAAAAGATCATCGGCCTGAAGGCCCCTCTACCCGGCATGTCGCCTCGGGCTGGCGAGTTCGATCAGATTTCCTACGCTCGTTTCGGATTGATCCGATGCCGCTGCGTGCGCGGGCCAGCGACGATGACGCATGTCCAGTCCACGGCTTGCGCGCGGCAGATCTTCGGAAGTCGGTCGCATTTATTCGGTGACCACAATCTGCCATCGCAGATCGCCTCGCTTCGGCGACGCTCGATGCGTCGAATGTCTCGCCATGGAACTAAGGCGATTGCAGAACGACGGTGCCGTCGACCATCTGGCCTGGATCGCGATGCCCGATCATTTTCATTGGCTGTTCGTGCTCCGTGCAGGCACGCTTCCGGAAGTCGTCGCCCTGCTGAAGGGGCGGGTGTCTCGTGGAATCGACATGGCAGGGCCGGCCGCCTCGCCGTTCTGGCAACCGGGCTATTTCGATCATGCGCTCCGCTGCAATGACGACGTGGCGCGGCACGTGCGCTATGTCATCGAGAACCCGGTGCGCGCCGGCCTCGTGGCGAGCCCGCTGCACTATCCGCATTGGTGGTGCGCGTGGGATCCGTTCGCCGAATGATTCGGCCGGCTGTTGGTAGAGCGGCCGTCATGCCCCGTCACGTTGTTTCATAGCGCACAACATCGGCCTGAATGCCCCACTAACAACTGGGGGGCGGGTGTTTATTCCACAAAACACCACCGCAAACCC
>JBQCJG010000133.1:0-7589 GCA_051952955.1 Lysobacteraceae bacterium | reverse complement strand
GCGACCGCGACGCGGTCGGCTTCCCCCTGCGGGCGCGCAGCGCCGGCCGCCGCAGCGGCCCCGCGCTGGGGCGCCGCCGCGGCGGCGGGGGAGGCGCGACCGCGGCGGTGCGCGCGGCGCTGGCGACGCTGGCCGACTTCGGCCTGGTGCAACTGTCGACGATCCCCGAGGCGTGATGCGCCTGACCCTCGTCGACAACCTGGTGATGCCGGAGGAGGGCGACCTCGCGCTGCTCGACGTGCATCCGCACCTCGGCCTGCTGGCGCTGGCGGCCTCGGCCGCGCGCGACGGCGTGAAGACGTCGATCTACGACCCCAAGCGCCTGCTGCGCAACGGCACGCTGCGCTACGACGAACACCTGTACGACATCGCCGCCGCGCAGATCCTCGCGCAGTCGCCGGAGGCCGTGGGTTTCACCACGCTCGGCTGCAGCTTCCTGTTCGCGATCAACGTCGCCGCGCGCCTGCGCCGCGCCGAACCCGATCTGCCGCTGCTGCTCGGCGGCCCGCACGCGACGATGCTGGACCGGCCCATCCTCGAACGCTTCCCGCAGTTCGACCTCGTCGTGCGCCACGAGGCCGACGAGGTGTTCCCGTCGGTGCTGCGCGCGCTGCCGGACCGTGCGTTCGCGAAGATCCCCGGCCTGAGCTGGCGCGATCATCGCGACGGCGCGTTCCGCATGACCGAAGGCAAGCCCAAGGTCCACGATCTCGACAGCCTGCCGCTGCTGGACTACGACCATTACCCGATCGCCGAACTCGGCCTCGACCTGCTGCGCATCGAGGCCGGACGCGGCTGTCCGTTCGCGTGCACGTTCTGCTCGACCGCCGGCTTCTTCCAGCGCAGCTTCCGGCTGAAATCGCCGGAGCGGCTGGTGTTCGAACTGGAACGGCTGCGCGAACGCTACGGCTTCCACGAGTTCAAGCTCGACCACGACATGTTCACCGTCAACCGCCACAAGGTGCAGGCGTTCTGCGAGGCGGTGCGCGGGCGCGGCTTCCGCTGGCGGGTGTCGGCGCGCGTGGACTGCGTGAATCCGGCGCTGCTGGAAAGCATGGCCGACGCCGGCTGCATCGGCCTGTACTTCGGCATCGAGACCGGCTCGAAGCGGATGCAGAAGATCAGCCAGAAGCGGCTGGACCTCGACCTGGTCGAACCGATCCTCGGCGTGTGCGCGTCGCTGGGCATCGAGACCACGGCGTCGTTCATCACCGGCTATCCGGAAGAAGAGCGCGCCGACCAGGACGACACGCTGGACATGATCGGCCGTCATTTCTCCACGAACTGCCTCACCCAGCTGCACATCCTGCAGCCGGAGCCGGGCACGCCGATGTACGCCGAGCGCGGCGACGGCGTGCGCTACGACGGCTACGCCAGCCCGTACAACAGCGAGCTGATCGGCCCCGACGACCGCGAGCTGGTCGTGTCGACGCCGGAGATCTTCCAGACCTACTTCCACTATCCCGCCGCGCTGCCGCGCGAGGACCACCTGTTCGCGGTGGCGACGGTCGACCTGTTGCGCCGCGTCGGGCCGGACGTGGCCGCGTACGCGCTGCGACGGTACGGCGGCCGGCTGTCCGTGTTCGTCGCGGCGTTCCGCGTGCAGGCGGAACGCGTGCAGCGCGAACGTCCGCCGGGCTGGATGCCGGACGCGGACCTGCTCGCCGGGTTCATCGCCGCCGAACACGGCGCCGGCCATCACCTCACGTCGCTGTTCCGCTACGGTCTTGCGCTGCACGACACGCGGCCCGTGCCGAGCGACGTGCGCGCCACCGTCTACGATGCGCCGCGGCCTTACGTGCTGAGCGATCGCGTGCGCATCCTCTCCGGTCTGCACGACTGCGACCGCTGGCTGGCACGGATCCGCGACGCCGCGCGCGACGCCGCGCTGCTGCCCGACGACGACGACGAGCGCACCAGCTACCTGCTGCATCTCGGCCGCACGTCGCCCGAAGCATGGCGCATCGACGAAGGGCTGGAAGCGATCCTCTGCGTGTTCGCCGAGCCGCAGCGCTGCGACGCGGTCGCGGCGATGCTGCGCGAAGCCACCGGCGACGACGGCGTCGACGACCGTTTCTTCCGCGAACTGGTCGGCGCCGGCATCCTCGTGCCCGCGCCGGAGACGGCCGCGGGGGCGATGCATTGAGCCGCCAGGCCGCGTCTCCGTCCAACGCCATCGCCGCGCCGCGCTGGGGCGCGCTGGATCTCGCCGAAGGCCTGCAGCTCGGCCACGCGCTGTCGACGCTGCACGACCTCGGCGTGCTCGCCGCGCTGTCGACGCCACGTACGGTCGAGGACGTGGCGCAGGCGTGCAGACTCGATCCCGCGCTGCTCGCCGCGACGCTGGACTTCGCCGCCGCGCGCACCACGCTCGTGCGCAGGCAGGGCAAGCGTTTCGTCGCGACCGAAGGCGCGGCGCCGGAAGCGCGGTTCGTGCTCGATCTCTACGCCGGCGCGTTCGGCGCGAATGCGGTCGCGCTGCCGGAACTGCTGCGCTATCCGGCGCGGGCCGGCGCGCGCGTCGATCGCCGGCGCCACGCCAACGCGTTCCTGCATGCGCCGGGCGGCGCCGAGGCGATGCCGGCGGCGCTGCTCGCGCAGCTCGGCAGCCGCGGCGTGCTCGATCTCGGCTGCGGCCCCGGCGCGCTGCTCGCGGCGCTGGCGGTCGCGAACCCGCAACTGCGCGGCTGGGGCATCGACGCCAACCCGGGCATGTGCCGGCTCGCGCGCGCGCGTCTGCGCGCGGCGGGCGTCGCGCGCCGCGTGCGCATCCTCGCGGGAGACGGCCGCGTGCCAACGCGCCTGCTGTCTGCGGACGCGCAAGCGCGCGTGGACACGATCGTCGCCGGCGATCTCGCCAACGAGCTGTTCGCGAAACGCGACGCCGCGCCCGCGTGGCTGCGTCGCCTGCGCCGCGATTTCCCGGGCCGCATGCTGCTGGTGTCCGACTACTACGGGCGCCTCGGCCATGCCGGCCGCACCACGCCCGCACTGCGCGAAACGCTGCTGCACGACTACGTGCAGGCGATCTCGGGGCAGGGCATCCCGCCGCCGGACCGCCGCGCGTGGCAGGCGGTCTACCGCGCCGCCGGCGCGCGCCTCGTGCACTGCATCGAGGACACCTCGACCACGCGGTTCCTGCACCTGGTGGGGCTCTAGCGGGAAGCGCCGCGCCCTTCGCAGGAGGGACGCGAGTCGCGACCGCCTGCGCGTCGTCGTCGCGATCATCCGCCGTGATCAACGACGGCACTGCATTTGCGCCGGCCGGCCCCACCGCATCAGCACGCCGCCGATCGCCGCCACGGGCACCGAGAACATCAGCCCCACGATGGCCGCCGCAACCGGCATGCCGCAGCGGAACGCCGCCATGTCGTCGCTCGCTGGCGCAAGGTCCTGCGCCGTCGGCAACGCGGACAGTCCGTACGGCGCCAGCAGCGCAATGGCCACGCCCGCCGCGAGCAGCGAGAGGCCGACGACGAAGCCGATGCATGGCATCGCCACTGCGCCGCGGCCTGCGTGTGTGCCGCACCGTGCACGACGTGCGGTCGAAGTCGGGGCGACGCGAGGCGAACCGGATCCGATGGGCATGGGCAGGCCGAAGCGGGCGAAGACCCGCACGTTCGCCGCTCCGGCGGCGGATGCACAGGCGTGGCGCCGTCCCGTCCGTCACCGCATCGATGCGTGGCGCGGAGGTCCGGTGCGGCATCGACCGGCGGCAGGTGAACGCCTGCGCGCGATGCGTTCAGGTCCGGCGGCGGCCACGCGCCAAAGCCGCATCCGACCGGCTACATTCGGGCCTCGTCCGCGACGGATCTCACGGTGCCATGGCCTTCTCCGATTTCCTGCCCGCGCTCGCCGGCGGCGTCCTGATCGGTCTCGCCGCGGCGGGCCTGCTGCTTTTCAACGGTCGCATCGCCGGCGTCAGCGGCCTCCTCGCGGGTCTGTTCGCCGGGCCGAAGGCCGTCTTCGCACAGCGGCTGCTGTTCCTGCTGGGGCTGATCGCCGGCGCGGGCGTGTACGAAGTCGCGACCGGCACGGCGCCGGTCGCGCGTGCGGGCTTCCCGCCGCTGCTGCTGGTCGCCGCCGGCGTGCTGGTCGGCGTCGGCACGACGCTGGCGCACGGCTGCACCAGCGGGCACGGCGTGTGCGGCATGGCGCGCTTCTCGCGACGCTCGTTCGTGGCGGTCGGCGTGTTCCTGTCGGTCGCGATCGGCACGACCTGGCTCGTGCGCCACGTCGGCGGGATCGCGTGATGCGCGCGCTCGCCGCGTTGCTGTGCGGCCTGGTGTTCGGCGTCGGCCTGGCGCTGGCGGGCATGACCTCGCCGCAGAAGGTATTGGCCTTCCTCGATGTCGCCGGCGACTGGGATCCGGCGCTGCTGTGGGTGCTGGGCGGTGCGGTCGTCGCCGCGGCGATCGCGTTCCGCTTCGTGCTGAAACGCCCGCGCCCGGTGTTCGATGCGCACTTTCACGTCGCCGACACGCAGCGCATCGATGCGCCGCTGGTGATCGGCTCGGTGCTGTTCGGCATCGGCTGGGGCATCGCCGGCTATTGCCCGGGCCCTGCGGTCGCGCTGCTCGCGGTGCCGGGCAATCCGGAGCTGCCGCTGTTCCTCGGCGGCATGCTCGCGGGCATCGTAGCCTGCGTGGCGCTGCGGCGGCGTAGCGCGGGCGCCGCGGTCGACAACGACGGCTGAGATCCCGGCGCGCAGCGCGGGCTCCGGCGGATCAGCCCGCCCGTGCGTCCGGATCGCGCCAGATCATGTAGACGTCGGCGCGCACGTAGTGCGAATCCGCCTTGCGCGCGGGCTGGTGCTCGAAGCCCATCGCTTCGTAGAGCCGGATCGCCGGGACGAGCTTGCTGTTCGTCTCCAGGAACAGCGTGCGGTCGCCGCGGCGGCGGAACGCGGTAATCGCGGCCTCCATCAGCGCGCGGCCGATGCCGAGCCCCTGCCGAGATTCGTCGACCGCCATCTTCGTCAGTTCGCAGGTGCCTTCGCCCGCGGGCATCAGCGCGCAGGTGCCGACGATCTCCTCGCCCAGCGCGGCGAAGAAGATCTCGCCGCCCGGCTGCAGGATCTCGGTTTCGGGATGCGACAGCACGTGGTGGTCGATCTCCTCGACGTAGAAATACTTGCGCAGCCACGCTTCGTTGAGCCGGTAGAAGTGTTCGCGCAGCGCGGGCGCGAACGGCACGATGCGCAGCGCGTCGCGCCCGTGCGCCGCGGCGCGCGCGACGATCGTCTCCGCGAGGTCCGGCGCCAGCACGCGCTCGAAGGTCGCCAGCGTCGGCAGCAGGTCGATGCCGTGCTCGCGGCAGTGCTGCGCGAACAGGTCCTCGATCGCGCGCCAGTACGGCTTCGCCGCACGAAGTTGCGCAGCGGCCGTATCGGTCAGGCGCAGCCGGCGGCGGCGCTTGTCGGCGGGATCGACGACCACCGCCAGCCAGTCCTGTGCGACCAGCCGGTCGGCGAGTTGGCTGACCGCCGAGTGCGTCTGGCCCACGGCATCGGCGATCTCGCCCACGGTCAGCGGGCCGCGGTCGTGCAGCACCCGCAGCAGCGGCAACCAGCGCCCCTGCAATTGCAGGCCCGTGAGCCGATAGACCTCGTCGGCCGTGGCGTAGAGCCGATCACTGACCGCGCGGAAACGGCTGCCGAGAGCCACGAGGCCGAGCTGGGAGATGTATTCCATCGGAGGGACTCTGTCGGGAAAGCCTTTATGTAACGACTTACATAATGCCTTGTCCAGTGTCCGGACGGGATGCCATCGGCCCGACGAGGCGGGCTCCGGGTCGATGGGGCGCAGGCTCGCTGCCGGCACGCGGCCTTGCACCGATCGGGTGCAAGGCGGGCTGCGGCTTCACCGCCGGCGTCAGTACCGCGGCGGCGGTGCCGGCGTGTTGTCCATGATCGCTTCGATGCGGGCGATCACCTCGGGCGTCAGCTTGTGCTTCGACTCGAGCGCCTTGAGGTTGTCGGCCAGCTGTGCGGGCCGGGAGGCGCCGAGGATGACGCTCGACACGCGCGGGTTCGACAGACACCAGAGGATCGCGAGGTGGTGGACGGGCATCCCGACCTCGTCGGCGAGCGTCGACAGCGCGCGCACTTTCCCGATCTGCTGCCGGCCCGCCTCGCTGTCCCACTGGGCCTTGAGCCATTCGTAGCCGGGCAGGGTCATGCGGCTGTCCGCCGGGATGCCGGCGTTGTACTTGCCGGTCAGCACGCCGCCCTTCAGCGGCGACCAGATGGTGGTGCCCAGGCCCATCAGGTCGTACAGCGGCGCGTAGTCGGCCTCGACCTTCTGCCGCTCGAACAGGTTGTACTGCGGCTGCTCCATCTGCGGCGGGGTGATCCGCAGCTCCTTCGCCACGGCCCACGCCTCGGTCAGCTGCTGCGCGCTCCATTCCGACGTGCCCCAGTACATCACCTTGCCCTGCGCGACGAGGTCGTGCATCGCGCGCACGGTTTCCTCGATCGGGGTGTCGACGTCGGGGCGATGGCAGTAGTACAGGTCGAGGTAGTCCACCTGCAGGCGCCTGAGCGCGGCGTGGCAGGCGTCGAACACGTGCTTGCGCGACAGGCCGTTCTGGGTCGGCTTCTCGCCGCCGCGGAACACCTTCGAGGAGACCAGATAGGTGTCGCGGCCCCAGCCGAGCTTGCGCAGGGCCTCGCCCATCACCACTTCGGCGCGGCCGGATTCGTAGATCTCGGCGTTGTCGAAGAAGTTGATGCCCGCGTCGTAGGCCATGGCCATGAGCTCGAGCGCGTCCTTCCCCTGGACCTGGTTGCCGAAGGTCACCCACGAGCCGAACGAGAGCTCGCTGAGCTTGAGGCCGGATTTGCCGAGGCGTCGATAGTCCATCGTGGATTCCTGTAACGGGGCGGAAGAGGAGAGGTCGCGTCCGGGTCAGGACGGCGCGCCGGGATGCGCGGCCGCGACGTCGCCATCGGTCGCCAATTGCACCAGCCGGCGGATCGCCGCGGGGTCCGGTTCGGGCCAGGCGAAGCCGAGGTCGGCCAGCCACCGTTCGGTCCGCTCGGAGAGCACGTACAGCGGCGGACGGTCGTCCGCGGCTTCTTCGTCCAGCAGGCCGGCGTGCAGCAGCAGGTTCATCACCGCGTCCGCGTGCTCGGGCGCGTCGCGCAGCGCCAGCAGGCGGTCGAGGAACTCGTCCGACGCGACGCCGCGGATGCGCAGGCCTTCGGTCGATGCGGCGAGGAAGGTGGACAGCTGCACGTGGTGCGGGTTGTGCAGGTGGAAGGTCTCGTTCCCCAGCGCGTGCTGCTCGCACAGCAGCACGATCGCCTGCGCCAGCCGATCGACGAACGTCAGCTCCGCGACGTCCAGGTACGCCGGCACCATGCCCAGCGCGATGCACGCCTTCGTGCGCTGGTAGAACGCGTTCTCGGCGATGTTCTTCTGCAGCACGCCGGTCTCGGAGTGGTAGGTGATGTTGCCGACGCGATGGATGCTGGCGACGCCGCCGCGCGCGCGGAACGCGGCCACGGCGCGTTCGCCTTCCAGCTTGGAGCGGATGTAGACGCTGCCCGACTGCTGGCCGATGTCGATGTCGTCCTCGGTGAAGAC
>JBQCJG010000132.1:0-2010 GCA_051952955.1 Lysobacteraceae bacterium | reverse complement strand
CGACGGCAGCAATCCGTGGGCGCGCGTCGAGCCGCGCATCGGCGCGAACCTCTCGAACCAGTTCGAGTGGCCGCTGTTCTTCCATGTCGCGTGCCTGCTGCTGCTCCGCGGCCCGGTCGACGCCGTATCGATCGCGCTGGCGTGGGGCTTCGTCGCCGGGCGCGTGCTCCATTCGATGGTGCAGATCCTGACGACGAACGTCCGTTTGCGCGGGCTCGTCTTCATGCTCAACTTCCTGTGCGTGCTCGGCCTGTGGATGCAGGTGGTGCGGACATGACGGAATACACGCCGAAACCCGTGATCGTGTTCTTCGCCACCTTGATCTGGCTGCTGGCGGCCGCGGTCGGGATCGCGATGCAGTTCGACGATCCACCGATCCTCGTGCGCGTGATCGTCGGCGCGCTGACGCTGCTCGCGCTGTGGCTCGGCCTGTTCGCGCCGCCGCGCGTGCGCTGCGCCGCGCTTTCCTTCCTTTGAGCCGCTGCGGTCGGTGGATCAGCCGCCGACCTGCGCGATCCAGTCCTGCAGGTTGGAGTAGTTCGTCACCCGCGCGATCCTGCCGTCGCGCAGATCGAAGAACGCGCCGCCGGGCAGCACGTAGCGCTGGCCGTTCGCCGGCGGCAGGCCGTCGTCGTCCGCGAGGTACTCGCCGTGCACGACGTATTCCGCGGCGGCGCGGCTGCCGTCGGGCGAGGCCATCACCACGATGTCGCGCAGCTGTTCGCGGTAGCTGAGGTCCATCCGCGCCATGAACGCGGCGAAGGCGTCGCGGCCGGTCTCGCGCGGCCCCTGGTTGAGGTCGTGGGCGACGTCGTCGGTGAGCAGCGCCAGCATCGCCTCGCGGTCGCCGCGGTTGAACGCCGCGTAGTAGTCGAGCACGAGGGTCGTGGCGCGGTCGTGCGCGCGGGTGCCGTCGATGATCATGGCGCGGGGCTCCGGGAGGCGTCGATGCGGGCGAGCAGGCGTTCGGCCGCGTCGCGGTGGAAGAAATAGACTTCGTTGAGCAGGAACCGCCAGCGCGTGGCGAAGCTGCGGTAGCGCGTGGTCGGCGTGGGCGAGCCGATGCACCGGATGCCGATGTCCTCGCACAGCCGCAGCGCGCGAGAGAGATGCAGCGGATCGCTCACCACGATCGCATGCGTGAGCTTGCGCGGCGCCATCAGCGCGGCGGCCTGTCCGAGGTTCTCGCGGGTGTTGTGCGATGCGGTCTCGATCAGGATCGCACGGTCCGGCACGCCCTGGCGCAGCGCGTAACGGCGCCCGACCTGCGACTCCGCGAAGCGCGCGCCGGTGCCGCCGAAGCCGCCGGTGAAGATCAGCGTCGGTGCGAGTCCGCGCTTGTACAGCGCGATGCCGTGGCGCAGGCGCTCCTCGAACACAGGCGATGGCCGCGCGTCGTAGGCCGCGGCACCGAGCACGATGATCGCGTCGGCGCGCACGTCGTCGCGCGCGGCCTCGTCGCGGCCGCCGACGTGCAGGATGTACAGCGCGACGCCGCACAGCCACAGCAGCGCGAGCAGCAGCAGCCGGCGCAGCCAGCGCCACGCGCCGCCGCGTCGCCGGCGACGGCCGGACGCGCGCCGGATCAGCGGTGGCGGTGCCCCCGGGTTCACGCCGTCGCCTGCCAGGGCAGGGTGTCGAGATCGACGTTGCCGCCGGTGAGCACGAGGCCGACGCGGCGGCCGGCGAAGCGTTCCGGGTGTTTCAGCACGGCGGCGAAGGCGATCGCGGACGAGGGTTCGACCACGAGCTTCAGCCGCTCCCACAGCAGCCGCATCGCGGCCAGCGTGTCGGCATCGTCGACCACGAGGATGGCGTCGACATGGCGCTGCAGCAGCGCCAGCGTGCGCGGCGCGAGGTGCCCGCACAGGCCGTCGCAGACGGTGCGCGCGGTGCGGTCGGTGATGCAGCGGCCCTCGCGCAGCGACGCGGCGGCGTCGTCCGCGCCCGCGGGTTCGGCGCCGAACACGGCGATGTCCGGCCGCAGCGTCTTCGCCGCCAGCGCACAGC